>JAXDGS010000165.1:0-21097 GCA_034664905.1 Solirubrobacteraceae bacterium | reverse complement strand
CCAGTTAGCGTTTTGAAGCTTGCATCCGCGCCTTTGCTGGTGCCGGTGGCGTTGGTGGCGGAGATCCGGAAGTGGTAGGTGGTGTTCGCGGTGAGGCCGCTGATCGCCGCCGACACGACCACCGGGCTCGAGCCTGAACCTGGCAGCGAGCTGCAGGGCGCGCTCGAGCCGTAGGAGGTAGTGGTGCCGTATTCGAAGCTGCATGCGGTGACGTTCGAGCCGTTTGGGTTGACTTTGGCGTTCAGGGTGGCCGTCGTCTGCGCGATCACGCTGGCCGCTTCAGTCGTGACCGTGGGCCCACTCAGCGTTTTGAAGCTTGCATCCGCGCCTTTGCTCGTGCCGCCGGCGTTGGTCGCCGAGATCCGGAGGTGGTAGGTGGTGTTAGGCGTGAGGCCGCTGATCGCCGCCGACACCGCCACCGGGCTCGCGCCTGAGCCCGGGAGCGAGCTGCAGGCCGCGCTCGAGCCGTAGGCGGTGGTCGTGCCGTATTCGAAGGTGCAGGTCGTGACGTTGCCGCCGTTGGGGTTGACCGTCGCGTTCAGCGTGGCGGAGGTTGCCGCGATCGCACTCGCAGCCTGGGTGACGACGGTCGGGGCCGGCGGCAACACCGTCGCCGTCGCTTCGGACGTGGCGGGTTCGCTCGACCCGCTCGAGTTGGTGGCAGTCTCTTGAACCCTCAGCGTGTGACCAACGTCGCCAGCGGCTGGCACGTAGGTCTGGCCGCTGGCGCCCGAGATCGGCAGGCAGCCGTTGCCCAGGTTGTCGCATTGCTGCCACTGGTAGGCGTAGCTCGTCGGGCTGTTCGCCCACGTACCGTGGACCTCGGTCAGCGTTTGGCCCTGCTGAGCCGTTCCTGTGATTGTCGGCGGGGCGGTGTAGGTGGCGTACAGGGAGGCCTGTATGTTGTCGACGGTTGGCGTCCCAAAGGGGTTGGTCGGACCCGAGCTGTAGGAGTTTTCGTTGTAGTCGCGCGAGCCTTCTACGCTGTCATAGCGGTAGCCGATGATCCTTTCCGCGCCGCCCGTGATAATCCCGATCCAATAGCTGCCGGCGCTCAAATGCAGCGGGGAGGGGAACTGAAGGGCGTACCAGTTAGGCGAGTTGGTGCTCGAGAACGTCAGCTGTTCGGTGACGCCCAACAGCGTTTCGGGTTTGCCTGAGGCGTCGGAGTAGATCACGCCCTTTATCACCTGCTGGCCGGAGTTTGACGTAGGCGCGAGGTATATGCTCACGTTCGTCACGAATCCGGTCGTCGAGAGGGTGTAGCGGTGCACCCGCTTGCGGTTGGCCACAAACGAATCCGACGTCCCGCCAACGACGGTCTTGCCGAACGTCAGCAGCCGGGATGGTGTAGGCGGCGGTGGCGGGACCAGCTCTCCGAGCGCGTTTGCAAACTCCTCGTCGAACCAAACGTTCCCGCCGCCGTCGAGGTTCAGTCCGTCGTGTGGGTGGGCGCCGCAATTGCTAAGGCTGGTCATAGCGAAGGTGTCAGTCAGCGGACTAAACGATCCGACCTGAGCGGTCAGCGAGTTGTCAAACCACACCGTGCCTGAGGACGCTTGGATAGCGATACCCGAGGCATGGGTCCCCGAGCCAGTGCACGTAGTGGGTGGAGGTGCGGCGAAGCGCTGTATGCCGTTGCATGTCCCCGATGTCACTCCGCATTGACCCGGCGTCGCGGCGGCGGTATTGAGCGTCGCGATCGTGTTCGACCAGCCCTCCGTCCACCACGGATTACCGCGTGAGTCGATAGCGACCAGATGCGGCGTGCTGTTGCTCGTCGGCAACGTGATCGGGTACTCCGAGATCGTGTTGTTATGCGTGGTGTCGAGAGCCGCGATGCGGTCGACGCTGCTGTTGTTCTCGGTGAACCAGATCAATCCGCCGTTGGCCGCGATGCCGTATGGGTTCGAGTTGGCGGTAGGAGTCTGAAAGTCTTCATGAGCGTGTGTGGAGGGATTGAAAGACCCGATCGCCGAGACGAGGTGCTCGGTGTACCAGAGCTTGCCCCCCGCAAACGTGAGATCCCACGGTCCACTGCCACTCGTCACAGGCCATTGCCCGACGAACTGGCCGGTGGAAGGATTGAACTCGCCGATCATGCTGTTGTCGGGTGTTGTGAACCACAGGTTCCCCGAGCCATCGAAGGCGAGAAAGATCGGCTGATTGCCGGAGATGTTCGGCAAGAGGTAGAACACCATCGTGTGCGTTGAGGCCTTGAACTCGCCGATCTGGCCAGGCGCGGTGTTCGATGAGCAGGTCGGGGCGAAGTCGCAACCGGGCTCCGCGAACCAGACGTTGCCCGCGCCGTCGATCGCGGTTCCCCACGGCTCGCCGACCCCACCCCCCGCCGAGAACGTGTTGATGGTGGGTTCGCTCGGCGAGGACGCAGCCACAGAGGCAGTCATTGCGAGAGGCTGTCTGCTCGAGGCTGTCGTCGCGGAGAACCAATCGGCAAGGGGTTCCGCGAAAGGCGTATTGAGGTTTGATCGCGTCTTTGATCGCGAAGGGCTCCGCTGCTTTGGATGCGTTGGTCGGTTGAGCGGAACTCTTGCTGTGACACCGCTAGCGCCCGGACGGAAAGAGAGGGTTGCTTCCTTTCGCGCGGCGCTCGGCAGGGCGAAGCTCACGCGAAAAGCGCGCGACTGTCCGGGACGCAAGTCGACCGCTCGATGGCCGCCGTTCCATGCCTGGGCGGCAAAGATGTCCCCTTGAGCAGAGGCGATGAAGTCCGAGGCAGACACCGGCAGCGGCTTACGCCCCTTGTTGTGCACCGTGACTTCGAGCTGCGTGCCGGCGAATCCCTGCGCCCTGGTCGCGGATGCGGGCGCCGCCGCAACCGCTAGCAGGGAAGTGCCGCGAGCCGAAGGGACGCGTTCGGCCGGCCCGCGAGCGAAGCTCTGATCGACCGCCAAGCCCATGGCGAGTCCAACGACAAGCGTTGCCCAAGTCAACGACTTGAGCTTCGTCCGGATAATGCGGTAAATGGTGCCTCCCGACGGTCTCCGGTTCTCGATCCCCTCCGACACGGTGCGGCCGTGCACCTGTAGCGCCTCGCGCGATCCGTCGTGCGAGCTGGGCGTTGCGGGCTGGAGCCCCAACGGCGCTACCGCAGTTCTCTGTCCTGCATCCTGTGGGACCGTACGGCTGGGCTCTTCCAGGCGCCTTCCAATCGCGCCGCGTGCGCGAGAGTACGAGGCTGCTTGTCCGCCCCTCGATAACCGCGAAGTCCGCGATGCTCGCCGCGGCGCTGACCCGATGCTCAGCGCGGCGCTGGCCGTATCTGCGTGGGGATGAGCGGAGGTTGGTAGGACAGGTGTCCATGCGAGCTGGTGCCGCTCAAGTCGTACATGCCGCCTCCCGAGTGAGCTGACAGCCGATCAGCGGCGCATCGACCGACGACGGCACGCCCTCGTGGGCGGGTTGCGCCGCGACCGGTGCATTGGAAACTTGGAAACGCGGGTCCGCGGCACGGCCGTCCGTGCAGCGTTGCCGCGACTTTTGGGGGTGGTCTCATGTCGTATATCCGCGGCCGTTCGACTTCGTTGGCTGCGCTAGTCGTTGCCCTGTGCGCGCTCCTGGTAGCGGGCGCAGTCGCCGCCGACAGGCCTGTGCATCAAGTCCGCCACCACAGCGGCTTGCGCAACACGGCTCATCGTTGCAAGACGGTGGGTCGCAAAAAGCACGGAGTTAGGCGCAGCAGATGCGCAACCCGCCGGGCTGCCGGCAGAGCCCTCTCGAAGCATTCGGCTCCGCCGCAGTACACCTCGCTGCCGAGCATCTCTGGGTCGGCGGTCGAAGGTCAGGTACTCACGGCGTCCACCGGCACATGGACAGGACGCACCCCAATGCACTACAGCTATCAATGGCGACGCAACAGCGGCAACATCTCCGGAGCCAGCGGTGCGACATATCCGCTCACGAGCGGCGACGTTGGAAGCCGCCTAGGCGTCGTGGTCACGGCGTCGAACTCGGCAGGCTCGAGCTCGGCGGCTTCGGCCAGTACCTCGATTGTCTCAACGGCCGGCTCTCCGGCACCGTCGCCAGCGCCGACGCCTCTAACGAGCGTACTGCCGCCGGCGATCACCGGCACCGCCCAAGAAGGCCAGACGCTCAAAGAGACGCAAGGAAGCTGGAGCGGTAGCCCGATCTCCCTTGCGTATCAGTGGCAGCAGTGCGACAGCCCAGGCAACAACTGCGTCGCCATTTCGGGCGCGGGCAACCAGACCTACACGCTCAGGGCGGAAGATGTTGGGCATACGATCAGAGTGCAGGAAACGGCAGCCAACTCGGCTGGATCAACATCGGCTAGCTCAGCACCTACCCTGGTAATCGCACGGCAGCCCTCACTGCCACCGCCCGGCGAAGGCGCTGGCGGATTTCGATTTATTGGGTCGATGGACACGATGAAGCTGAGCAAGGACCAAGCTGGCGGCGGTTTCACCTCCAATGACGCCAATGCCGTCGACTTGGCAGCGAGCATGGCAACCACGCACATCACCGTCAACACGCCGCTGGAGGATCCCTCGGTCATGCTGGCATGGGCAAACCGCATCCACGCCGATGGAAAGCACGTTTGGTTTCGGTTGAGTAGCTCGAACGGCGGCAGCCTTCCACACGGCGATCTCGGCGACGGCTACCCGACGTTCGGTCCCGGATACCTGACCACTCTGCATGATCTCATGATCGCCAATCCGACGCTGGTGAAGCCCGGCGACATCCTGGACGGCGACGCGGAGGCGGAGAACAGCACATGGTGGGCCAGTCACTACGGCTGCGGCGTACAGTCCGGGTGTACACCCTGCAACTCAACAGGTAGCAACACGCCGTGTGCTCCTACAATGCAGTTCAATCAGTTTCTCACCAGGATGACCAGCCAAGAGAACCTTGACCTGGCATCGATCGGAGTCGCGGGTTGCGAAAGTGTGAGCTCCACCAACTGCGTTTTGACGCAAGTTCACTCAACTGACCCCGGGACTGCAATTCACCAGCTCAGCAACGCCACGGTACAGGCGATGGGAAATTTGATCACGGTCGATGCATATCCCGATCAAAACGTGACCGAACCAGTCAGCGCTGTAGCCGCGTGGAACAGCAGCATTCAAAGCTGGCACTCCGCATGGCAGGCCCGCGGCCTCGATGTCACAGTACTGGTGGGCGAGTGGGGTTACTCGAACACGATAAACGTCACTGACAGCCAGCAAGAGGCGGTAATCAAAGCGGAGGTAACCAGCGCGTTCCCGACTATCCCCTACCTGATCGGAACGAACTACTGGGTCGGACCCGGGGCTGCGGGAGATGGTGGTTATACGCAGATCTTCCACTACTCGAATGGCGCCTGGAACCTCCGTCCTGGCGCGAGCGATGTTGCGAGCTTCTACGCAACCATGAATGGCACGTCGCCGTAGCTGGATTGCGTACATGAGCCCCCTGCGCTAGGAGCGATGCGGTCGTGGTGAGTTGACGAGCGGTGACGCGGTGCCCCGCGCCGCGCGGCCGGAAGACGACCGAGATGCGCTCGGGCGGCGTCTTCGACCCTTGGCAGCCCTGCCCGGTGCTTCGGCGAGCATAGGCTGGGCGCGGTAGGCGTCATCGCTCGCTGCGTCCAGAGCCCGGCTCGATCCGCCGACATGACTACGCCGCTCGCTCGATCGGCATCAGCAGCTCGCGGTGGGGGCTCCCAGGGCGCTGAATGCGACTAGATGGAATTCGCGGAACGCCTCGCAAAGAGCCCCGAAATATGCAAAAATCCTTCAAATAGCGTACTTTTTGGAGGAGATACCTTCGCAAAGTGCGTCAGCATCTAGTAGAGAAGTGGCTGACATTGGGCTGCGGGGGGCGAGTCCGTAGGGTCGGTCGCCCGCTTGTGGCGTAGTTCATAGGAGCACGGGGGGGGACCCGTGGATTGGCACGAAGCCGCTGTTCTGCAAGGAGTTAGCGATGTTGAGGCAGGGATGCCGGCACGGACGGTCGTGACCGAGCGGCCGGAGCGGTGCACCGGCCGCGTCGCCAGAGGGCCCGCACCGACCGCCCGGCTTGAGCGGGCCGTGCGTTCGGGCGCGGGGAGACGGTCCGGTGTCGCCCAGACCACCCAGCTGGAGACTGCGTCGCTTGCGCCCGCCGCGACGCGGCTGCGCGGCGGCTGCGAAACACCAGCGGGCGGGGTGGGCTGAGGTGGCGACGGCGAGCAGCTCGGCTGGCCTGCGAAGCGAGCGCAAACGCCGCGCGCCCGTTCTCGATGTCAGCGTCCTCGGCGGATTTCGGGTCGAACGGCGCGACAGTGGAGGGTCGATACACGAGTGGCATCGCCGCAGCGCCAAGACGTTCATGAAGCTGCTGGCCACCTGTCCGGAGCATTCGTTGCACCGCGAGCAGATCGTTGAGGTCCTGTGGCCGGGCGTCGAGATGGACTCCGCCTTCAACAGCCTCGGCAAGGCTCTCCACGCCGTGAGGCATGTGCTCGAGCCGGATCTGCCACCGAGAGGAAGCTCCGCGTATGTGCGCACGAGCGACTCCATGGTCATGCTCGCGATGGAGCGGGTCTCGATCGACGCCGACCGCTTTCAGCAACTCGCTGAGCAGGCGCTGCGAGCGGTAGATGTCGACGCGTGCGAGCTCGCGCTAGCTGCTTACGAAGGGGAGTTGCTTCCGGAGGACCGCTATGCCGACTGGTGCGCCGAGCGGCGTGGGTTTCTGGTGGAGCTGCGGGTCCGGCTGCTGCTAGAGCTTGCGGAGGCGCACGAGGCACGCGGGTCGTGCAACCTCGCGGCGGATCGTCTCCGAGAGGTGCTGCGGGACGACCCGTCCAGAGAGGCCGTGCACCGCCGGCTGATGCGCCTCTACGTACAGATGGGAATGCCGGATCAGGCTGTCCGGCAGTTTCAGCGCTGCGAGGTTGCCCTGCGGAGCGAACTCGATCTGACGCCCCAGCAAGAGACGCTGTCGCTAGCGAAAGAAGTCCTGCACAACCAAGTCACCGTGCACCCCGTGCGGCCCGCGACGGCGCGGCCAGCAAAGCCGTCAGGCACCCACGAGGAGATCGCGGATGAGCGAACGCCCGACCGCCCGTTCGTGGGGCAGTCGGTGCTGATCGATGCGCTGTGCGCCACGCTGATCGACACGAAACGGTCAGGCGGGGGGATGGTCCTCCTCAGCGGAGAAGCGGGGGTTGGCAAGACGGTGTTTCTCGAGGCACTCGCGGCCGATGTGACACGCAGAGGGGGGGCGGTGCTGTGGGGCGGCGCAGGCGCTCACGCAACACATTTCGCCTGCGGTCCCTTTGCGGTGGCGCTCGAGGGTCATGCGGCGAGCCGTTCGGAGGATGAGCGCAACGAGCTCGCGCGCCGCTACCCGGCTTTGGCCCGGTTCGTGCCGTCGCTCGGGCTCGGCGCCCAGCTCCCACCACTCGCCGCTGATCCAGGTGACAATCGCCTCGGTCTGCTGACCGAGATCGTCAGGCTACTCACCGACCTTGCGCGCCGGCAGCCGGTACTGGTCGTTCTCGGCGACCTTCTCGACGTCGATCCGGTCAGTCTGGATCTCGTTCGTTACCTGGCCCACCTCGCAGCCCAACGGCAGTGGATGCTGATCGGGGCTGTCCGCGACGATCAGTTGGTCGCAGATACCGGACTTCGCCGGATGTTCGACGCAATGATGCGCGAGCGTCTGTGCCGGAAGCTCGAGCTGCGCTGCCTGTCTGCCGCCGAGTGCAGCGAACTGCTCCGTGCCGTCGTGCCAGCCGACCGGCTGACCGGTGACCTCGCCGAGCACGTCTACGCCGAGACCCGCGGCAACCCGCACTTGGTTCTTGAGCTCGTCCGAGACCTGAACGTCGGCGGCGAGGATCTCCGCTCTTCACGCGGAGACGGATCACGCCCTGACGGCAATGGACGGCCGTTTCTGAGCAGCCTGGACGTCACGCGGCTGGCGCACGTAGACGGCGCGACCCGCCGCGTCCTGGAGCTCGTTGCAGCGGCCAAGGTCAGGGCGATCTCCTTACGCGACCTTCGCGCCGCCGCGTCTCTATTGGAGCCCCCCGTGCCGGACTCTCAGTTGCTTGACGCGCTGGATCGAGGACTGGAGTTGCGCTTGCTAGAGGAGCGCGGTGGCGGCTACGGCTTCCGGCACCCGCTGATCAGTACGAGACTGCACGAGGGGCTGGCATTGCACCGCCGTGAGCACCTGCACGCCGCCCTGTCGCGGACGAACTCCGGAAGAGGACTGGAATGCTCGTGTGGAACCTGCGCAATGTGTGGCGTAGGCTCGCGGTCATAGTGGCGCTCCCACGCGCGCGCAAGCGCGGCGTCAAGCATGCGCGGGCCCAGGCAGACCAGGCAGACCCTTCGTGGGCCCTGGTCGACGAGCACTGGGCAAACTGGGGAGCTGCGCGTGACGGGGCCCGGGTTCTCCTAACGCGCGCCCAGAAGTACGCCATCGTGCTGATCGTGGGGGTGGGCGTCATGCTGGTGGTTGCGCGGCCACAGCTCAGCTTGATCGTCCTGCTTGACTTCCTCGCGGCGCTGTACTTCGTGACCGGCTTGCACAAGGTCTGGCTGCTGCTGCGCGGCGAGGCGGCCAATTCCCGACGAGAGGCCGCCCCTCCGCTCCGGGGCGGAAGAGTGCCCATGTATACCGTCTTGGTGCCGCTGTACCGGGAGGGTCGGATTGTCCCGGCCCTGGTGCAGCGCCTGCAGCAGATCGACTATCCGCCCGCGCGTCTGCAGGTGCTGCTGCTGGTAGAGGCGGACGATCAGGAGACCCTCGCGGCAATCGAACAGCAGCCGCTGCCGCGCCATATTCGTCACAAACTCATGCCACCCGGTGGGCCGCGCACAAAGCCGCGCGCGCTCAATGTCGGCCTCGAGGATGCCCAGGGCGAGTACATCGTGATTTACGACGCCGAGGATCAGCCCGAGCGAGACCAGCTGCGGAAGGCGGTGGGAGCATTCCGGCGCCTGCCGCCAGACGTCGTCTGCCTGCAGGCTCGTCTGATCTTCTACAACGCCGCCCAGTCCGTGCTGACCCGCATGTTCACGATCGATTACACGCTCTGGTACCAGCAATTCCTGCCGGGGCTGACCAAGGGACTGACGCGGCCAGGAGCGTTCGTGCCGCTTGGTGGGACGTCGAACCACTTCCGGGTGGAGGAGCTTCGCCGGATCGGTGGCTGGGACCCGTTCAACGTGACCGAGGACTGCGACCTCGGTGTGCGCCTAGGCCGCCTGGGCTTGCGGGTGGCGATGCTCGACTCCGCAACGTGGGAGGAGGCGGTCCCTTACCCGCGGATATTCGTCCGCCAGCGCTCTCGCTGGGTGAAGGGTTATCTGCAGACATACCTCGTCCACATGCGCCATCCGCTGCGCTTGTGCAAGCAGCTCGGCGTGCGTGCGTTCATCGACTTTCAGTTGCTGGTCGGCGCCAGCTCGCTGCTTCTGCTGGTCAACCCACTGATGTGGATGCTGACGGCGGCGTACATGGCCAGCAAGGGAACTCCCGCCGGCACGTTCATCGAGTCGCTGTATCCGCCAGCCGTGTATTACCCCGCGCTGCTGAGCCTGGTGGTGTGGAACTTTATTTTCTTCTACTGCAATGCCTACGTCTGTGTTCGGCACAACTTCCTCGATCTCACTCGTTACGCGTTGCTCACGCCGATCTATTGGCTGCTGCTGAGCGCCGGTGCGTGGATGGGGTTGATCGGCCTGATCCGCAACCCGCATTACTGGGCTAAGACCGAGCATGGCTTCGGCCTGCCTCTGTCGGAGAGCTCTCCGGTGCTGGCGATACCACCCTCAGGCCAATAACCGTGGTCGCATGAGCACGCAGACAATCGCCGTCGCTCGCCCGTACCGGCGGAGGAATGCGAGGAGCGCCGGGCGCACGGCTCAGGCCTGGCTGGGCCGCCACTGGACGGACACATGGGCAGTCGGATTGCTCGCGGCGGCGCTCGGTATCGCCTGCTACGCGTGGTACGACGCGCACGGAATGACGCTGGCGTTCAATGATGCTCGGATTAGGGAGCTGATCGCGCGCCGCGTGCTGTTCAGCCGCACACCGGGCCTTGGCCAGCTCGGCACGACATGGCTGCCGCTCCCGTCCCTGCTGATGGCTCCGCTGATCTGGAACAACGCGCTATTCCGCGACGGATTGGCGGGATCGCTGCCCTCGATGGTCGCGTATGTGATCGCTGCGATCTACATGTACCGGCTCGGACGGCTCGTAACGGGATCACGGGCCGGCGGTTGGGTGGCAGCGGCGGTCCTGGCCCTCAACCCGAGCCTGCTGTACATGCAGAGCACCGCGATGAGCGAGGTCCCCTCGCTCACCGCGTTTATTGTCGGAATCTACTATGCCGTACGGCTCGCTCAGACTCACGACAGCCTCGATCTCGTCAAGTGCGCGGCGGCGGTCGCCGCTGGCACGCTCATCCGTTACGAGGATTGGGTGCTCGCGTTCGCGCTCGTCCCGACACTAGCGCTGCTTGCCTGGCGCCACCGCGGCTACGCGCTGGCGGAGGCGTGGACCATTCTCTTCGGCTTGCTCGCGTTCGCCGGATGCGCAGCCTGGGTGATCTACAACTGGGTGATTTTCCATGATCCGCTGCTGTCGTTCTTCTATGGATCGAGCTCCCACACTTTCTTCGCCAACGCTCCACATCGCGTCCTACCGGCGCGAGGCCACCCAGTCGGCTCGTTCGTAACGTACGGGCTGACAGTCGCCGGAACGGTCGGATGGCTGGTCTTGCCAGTGGCGCTGCTCGGGCTTCTCTTCTTCGCGTGGCGCGTGCGACTGCGCTCCCCGACCCTGCCCGTCTATCTGACACTCGTGCCGTTCGCGTTCTATTGGCTCGTTCTGTACAAGGGTGCCAACACCGAGAGTCTGCCGCAGCTTGGCCAAGGATCGTATTACAACATCCGCTTCGGTCTCGCGATGATCCCCGCGGTCGGTGTGTTCGCGGCCTACCTCGCGGTTGCCCGGCCGCGCGTGCTAGGCCGTCTGCTGCTCGCCGGCGCGCTGGCGCTGGCCCTCGCCTGGGGGGTGCTCAACTCTGTCCAGACGCCGTACGTGCTTCGCGAGGCCCTATACGGACAGTCGGGCGCGCCGACAGAGGTCGCGGGCAAGCAGGAGGCCGCCTGGTTGGCATCTCGCTACCACGGCGGGCCGGTTCTGATCACGTATGTGAACAGTCAAACGACGCTGTTCTATCTGCTGACCAAGCACAAGTTCGCTGATCGTGCGTTCATCACGGACGCAAACGGCGCCCAGTTCACCGCTGCGCTTGCACGCCCGTGGGAGTCGGTACGCTGGATCGTCGTCGACTCCGACGCGTCCGACGGTGTTAGTCCGATCTGGGCTGCCCTGCACGGCCGCACCGACTGGCAGCGGTACTTTGTCCTGCGGACCACATTGGCAACCACCCAGATCTACGAACGCCGCGTCTTTTCGAATCCTTCCACGGCCGTGACCGCTGGCGCCTACGCGGCGTTATTCGCCGCGCGTGAGCGAGGATCGCTCGTATCCCGGCCATCGGTAGTCGCTGGGCGTCACGTTCGCCCCGAGTCAGCTCGCCGTACTTCGCGCCGCCGCAAAGGCCGTCCCGGCCGAAGCCGCGCCGACCACGTGAATCAGCGCGTGCCCACGACGGTCGCTTTCGTGCAGGCGAGCGCGTCGCGTCAGGCGAGCCCGGCTGCTCCTGTGCCGACACCGGTCCCGGCGCCGCCGCAGCCGGCGCTTCGGAGCTCCTCCGCTGGCGGTGAAGCTGAACACGCCGCAGCGCAGCGATCTGCTCCGCGTCCCTCCGCGCGCGGCGGAGGAGGGAGCCGTACCTCCTTCGGCCGCGGTAGTTTCGAAAGTTCGGGCTGAACGCCGGCTCAGTGGCGGGGCGGCCGAGGTTCATTCATCCCCGCATAGAAGCGTGAGATGACAGCGGCCGCGGGGCGAAGCTGCCATACCCCTGCGGGATTGGGGCGCAGGATCTCGGTATGGCCGCCATCGCCAACCGTCCCCGGCCCCACCCAGTAGTTCGTCCCTACGAGGTAGGGAACGCCTTTGAACGCGCGCGAAACCTCAGCTTCGATCACCGCACGCTGGGTCGCGTCATCGACGTTGATCGCGTTGGAGTAGCCCCACTCGCCGATCAGGATCGAGACGTTGAGCCCCCGCCGCAGCCAGCTCCTGTGCCAGCGCGCGAGCTCATCCCTCCAGGCACTTGCCGCCGCTGCTGGTTCAGTTGTGTTCTGGTCGGGGTAGGCGTCGATCGTGACGAGATTGCCCATCGAACGCACGAGGCCTGGCGTAAGGATCGTCATCGCGGTACCCGGGTCAGTGGAATGCACGTTCGTGCTGACACCGACGATGCCCATCGCCGCCAGATCGCGGTTCTCTTGCGCCGTCATCTTCGCGAGGAAGGCGTTGAATTGTCGGATCGGCGCGCACGGAAGGTTGCTCGCGAATCGGTTGCACGGCCTGCAGTGTGTTTGAAGGCCACACCCATAATGTTGAGCCCACCAGCAGCTGTTCTCGACCTCTGGGTCTCCGTCAAGGATGTCACCCGAGATGAAGAATCCCGGGTGTGCTCGCATCACGTCGTGCAGCTTGGTCAGGTATCCCGGCCGATAGCTCGGGTACCCGTCCCCGAGATCCCCGTGGGCTTGGCTACATGTTGCGCTGTTCGGCCTGAACCAGACGCGCTTGCCGTCTGCGTGGATGCGGTTGGCCCACGCTTCGATCACCGAAGGCTGCTCGAGATCTGCGTCGTCGGTCACATGGGTCGTGTTCAACGACTTCCCGAGCAGGTCAACGACCCGATGGATTTCGACGGCGCCGAGGTTGCCGGCGCGGTCTCTGCTCAGCTTCATTGTGTCGACCGACCCGATGAAGCGCACACCGCGTGCGAGCGGCGCCCGGGCCGCGGAGCGCCCGGCGGCGAACTTGAGCCCGTCCGGCATGGCGAGGCCCAACCCGAGAGTGCAGCAGCCGGTTAAGACGGCGAGGACGAGGGCGCGGCGGTTTCGGGCCGTGAGCTCTCGGATCGCACGCCCCATGACCGTCACATCACCGCCGGCCAACCGAGATGTGCAGGCCGGTCGCTCACCGCACCTGTGCCTCGCTGCCGAGGATCAGCTCGCGCCCGCGCGCCACCTCCGGCTGCTGTGACCGGTACGAGGCAGCAGCCAGCCGGATCCCCTCGTGCAACCGGACCGCAGGGCTGTAACCAAGCTCCGCCCGAGCCTTGTCGATCGCTTGACGGTTGTCACCGCCCAGAACCCTGACCTCCGTCCGCGTGAGGACAGGCCGCGCGGCCCCCGTGAGCAGCGCAACGCGCTCGGCGATGCGGCTCGCGCCGTACAGCACCCGATAAGGAACACGCAGCCATGCACGCGGGGCGCCGACCTCCGTGGCGATCGCGTCGAGCACCTGGCGCTGTGTGAGCGGCTCGTCGTTGCCGATGTTGTAGGCCTGGCCAACCGCCTCCTCGCGTTGTAAGGCGAGCAGCAGTCCCTTGACGACGTCGGTCACGTAGACCAACGGCAGCGCATTGTCACCAGAACCGACGATCAGCCCCTTGCGAGCTCGCAGCCGGTCTGCGATCCGGCCGAAGTTAAGCTGATCGCCAGGCCCGAAGATCTCGCCCGGACGGATGATCACGGCCGGAAGGTGGTCCTCGACGATCATTCGCTGCACGACCATGTCGCCGGCCGCCTTGGCGACCATGCACGGCGCACACGTCGGTCGCAGCAGGAAGTCCTCGCGTGCAGGCTGACCGAGGTCCATCCCGTACACGGTCCATGAGCTCGCGTGCACAACGCGCCGGACGCCGGCTTTCAGGGCAGCCCGACAGACGTTCTCGGTTCCTGTGACGTTGATTGCGTGGTAGTCGCGGAACGGACGCCAGACCACCATGATGCCCACCAGATTCACCACCGCATCCACGCCCCGCGTTGCGGCGGTCAGGCTGTCCGGTGTGCCGATGTCCCCTCGATGGGCGAGGACGCCTTGCTGCTCGAGCCACGACGCATCCTCGTCGTGCTTGATCAGCACGCGGACCTGATAGCCGCGCCGCAACAGGGCAGAGACCAGATGGCGGCCGACACTGCCATTGCCACCGGTGACGAGGATCTCGCTCATGTGCCTACGCTTCCGGCGGCAGACAGCACTTCGGCCGCGCGGTACCAGTCGACGCTTCGCTTCACGCCCTCAGCGAGGTCGACCAGCGGTTTAAAGCCGAGCTCGCGCCGCGCTCGGTGGATGCTGAACCGGTTCTCGCCACCCAGCATCTGCATTCCATAGCGCATAACCGGCGGCGGAAATCGACTATGGATGAGGTGCCCTGCAAACTCAGCGGCGGCACCGACGCACACCGCCAGCCCGTACGGCATCCGTCGTGTTGGCAGCGGTGCACCAAGTTCCTCGGCGATCGCAGCGATGAAGTCGCGCTGCGTTACAGGCTCGTCGTTGACCAGGACGTAGCATCCGCCCGCGGCGTCCTCGGCTTCGCTCGCGAGCACTACCCCTCGCGCCACGTCTCTGACGTAGATCAGCGGCAAGTGATTCTCGCCGGAACCGACCATCATCATCTTCTTCTGCTCGATCCTGCGTGCCAGACGGGCAAAGCTTGCATTGTCGCGAGGTCCATAGATCCAACCGGGACGCACGACGGTGACCGGCGCCTCTTCCTCCTGGATCATCCGTGCGAGCAGTCGCTCGCCCGCGACCTTTGAGCGGCTGTAGGGGTTGGGCTCCTCGCGTAGCGGGGCGCTCTCGTCGCCGCTGCCGCGAAGGTCGTTGCCGTGCACTGTGATCGAACTGACATGGACAACGCGTTTGACGCCGGCGGCAACCGCCGCCCGGACCAGCGCCTCGAGCGCGAGAACGTTGGACCGGTGGTACTCGGCGTGCGAGCCCCACGGCCCGATCCGCGCAGCGCAGTGGATCACCCGCTCCACGCCGCTGACTGCCGACCGGAGCGCCGCGGGATCGGCGACATCACCGCGATGGATGTCCAGTTCCTCGAGCTCCAAGCGCGCGGTCGGGTCGTTGGGATGGACCAGCACCCTCGGCCGCTCGCCGCGCGAGTGCAGCAGATCGGTCACATGGCCGCCAAGGAATCCGGCGGCGCCTGTCACGAGCACCGTCATCCGGAGGCCGCCGAGTCTCGTCTCACCGTGAGGCGCAAGGCAGTCCGGAAGCTCAGGCCCAGCTGCAAGCCTGGTAGCGATGCGCCGGCGCTGGCCGCCGGCGGCGCCGCGCGCGAGGGGGGAGGTACCTCGTACACCAGCGGATTTAGAGCGCGCTCGTCGACCAGGCGCACGGCGGCTTGGCCTTGAGCCTCCGTCATGCCAGCTCGCTCTCCTGAGCGTGCGCCAGCAAATGACACGGAGGACAGAGAGAAAGCACGTTCTGCAGCCGATACGACGGAAGCAACCAAGGCTGCCGCGAGACATGGGTGCCCACGGTCGTTGCACGTGTCCCGCACGCCTGACAGGTACGTTGGTCACGCTTCAGCGCAGCGGCGCGGATGTGATTCATGCGTGCCTCATGGCTGTGGTCGAGCATCACATGGAGACCCATTCCGAAAGCGAGCGCCGCCAGGCCTCGCACGCGAGCGCCCAGACAGAGGACGGCGAGCAGCGCGGCTGGACTATGGAACGCTCGCGTTGCCCAATGATCTCTGGCGGCGGCGCCACCGTAGAACCGCACGGCCGCCGCTGGGCTAGCGCGACGCTCTTGAAGACAGAACGCAAGGTAGTGATCGGCATCGATCAACACCGCTCCGGCCCACAGCAGCAGCGCGTTCCGCCCCAGCCACCGGCGCGAGAGGACCGCGGCCGGCGTCGAGATCGCAATGTGATCGCGGACCCGCATCACTCGTCCCCAGACGCGCCGTGATCGACCCCCACCGGGAGATACCCCTCGTTCCGGTACCAGGCCATGGTCGCCGCGGTGCCGGGCTCGAGCTCGGTCGGGGCCTCGAAGCCGAGCACGCGCTTTGCCTTGGTGACGTCGTAGATGCGGCTGTGCGTCAGGAAATCGAGCCGACTGCGCGTCAAGGGCGCAGAGCGTCTCAGCCGCCTCGGAAGCGCGTCACCCAGCGTCGCCACTGCACGTGCAGCGAGAATGGGGATGTGCCCATCTGGCAAGCACGTGCCGCCGGCCCTCGCGATTGCCGCCGCTAGTTCTGCCAGTGACGCCGGCTCCCGCCCGGCCAGGTGGAAACACTCACCGACCGCCTCAGGGTGACATCCGCAACGAAGCAGTCCCTCGCTGAGGTCATCGATGTAGATCGGGTGTAACCACACTGCGCGGGAACCGATTGGCCGAAAACGGTGCCGCAGGACCGCGTGGAAGAACGGGAGCAGATGCAGATCGCCCGGCCCGTAGACGAGGCCCGGCCTGGCGATGACGGCTGGAAAGCCATCCGCGATCGCCTCGCGGACCGCGAGCTCAGCCTCTGCTTTCGTCGACTCATAGATGTTCGTAGGGTCCAGCGGGGCTTCCTCGTCGGCCGGCTGCTCCCCGGTCACTCCAAGAACGCCGGTGGTGCTGCAGTGGACGAATCGGCCGATGCTCGGCGAGCTCATGCACGCGTCGAGCAACACTCTCGTGCCCTCCACGTGCGTTCGCTGATACTCGATCTCTGGCACGTCGGGCACGAGCAGCCGACCAGCGAGGTGATAGAGGGTGCCAACCCCGTCGACCGCGGCCGCGACCGCACGCCGGTCGGTGATCTCGCCCACGATCACCTCAGCGCCGGCGTCCGCCAGCGCTGTCGCCTTTGCGGGCGAGCGCGCCAGAACGCGGACGCGCGGCGCCAGCGCCAGCAGGCGCTCGACAAGGCTCACGCCCAAAAACCCGGTTGCGCCGGTGACCAGCACCGCCGTACCATGGGCGCACTCGTCGGCGGGGCGAGCGGCGACAGCTGGCGCCGGCGAGCTCATGCGGAAGGCTGCCCTCTGTACGTCATGGTGCTCGAGTCTCGTCCAGCACCAGCTCCGAGTCGGGTGATGCGCTTGAATTACGCTGCTCCCGGTACCAATCGGCGGCGAGACGCACACCGTCTCGAAGATCTGTCCGAGGCTCATAGCCGAGCTCGCGCCGAGCCCGGTCGATCGCATGACGGTTGTCGGTCCCGAAGAGCTTGACGCCGAGGCGGGTGACAATCGGCCGAGAGCGTCGCAGCTTGGCGTAACGCTCGGCGACGCAGCTTGCGGCGTACAGCGCGCTGTATGGCACCCGAGTGCGCGGGGACTCCGCCCCAATTTCCCGGGCGATGGCGTCGAGGAATTGTCGCTGGGAGATCGGACGATCGTGTGTGATGTTGTAGGTCTGTCCAACCGCACCTTCGCTATCTAGCGCGAGGAGGAGGCCCTGGATGACGTCGGTGACGTATACGAGCGGCAGTGCGTTCTCGCCGGAACCGATAACAATCCACTTGCCAGCCCTAATGCGGTCCGCAATGCGGCCGAAGTGAAGCTCGTCATTCGGGCCAAAGAAGGTGCCCGGCCTGAGAATCACGGCTGGCAGTCGGTCGTGGACGATCATCTGCCGGACACGCTTCTCCCCCTCGAGCTTCGTCAAGACGTGGGGCTCTTTGAGTGGCTTGGGTCGATGGTCCTCGGCAACAGCCTCGCCCAGGCCCATGCCATAAATCGTCCACGAGCTGACGTGAATCAGCCGGCCAACGCGCTCAGCGAGCGCGGCACGGCATACGTTCTCGGTACCGGTTACGTTTACGGCGTAGTAGTCAGCCATCGGACGCCACACGCCGATCATGGCGGCGAGATGGAAGACCGCGTCGACGTCGCGCATCGGCTCGACCAGGGTCTCTGAGCTTCGGATATCGCCGCGGTGGACGTCAACCCCTCGCGTCTCGAGCCAACTGGTGTCCTCAGATGGAAGCGCAAGGACTCGCACGGTATCCCCCCGCTCCTGCAGAGCCTCCACAAGAACGCGGCCAAGGTGACCATTTCCGCCTGTGACCAATATCACCATGTCAACTTCGTCTCCTCGAGGCGCGCCCAGTTCCGCTTGCGATGCACAACATCGGCCAGGGACGGCAGCAACTGCTCGAGCCAGGCGATGCTGTAGTGAATCGGCGGTATGACCATCTCACGACGCGGACGAGCGATGACACCAGCAATAGCTCTCGCCACCAGATCGGGTCCTGGCATGCGCCCCTCTACGGTGCTCGTCATCGCCGTGTTGATGTTCCCGGGTGAAACCAGAGACACCGAGACACCAGTGCCCGCCAATTGCCGCCGCAGCGCGAGCGAGAAGCCGCGAAGGCCGAACTTGGTCGCCGAGTACAGCGGCTCCATCGCCACCCTGCCTGCCACCGAGCTGACCGTGACGATGGCTCCATGGCGCCGTTCCAACATCCCCGGAATGACCTCGTGGGTCAATCGTATGGAGCCAAGCAAGTTTACGTCCACGAGACGTGTCACGTCCTCGGGTGAAGTGGCCGCAAGAGGCCGCGACCAGCTGGCGCCAGCGACATTAACCAACACATCGACCTTGCCGAAGGTGCCCACGGCACGCTCCACCAGCCGTGTCACTTGCGCGGCATCCGCCAAATCGGTAGGAACGGCGACGGCTTGGCCACCCTCCGCCTGGATCGCTTGCACCTGTGCCTCGAGCTCCGTCGTGCGACGGGCCGCGAGCACGACTGCCGCACCTCGCTGGGCGAGCTCGCGCGCCGTTGCTGCGCCAATGCCGGAACTGGCACCGGTTACAATCGCCACCTCTTTCGCGAGCGAGCGAGCTGTCTCCGCCTTCCGCCGCATTACGCGCGGACCTCGTTCGTAGGCAGCGACGCCGGAGAAGGGCGCCCCCGCGTGTCCTCGTGGCCGAGATACCACGCGGCGGCCAGCCGCACGCCCTCGCTCAGGTCGACCTGCGGAAGGTATCCGAGCTCCTGCGTTGCGCGGCGGATCGCGGCGCGGCTATCAGTGCCCAGGAATGCCACGCCGAATCGCGTGGCCGGCGGCGCGAACTTGCGACGTGCCGCCATTGCCGACAGCTCGGCTGCATAGCCTGCCGCGTAGAGCAATCTATACGGAATATGAAGGCGTGGCGGACGAGCTCCGATCTCTCTTGCAATCGCCGTGAGGAACGCCCGCTGTGACAGCGTCACGTCGCTGCTGATGTTGTAGGCGCGGCCAATCGCTGCAGGGTGCTCGAGCGCGAGCACAAGAGCCTGCACGACATCGGTGACATACACGAGCGGCAGGGCGTTCTCTCCAGAGCCGATGATTATCGCGGTGCCGGCGCGAAGCCGATCAGCCAGATGCGCGAAGTGCAGGCGGTCGCCCGGCCCGAAGAACTGGTCGGGCCGAATGATCACAGCCGGAAGCTGATCGTCCGCGCTCATGCGCAGCACCAACCTGTCGCCTTCGGCCTTCGTCACCGGATAAGGATGCGGAAACGGTGACAGCGGACACTCCTCATCCACCTCGCGTTCCAGCGCGAGGCCATAGACGATCGACGAGCTGACATGTACGAGTCGTTCAACTTCCGCCGCGAGAGCAGCGCGGCATACGTTTAGGGTGCCTCGCACATTCACGGCGTGATAGTCCGCATACGGGCGCCAAACGCCCATCAAGCCAGCCAGGTGAACGACTGCATCCACGGAGCGGATCGGAGCGTCGAGTGTGTCCGACTCGCGAACGTCGCCTCGGTAGACCGCGACGCCGCGTGACTCCAGCCAGCTCGTGTCCTCAGATGGAAGCGCAAGGACTCGCACCTCGTCGCCTCGGTCCCGCAATGCCTCGATCAGATGCCGTCCGAGGAAACCGTTTCCGCCCGTGATCAAGATCACCATCTGATCGTCGTTTCCCCAGCGGTAGCGTCAGCTGTCGCAATCGTCGCTGACAGTGCTGCAGCCTCAGAGAGGTCACAGCATCCGCACGCCGCTATCACGGCGTCTCTCACGGATACGCGCGGAGCGTAACCCAGCTCGCGACGCGCCTTGTCAATCGACATACGGTTGTCGGCACCGTAAAGCTTGACGCCATGGCGAGTGAGAAACGGCGACATGCGATTACCGCTGGCCTTGGCCACGCGCTCGGCCAGGTAGGCCGCGGCGTATAGCGGCGCGTAGGGAACTCGCACCCACGGCGGGCGAACGTTCATCTCGTCGGCGATGAGCGCGAGATACTGCGCCTGGGTTAGCGGTTCATCGTGACCGATGTTGAAGCTCTCCCCCACGGCCCTGTCGGACTCCATCGCGAGGATCAATCCCTGAACCATGTCCTCTATTGAGAAGAGCGGTATCGCGTTGTTCCCATTCCCGATGATGATGCCCTTGCCAGCGCGTACGCGCGACGCCATCCGGCCGAAGTTCAAGACGTCACCGGGACCGATGAGCGTTCCCGGTCTGATGATCACGGCAGGCAGTTCTTGCTCGCGGATCAGCCGCTGCACCAGCAGGTCGCCATGAGCCTTGCTCAAGCTGTATGGCTCGGAAAGCGGAGACAGCCGATCATCCTCGGTCGCTGGCTGTAGCCCGGCCATGTCGTAGACCATCGCGGAGCTGACATGGATCATCCGCCCCACATCGGCACGCAACGTGGCGCGGCAGACGTTTGCTGTTCCCTGGACGTTGACAGCGGAATAGTCCTCCAGGGACGCCCAGATGCCAAGCATGGCAGCCAGGTGGAACACGCAGTCCACCCCCGCTGTCGGCGCTGTCAGCGTGTCGGGTCTAAGGATGTCACCGCGAAAGACCGCTACATCGCGGTCTGCCAATCCGGTCGTGTCCTCGTTCGGAAGCGCGAGCACCTGCACGCTGGCGCCGCGCTCCAAGAGCGACGCCACGAGATGGCGCCCGAGAAAGCCATTGCCACCTGTGATCAGGACGCGCATTCGCTACTCCAAAGCGCGTGCGAGAAGGTGCACGCGCATTCTCCACAGTGACGGGCAATGCTCCGGGGAGGGTTGATGGTGCCAGCGGGGCTCAAGCGGGCTCCCGGGCCGGCCGCCGCGCCCAGCCTGAGACTCGAGAGCGGCCCACTTCCGCCGCGACCTTGCTGACGGTGGGGCCATGCAGCAGCATATTGGTGTACGCGGCGTTGGCGAGCGGGCAGTAGCACTCGCCAGCCTT
>JAXDGS010000164.1:0-2504 GCA_034664905.1 Solirubrobacteraceae bacterium | reverse complement strand
CCTCGGCGACGGTCGAGCTGAGCGGGCCGGATCTGCGCAGAAGCCACTCGGCGAGCGGTCTGGGCTTGTCCGCGCCGTAGAGGGTCTTCTGGTCGGAGACTTCCCACATGACCGTCACGAAGGGGTGGTCCTGGAGGTTGCGCCCGACGCCCGGCAGCTCGTGGCGAGCCTCGACGCCGGCCGCGCGCAGCTCGTCTCCGGCCCCGATCCCGGACAGCTGCAGCAGCTGTGGCGAGCCGATCGCCCCGGCCGCCATGAGCACCTCGCGATCGGCGCGCAGCAGCTCGACCCCGCTGCGTCCCTTGCGCACGCGCACCCCGACCGCGCGAGTACCCGCGAGCTCGACGCCGAGGACCGTGACACCGGTACGCACCTCGAGGTTCGGACGGCCGCGAACAGGGTGCAGGTAGGCGTCGGCGGCGCTGAAGCGGCGGCCGTCCCGCTGCGTGACCTGGAACATCGACACCCCGTCCTGCTCGGGGCCGTTGTAGTCGGCGATGCGGGGGATCCCCGCCGCCTCGCTGGCTGCGAGCAGGCGCCGGTCAAGCGGCCGCGGGCTGCGCTGCTCGCTGACGCGGAGCGGCCCGCCGGCGCCGTGATACTCCGAGGCACCGCGGACGTTGTCCTCGGAGCGGATGAAGTACGGCAGCACGTCGCGAAACCCCCAACCCGGGGCGCCCTGCGCCTCCCATGCGTCGTAGTCGAGTGGGCGCCCGCGCACGTAGAGCATCGCGTTCATCGAGCTCGAGCCGCCGAGCGCCTTGCCGCGGGGGATGTACAGCGAGCGACCGTCGACGTGCGGCTCGGGCTCGGTCGCGTAGTCCCAGTCGAGCTTGGTGTGGAACTGTTTGGAGAACGCCGCCGGGATCTTGATGTTCGGCGAGCGGTCGCGGCCGCCGGCCTCGAGCAGCAGCACGCGAACCGTCGGGTCCTCCGAGAGCCGGTTGGCGAGGACGCAGCCGGCCGAACCGGCACCGACGATCACGTAGTCGTACATCTCAGCTCCCTCGCGTTTGGATCGCCGCCGCTCACGCGACGGCCGGTTGGTCGGCGGCGGCCTGCTCCGCGGCCGCAGTGCTCGTGAACGAGTACTCGCTCGGGTCCAACGACTGAGTCCGCTCGAAGTACTCGCGCATGTAACCGGGCCAGTTGGCGACGATCCGACCGCTCGCGTCGCGATACCACGAGTCGCAGCGCGTCCACGCCGTGCCTACAAAGCGCGCCTGCAGCTCGCGGTCGCTGGCTTCCTCGACGTCGCGGCGCACCTCGATCGCGGTGGCGCCGCGCGCGAGCATCTGCTGCATGGCCTGGCGGAGGTAGCCCGCCTGCGCCTCGAGGTAGAAGATGATCGACCCGCCCGAGGTGTTCGTGTTGGGCCCGTACATGATGAACATGTTCGGGAAGCCCGGCACGGTCATCCCCAGGTGCGCGTGTGCCCCGTGCGCCCAGGCGTCGGTCAGCTCGGTGCCGCCGGCCCCGGCGATTCGCATCGGGAACATGAAGTCGTTCGTCTTGAAGCCCGTGCCCCACACGATGCAGTCGAGCTCGTGCAGCGTTCCGTCGGCGGTGACGATCCCGCGCGGCTCGACGCGCGCGATCGGCTCGGTCACGAGCTCGACGTTCGGGCGCTGCAGCGCCGGCAAGAACTGCGAGCTGAACAGGATGCGCTTGCAGCCGAACGTGTAGTCCGGCCACGCCTTGCGGCGCAGCTCGGGGTCTTTGAGCTGCAAGCGCATGAACGCGGCCGATCGCGCGCCCAGCAGGAGACCGACCGTCCGCGGGTGGCGGATCGCAGCGGTCAGCGCCTCGCAGTACTGATACATGAAGTTGCGCCGGAACCACTGCACGCCCGGGACGTGTTCGATCGCGGCGCGAGCGATCCGCGGGTAGCGCCGGTTGCGGCGCGGCAGGAACCAGTTTCCCGTGCGCTGGAAGACGGTCAGCCGCGCGACCTGTCCGGCGATCTCGGGGACGAGCTGGACGGCGCTCGCGCCCGTCCCGACGACCGCGACGCGCTTCCCGGCCAGCGGGTAGTCGTGGTCCCACTGCGCCGAGTGAAAGCTCTTGCCGGCGAAACTCTCGCTGCCCTCGATCGGTGGGCGCGACGGCTGGTGCAGCTGTCCCGTGGCGAGCACGAGCGCGTCGGCCTCGTAGCGCTCGCCCGCGGCCGTCTCGACCTGCCACAGCGCGCGGCGCTCGTCCCACGTGCAGGCGACCACGGTGCGGTCGAAGTGGATCTGGCGCTCGACGCCCTGCGAGCGCGCGACGTCGCGCAGGTAATCGTGGATCTCCTGCTGCGGCGAGCAGAGCCGCGACCAGTCCCGGCGCTGCGCGAACGAGAACGAGTAGAGATGGCTGGGAACGTCGCAGGCGCAGCCGGGATAGACGTTCTCGCGCCAGGTTCCGCCCACCCCGGAGCCGCGCTCCAGGATCGTCAGCTCATTGAAGCCATGGCGCTGGAGCTCGATCGCGGTGGCGATCCCGCCGAACCCGGCCCCGACGAT
>JAXDGS010000163.1:0-2609 GCA_034664905.1 Solirubrobacteraceae bacterium | reverse complement strand
GCGCCGTTGCGCTCGCCGAAGCGGCCGGCCCCGAGGCCGGCCTCCAGGCGATTGAGGGGATCGAGCGACAGCTCGACGGCTACCACTACCTGCACGCCGCCCGTGGCGAGCTGCTGCGGCGCCTGGGACGCGGGCCGGCGGCACGTGATGCGTTCGCCCGCGCACTCGAGCTCGTTCGCTCCGAGCCCGAGCGCCGGCTGCTGCAGCGACGATTGGACTCGCTCTAGGCGCCGAGCTCGTCGGCGGCGGGCACAGTGTCCAGGTGCTCCGCCATGCCGGTGACGCTCAGGAGCCGCTCAACCTGTGGGGATCCGCGGGTCACGGCCAGCTTCTGATCGCGTTCGCCGCAGCGCTTGCGCGCCGACAGGATGATCCGCAGGCCGGTCGAATCGATGAACTCGAGCCGTTGCAGGTCGAGCACGACCATCGGCTTGCCCGCAAGTTCGACGTCCTCGATCGCGCGCTGCAACAGGGGAGCGCTCGCCATGTCCAGTTCTCCATCGAGCGAAAGCACTACCCGCTCGTCGTCGTGTGCGACAGCGATCCGAAGGTGATCCTGTACCCCCATGTCCTGCACGATTCTAGCCAACCGTCTGCTCGGCGGCGACACCCCTGCATAGGGGGCTTGAGCTCAGCCGCATTGGCCGCTCGATTCGCCGCGGGAAGCGTCGAGCCGTAGGCCGAGCATCGCGATGTCGTCGCGCAGGTCCCCCTCCGTTTGCTCGATCGCTGCGTGCTCGATCCGCCGCAGCAGCTCCTCGAGCGCGAGCCCCGGTGCCTCGCGGCAGAGCGCCAGCAGCCCGTCCTCGCCGATCGGACGGTCGGGGGCCCCTGCCTCGAGCACGCCGTCGGTGTACAGCAGCAGCGTCTCTCCCTGATTCAGCTCGACGCTCACCTCGTGGATCTGCAGCGCGTCGATGACGCCGAGCAGCGTGCCCGGTCTGCCGATCTGCGTGGCCTCACCGCCTGCGCTGACGAGCACCGGCGGCGGGTGGCCGGCGAGTGCCACCGTGAGCCGGGCGCGGTCTGCCTCCGGCTCGATCATCACCAGGCAGACGGTGCACATGTCCGAACCCGCCGGCTGCTGTGCGAGCGCGTCGTGCAGCGTGCTGAGGATCCCTGTCGGGCTCTGGTAGAGCCTCGCGGCGGCGCGCAGGGTGTGGCGAGCGACAGCCGTCACACCGGCTGCGCGCGGGCCCTTGCCGCAGACATCGCCGATCGCCACCATCCAGCGGCCGGGGCCGCATGCGCAGGCGTCGTAGAAATCGCCGCCTACGCGGTTCAGCTCGCCCGCGGCGCGATACAGCGCACTCGTCTGCACGCCCGTGATCTCCGGTAGCGCCTCGGGCAGGAGCGCTGCCTGCAGCACGTCGGCGATGCGCTTGCGCTCCGTGTAGAGGCGCGCGCTTTCCACTGCTGTGCCCGCACGGCGTCCGAGCCGCTCGGCAAGTGCGAGATCGCGATCGGACAGGCGTCGGGTGGACGCGGAGGAGGCGAGCGTGATCGCACCGACCGTGCGCGCGGGGGCGGCGAGCGGAACGATGATCGCGGCGGTCGCGCCGATCGCCCGCAGCATCGCCAGGTGCTCGCTGTCGCGTGCGCGCGCCGCGAGCGCCTCGTCGCTGATCTCCGGGTAAATGCGCGCTCGCCCGGTGGCGATCACCTCGGCGACGGCGGAGTCATCGCCAAGCGACGGGCCATAGCCCGCGTGCAGTCGCTGCGCGAGCCCGAGCAGCTCGGGATCCCCGTGGTAGATGGCGACCCGTTCGATCTCCCCGTCCTCGTCGAGCACGTCGACCGCGCACCAGTCGGCGATCTGCGGCACGGCAAGCCGTGAAATCCGGCGCAACGTCTCGGAATAGTCCATCGAGGAGGCGAGCACGCGGCTGGCTTCTGCCATGAAGGTTTCCGCGACCTGGGTGCGCTTGACCTCGGTGATGTCCTCGTAGACGTTGACCGAGAAGAGCAGGCTCCCGGTCTCGGGGTCGATCACCGGCGCGGGCCGCGCGATCAGCCAGCGCTCCTGACCGGTCGCGCGGACGATCGTGTGCATCAGCAGAGGCTCCGGCTCCGCGCCCGCGAACAGGCGCTTGTGCGGCATCTCCGCGGCGCTCAGCTCGCGTCCGTGCTCGTCCAGGAGCGTGAAGCGCGAGAGCACCTGCTCCTGATTGCTGCGCATGAGCTCCTCGGCCGTGGGTGCACCAAAGAGCTCGGCGGCGGCGCCATTGGCGAACACGATTCGGTCGTCGGCATCGGTCAGCGTGATCGCCTCGGCGAGATTCACGAGGATCGCCGCCAGTCGCTGCTCGACGCGCCGCACCTCCGAGTTCAGGCGGGAGTTGTCAATCGCGAGCGCCGCGCGGCGGGCGAGCTCGTATACCACGGCGAGGTCGCCGTCCTCGTATGCCACATCGCTGCTGAGGCGCAGCACCGACAGCGCGCCGAGAGTGCGCTGGCGCGCGGCGAGCGGCGCGACGACCGCGGAGTGGTAGCCGTGTTCGATCATGAATTGGGCGTGGCGCGAGCCGGCGGCGAAGGTGCGCAGTTCGGAGCTCCCCATCTGCGCGAGGAGCGCCGGCTCGCCGCTGCGGATCACCAGCGCCACAGGG
>JAXDGS010000162.1:0-8165 GCA_034664905.1 Solirubrobacteraceae bacterium | reverse complement strand
GGGCTTGATGTCGCGATGGATCACGCCGCGCGCGTGTGCGTGCGCGAGCGCATGTGCGAGCGCGAGCGCGATGTCGAGCACCTCTCCGTCCGCGGGCCTGCGCTCGCTGATCAGCTTCGCGAGCGTGTCGCCGTCGATCAGCTCGGAGATCAGGTAGAACGCGTCCTCGACGGCCCGCGCCTCATACAGGGCGACGATCGCCGGGTGCGACAGGCGCGCTGCGGCGAGCGCCTCGCGGCTCGCCCTCTCGCTGTCCCCGTCGGGGCCGAGCCAGATGCGCTTGACGGCCACCTCGCGGTGCAGATGCTCATCGCGCGCGCGCCAGACTTCGCCGAATCCGCCCCTGCCCAGCCGCTCGAGCAGCTCATAGCGCCCGAGCACCGACTGGCCGGTGCCGGGCTCGGCGGCGGGGCGCGCGCGAGCGACAGCGGGTGAGATGCGCCCGCCGAGGGTCTCATCGGCCGTCGTGGACTCCCACGCCGGCGGCGAGTGAAGAAGGGTTCGCTGCGACTCCACCAGATCCTGCGTTCGCCCCGCCGGTGCTGCTTCCCTGCCGGCGCGATCAAGAAAGCCGCCCCTGACGGCGAACTTGCAGGCTCGCCGGTAAGGTGCCCGCAAGTCATACTGGTGCACTTCACGGAATCCCTGCAAGGAGCCAGCTTTTGTCGTTCTTTGACGATGGCGAGGAGACGACGCCCGGTTCGCCGACTGCGGCGCCCCGGCGCCCGCGCCCGCGCCAGCCGCTGTACGGCGGCGGGGGCTCGAGGACCGACCAGCACACGCTGATGGTCCGTCGCCTCGTCGCTGTCGGCGTGGCGGTCGTGCTGCTGATCGTGATCGTGCTCGTGATCAACGGCTGCCTGAAAAGCCAGCAGCAGCAGTCGCTGAAGGACTACAACCACAACGTGAGCCTGCTCGCGCAGGAATCAGACGCGAAGGTCGCGCACCCGCTGTTCGCCGCGCTCGCGGGCGCGAGCGCCAAGTCCGCGCTCGACGTCGAGGTGCAGATCGACCAGCTGCGGATCGAATCGCAGAACCTCGCTGCGCGCGCAAAGAGCCTGAGCGTCCCCGGCGCGATGGCCGCGGCGCAGCGGGATCTGCTGATCGCGCTCGACCTGCGCGCCGAAGCGATGGCCAAGACCGCGGCGCTGCTGCCGACGGCGCTGGGTGGGCAGAGCAAGAGCACCGCGACGACGAAGCTCGCGGGGGACATGGAGATCTTGCTCGCGTCCGATGTGCTCTTCTCCCAGCGCGTAGTGCCGCTGATCCAGCAGGCGCTCTCCTCGAACGCCATCAACGGGCTGAGCACCTCTGCGAGCCGCTTCCTGCCGAACCTCGGTTGGCTGGACCCCGCGACTGTGCAGGCGCGCCTTTCGGGCAAGTCCGGCAACGGCAGCTCGACATCGGTTGCGCCGGGCACACACGGGGACTCGCTCGCGGGCGTGAGCGTCGGCACCAACACGCTCGAAGTGGAACCGACGATCAACCACATCAGCGGCGGCGGCTCGCCGACGTTCACGGTCACCGTCGAAAACACCGGAAGCAACTCCGAGACCAACGTGAAGGTCGACATCGCGGTCACTGCGGCGGGCAAGCAGTTCAAGGCCTCGCACGCGATCAACTCGATCGAACCGGGCAGCAAGCTGAACGTCGAAATCCCGGTCAGCGGCATTTCGCTGGGCGTCGCGTCGAAGATCGAAGTCTCCGTCGAGCCGGTGCCGGGCGAGACGAACACCGAAAACAACAAGAACACCTACCTGGCCATCTTCAGCCAGTGACAGACACCGCGCAGGCGTTTGCCTGATCGGCACCCGCCGCACGCCCGCCGCCACCGGAGCGGCTAACTTGTGCCGATGATCGGCTCGATCACCGACACACAGGGGATCATGGCGATCGCCGCCGGCGCGGTGGCGGTGGTGGCGCTGGTGGCGTGCGTCGGGCTGATCGTCTCGATGCGCCGGCTGCGGCGCGCACAGCGCATGCTCCTGGGCGAGCAGGGGGAGACCGACGTGGTCACGCACGCGGCCGCGATGCACGAGGCCTTCGAAGCGCTGCGCGAGTACGTCGATGAGACCGCGATGCGGCTGGACGGACGGCTGGGCACAGCCGAGGGCGCGCTGCGCAGGACCTTCGCGCATCATGCGCTCGTGCGCTACGACGCCTACAACGAGCTCTCCGGCCGGCAGTCGATGTCGATCGCGCTGCTCGACGATGAGCAGTCGGGGATCGTCCTGTCGTGCATCCATCATCGCGATCAGGCACGGGTGTACGGCAAGCAGGTTCGCGGAGGGCACGGGGAACTGGAGCTCTCCCCCGAGGAGGCCGAGGCGGTGCGCCTCGCGCTCGCCGGCGGCGAGGGGGACGGGCTCGCGGGCGACCCCGCAGCCGAGCCGGCCTGAGATGTCGAAGGCGCGCCCGCGGGTCGGATACCTCGGACCGGAGGGAACGTTCAGCGAGGAGGCGCTGCTCGCGAGCGCCGCGCCCGACTCGATCGAGCCGGTTCCCCTGGGCAGCATCTACGAGACGATCGTTGCGGTCCGCGGCGGCGAGATCGAGTGGGCGGTCGTCCCGATCGAGAACTCGCTCGAGGGGTCGATCAGCGTCACGCTCGACATGCTCGCCGCGGACGCGAGCGAGCTTGTTATCGCGGGCGAGGCGCTGCTGCGCGTGAGCCATTCGCTGATCGGCTCAGACGCTGTCGCGCTCGCCGAGATCGAGGTGCTCATCACCCATCCGCAGGTCCCCGGACAGTGCGCACGGCTGCTGCGGGGCGAGCTCGCTCGCGCGCGCGTCCTGCCCGCCAGCTCGACCGCGGAGGCGGTTCGGCTCGTGGTCTCCGAGGGACGTCGCGAGCAGGCTGCGCTCGGCACGACGCTCGCCGCGCGAATCTACGGCGGCGTCGTGATCCGCGAAGGGGTGCAGGACCGCGACGACAACGAAACCCGCTTTGTGTGGATCGCGCGCTCGCAGGACGCGTCCGAGCCGCCGCTGCGCGAGGGCGCGGCCGGTGAGTACAAGACGTCGCTCGTGTTCTGGGGCGCCGGCGCGGAGCACGCGGGCTGGCTCGTGCGGTGCCTCGACGAGTTTGCGCGCAGGGACATCAACCTCACCAAGATCGAGTCGCGTCCGCGACGTCGTGGACTGGGCAGCTACATGTTCTTCGTCGACCTCAGCGGCTGCACCGGCGAGGAGCCGGTGGAGGAGGCGATCGCGGGGGTGCGCCGGCTGTGCGAGCAGGTGCGCGTGCTCGGCAGCTACCGCGCGGCGGTGAGCGCGCCCTCGCGCAGCTGAGCGATGCGCCCGCGCTTACGGCGCAGATGGGCCCGCCCCGCTACACTCGGGCGCTGAAGATGGAGAGCACAGTCCCACCCGCGCCGGTGGGGTCCGTGTCGACTTCAGCGCACCAGCGGCACGGACCTGAGACATCGCCCGGCAGGGCGATGGGCGGCCGGGTGCTCGTCTTGAACGCGACATATGAGGCGATCAACGTGTGCACGGTGCGCCGCGCGGTGGTGCTGCTGCTCAAGGAGAAGGCGGAACTGCTCGAGCGTGGCCGCTGGGAGCTCCACTCGGAGACCGCGACGCTCGCGCGGCCGGTCGTGATCCGACTCGTCAGCTACGTGCGGGTGCCGCGCGACGCGCACCGGCGCAAGATCACGCGCCGCGCAGTGTTCGCGCGCGACAGCTGGACCTGCCAGTACTGCGGTTCGCGCTCGAACCTCACCGTCGATCACGTGATACCGCGCTCGAAGGGCGGCCCGTCGAGTTGGGAGAACATCGTCGCATCGTGCGCGCCGTGCAACCGCAGGAAGGGCGATCGGCTGCCGCGCCAGGCCGGGATGCACCCGCGCAGCAAGCCGCGCACGCCGCGCGCGGAGATCTTCATCCGGGTCGCCAGCCCGACGATTCCCGCGGCGTGGCTCGCATACCTGCCGCAGGCCGCCTGAGCGCGCGGCGCAGCAAGTGGCGACGGTGCGCGTCGCAACGCGAGCGAACGCGAGCTCGTTGCTTAACGACGAAGGGCGCCCTCGAGGGCGCCCTTCGCGAACTGCTCTGACTGGAATGCCGAGACGGCGAAAAAGGCAGCCGGAGGGACCAGTGCCGGCAGTCGTCTCGGGGTGTCCCGGGTTGGATTCCGCTAAGCGGTCCAGCCTGTCCGACCTAGCGGCCGGTCACCTCCAGGGTCCCGCAAAAACTGTCAACTAACGTTAGGACCACCTCCTTTCTCTGGTCCGGCCAGAGTAGCGAACGCGGACGACGCGTGTGGCGGTGCCGGACGCTCAGCTGACCAGGACGCCGAACTCCTGCGCGTAGGTCGCGCCGGGAGCGCCGGCGGCGAGCGAGCTGGGCACGGCGGCGGCCACGCCGATGCCGGTTTCGCGGTACTGGCTTTCGAGGATGTTGGCGAGATGCCCGGGCGAGGCGACCCACGCGGAGACGATTGACGCGGGGGTCGCGAGCACGTAGGTGCCCCAGGCGAGGTTCTCGCCGATCACGTAGCCGTCGGAGGGACTCGCGATGTAGCCGGCGCTACGGGCGCGGTCGACCGGCGTCTCACCGTCGGGGGCGACGTGGGCGAAGTAGTCCTGCTGGACCAGTTCGCCGGCGTGTTCTTCGGCTGCCTGCTCGAGCGGGCCGCTGAGCGCGAGCGGGAGCTCGCCGTGCTGCGCGCGGATCCGGTTGATCAGGCACAGGATCGCGGTGCGCACGAGCGCGAGGTTTTCGGGCTGCGGCATGAGTTCGGTGCCCTGACACGGCGCCGCGAGCACGGCGGCGATCGTCGCTGCGCCGACCGCCGCTGTCGAGGCGCTGGACCCGGCGGCGGGTGCCCGTACATGACGGGCATGCAGCACTCCTCGGTGGCCGTGCCGGCGTGCGCGGCAGCGGGATGCGTGCCTCGCGCGGGAGCGGTGCGAGCGAGCGGCCGATCGCCGGTGCGTCACGTGGCAGCCGCTGCCGCTGTGGGCGCGCTTGGCGGCGCTCCTGGCCGCCGTGGCAGACCGGCTCGCCGCCGCGAACGCGGGGCTGATCGCCATCACGGCGAAGATCAGCGCAGTGAAGAGGAGGTTTCTGAGGCTTTGCACCCTCAGCACTTCGACCGAAAGGCCCGGTCATTTGAGCATCGCAAGAGGTTTTGGACGGGTGACGCGGCGGCCTCGCGAGGCCCACGTCAGAGCTGCGTGCTTCGTCCGCTAAGCCTGGTCCTGCTCCGTCGTGCTCGAGTCCTCGCCGGAGGGATCGTCCTCGAGCGCTGCCGAAGTGGTGTCCTCGGCGGAGGGATCGTCCTCGAGCGCTGCCGTGGTGACGTCCTCGCCGGGGTCGACGACCAGCGCGACCGCGCTGACGAGGTCCTCGTCCTTGAGGTTCATCACGCGAACCCCGGTCGCGGAGCGCCCTTGGCGGGAGATCCCGGAGACCGCGGTGCGCTGGACCATCCCGCCGACGCTGATGAACACCAGCTCCTGATGGTCGCGGACGACGAGCGCACCGGCGAGCTCGCCCTTTTTCTCGGTCAGGCCGATCGTCTTGACGCCCTTGGCGCCACGGTTTGTCTTGCGGTACTGGCTGATCTGCGTGCGCTTGCCGTAGCCGTTCTCGGTCACCACGAGCAGATCCATGTCGTCGCGTGCAACGTCCATGGAGATGACCTCGCCGCGGCCGACGTCCATTCCGCGCACGCCGGTCGTGTCGCGGCCCATCGCGCGCGCGTCGGACTCGGCGAAGCGCACGGTCAGGCCGGCGCGGGAGACCATGATGATCTCGTCCTGCGGGTCGACCGCGCGCACCGCGAGCAGCTCGTCGTCGTCGCGGATGTTGATCGCGATGATCCCGTCGGCTTTGATCGGGGTGTTGTAGGTCAGCAGCTCGGTCTTCTTGACGGTGCCGCTGCGCGTGGCGAAGATGAGGTACTTGGCCTCTGAGAAGTCACGCGTGGAGACCACCGCCTGGATGCGCTCGCCCTCGGCGAGCGGCAGGATGTTCACGAGCGCGCGGCCCTTGGCGGTGCGCTGTGCCTCAGGCAGTTCGTAGACCTTCGAGCGGTAGACCTTGCCGCGGTTGGAGAAGAACAGCAGGTAGTCGTGCGAGGAGCACACGAACAGGTGCTCGATGAAGTCGCCGTCCTTCATGTCCATGCCGGTGACACCGCGCCCGCCGCGCTGCTGCTGACGGTAGGTCGCGAGCGGGAGCGACTTGATGTAGCCGCTCTGGGTGATCGTGATCACCATCTGCTGGTCGGCGATCAGATCCTCGATGTCGATCTCATCCTCGGAGGCGCTGATCTCTGTGCGGCGCTGATCGCCGAAGCGCTCGGAGATCTCGCTTAGCTCCTCGGTGATCACGCTCATCACGCGCGTCTCGTCGCCGAGGATCGCGCGCAGCTCGGCGATCCGCTCGGTGACGTCGGCGTGCTCCTGGCGGATCGCGCCGGCTTCGAGCGCGGTGAGCTGGGACAGGCGCAGATCGAGGATCGCGCTCGCCTGGATCGGCGAGAGCTCGAAGCGCGCGACGAGCTGCTCGCGCGCATCGTCGCGATCGCGCGCGCCGCGGATCAGCTCGATGATCTGGTCTAGGTGCTCGAGCGCGACGAGCAGTCCCTCGAGGATGTGCGCGCGTGCCTCCTTCTCGGCGAGCTCGTGCTTGGTGCGGCGCACGATCACCTCGCGCTGGTGCACGACGTAGTTGTGAATCACCGCGCGCAGGTTCAGCGTGCGCGGAACGTTGTCGACAAGCGCGACCATGTTGACCCCGAAGGTCGACTGCATCGGCGTGTGCTTGTAGAGCTTGTTGAGTACCACCTTCGGTATCGCGTCGCGCTTGAGCTCGATCACGAGGCGCATGCCGCGCTTGTCGGAGTAGTCGTTGAGGTCTGCGATCTCGGTGATCTTTTTGTCGCGGACGAGATCTGCGATCTTCTCGATCAGCCCGCCGGGGCCGCCCTTCTTGACCATGAACGGCAGCTCGGTGACGACGATCGCCTCCTTGCCCTGGCGCAGCGGCTCGACGTGCGCGCGGGCCTGGATGCGCACGCGCCCGCGGCCGGTCTCGTAGGCGTCCTTGATGCCGCCGCGTCCGAGGATGATGCCGCCGGTAGGGAAGTCCGGGCCTTTGATGTGCGCCATCAGCCCCGCGGTGTCGAGCTCGGGGTTCTCGATGTATGCGATCGTCGCGTCGATGACCTCGACCAGGTTGTGCGGCGGGATGTTGGTCGCCATGCCGACGGCGATGCCGGAGGATCCGTTGACGAGCAGATTCGGGAGGCGCGCTGGAAGCACCAGCGGTTCGCGGCGCGAGCCGTCGTAGTTCGCGGCGAAGTCGACGGTGTCCATGTCGAGGTCGCGCAGCATCTCGGTCGCGATGCGCGCGAGGCGCGCCTCCGTGTAGCGCATCGCGGCTGCGGGGTCGTCGTCGATCGAGCCGAAGTTGCCCTGGCCGTCGACGAGCTCGTAGCGCATCGAGAACGCCTGCGCCATGCGCACGAGCGTGTCGTAGATCGCGCTGTCGCCGTGCGGGTGATAGTTGCCCATCACCTCGCCGACGATCTTCGCGCACTTCGCATACGGCCTGGTCGGGCCGAGACCGAGCTCATTCATCGCGTACAGCACGCGACGGTGAACCGGCTTGAGCCCGTCGCGCACGTCGGGCAGCGCGCGTCCGACGATCACCGACATGGCGTAGTCGAGATAGGCGGTGCGCATCTCCTCCTCGAGCGCGCGCGGTTCGACGTTGCCGCCGCTTATGACGTCAGCTGAAGCCATTCCTCACCTCCCTACACGTCCAGATTGGCGACGGCTCGTGCGTTGTCCTCGATGAAGGCGCGTCGCGGCTCGACCTGGTCACCCATCAGCATCGAGAACACGCGGTCGGCGGCGAAGGCGTCGTCGAGCGTCACCTGGGCGAGCGTGCGCGTGGCGGGGGCCATCGTGGTTTCGCCGAGCTGCTCGGCGTTCATCTCGCCGAGCCCCTTGAAGCGCTGGAGTTTCGTCCCCCGCTGCGCGACGGCCATGACGGCGGGGTGCAGCGCCTCGAACGAAGGCGCCAGCTCGCGCGCGTCGCCGAGTCGCACCTCGAATGCGGGGGTGCCGGCGAGCTCGATCAGCTGCGCGTGCACGCGGGCCAGCGAGCGGTACTCCTGCGAGTCGAACAGGCTTCGCTTGATGCGGTGG
>JAXDGS010000161.1:0-7213 GCA_034664905.1 Solirubrobacteraceae bacterium | reverse complement strand
TCTTGTCCGAACCGAGCGGGCCCATCGAGAAGGGCACGACGTACATCGTGCGCCCGCGCATCGAGCCGGCGAACAGCTCGCCGAGCGTCTCGCGCATCTCTTCCGGGTCGCGCCAGTTGTTCGTCGGCCCCGCCTGAGCCTCGGTGGCCGAGCAGATGAACGTGCGGTCCTCCACGCGCGCCACATCGCCGGGGTCAGACAGCGAGAGGTAGGAGCTGGGGCGCTTCGCGTCGGAGAGCCGCTCGAAGGTGCCCGCGTCCACGAGCTCCTGACATAGCCGCTCGTACTCCTGTGCAGATCCGTCGCACCAGTGCAGGAGATCGGGTTCGCTCAGCGCTGCGATCTCGTCGACCCAGGCGAGCAGCCGCTCGTTCTTCGTCGGTGCGGGAACTGTCGTGTCCATCGGTCCAAGCGGCTCCTTGCTCGCGGGCATGTTCCGCCGCTGAAGCGGCGCCGGCGCCGGGTTGCGGATACCCGGCCCGGAGACAGAAAAAACGCCCACTCGGGCGTCCGGGAAGCCTAGCGCACCCTCCCAGGGGCGGTCTTCAAACGCCGCTGGGCGCGCTAGTCGACGTTCCCCTCGTCCGCACCGCCGTCAGCGGGCGCCGACCCCGGGCTCTTGCGCGGCACGAGCACGAGGCGCTTGAACTCCGCGACGAGTACGCCGTCCTGGTTGAGAACGCGCGTGTGAACCCTGACGGTGCCTCTGTCGAGCTTGGACTTGGACTCCTTCTTCTCGAGCACCTCCGACTCGCAGAACAGCGTGTCGCCGTGAAAGACGGGCGCGGGGTGCTTGAGCTCTTCGGTGGCGAGGTTCGCTATCGCCTTGCCGCTCACATCGCTGACCGACATGCCGAGCGCGAGCGAGTACACGAGCGGTCCCACGACCACGTTGCGCCCCTGCTGGGACCTGCCCGCGTACACGTCGTTTATGTGCAGCGGGTGGTGGTTCATCGTGATCAAACAGAACAGGTGGTCATCGGCCTCGGTGACGGTCTTCGCCGGCCAGTGCTTGTAGACCGCGCCGACCTCGAACTCCTCCAGGTAGCGGCCGTACGGGTGGGCGCCGCTCGCCTCGCGCGCGGCCTGGTCGGTCTCGACTGATCCGGTCTCGCTCATGTGTCGCTCAAGCTGTCCTTTCGTGACTGCGGTCGGGCGCGAACTCTAGATGCTCGACCCATCCAATAGCATCGTTTGCATGCGCAACCCCCGAGACTTCTTCAAGCCGCTGGCGATCGACGCGCCCGAGCCGGCCCGCGAAATCCCGTTCAAGCCGTCCCGCATGATCCATTTCCTGGACTTCTCCAACGAGAAGATGCTCGCGAAGGTGCCCGAGATCGCGCCGAAGGTGGACATCCTGCTCGGCAACCTCGAGGACGCGGTGCCGGTCGAACGCAAGGAGGCCGCGCGCGCGGGGCTCATCAGGGTGGGGCGCGAGATGGAGCTGGGCGAGACGGCGCTGTGGACGCGCGTCAACGAGCTCGCCTCGCCGTGGGTCCTCGACGACCTCAGCGAACTCGTGAGCGAGATCGGGCACAAGCTCGAGGTGATCATGATCCCGAAGGTCGAGGGCGCATGGGACATCCACTACGTCGATCGCCTGCTCGCGCAGCTCGAGGCCAAGGCGCAGCTGCAGCGGCCACTCTTGATCCACGCGATCCTAGAGACCGCGCAGGGCGTCGCCAACCTCGAGGAGATCGCCGCCGCGAGCCCGCGCATCCAGGGCATGAGCTTCGGGCCGGCGGATCTCGCGGCGTCGCGGCGGATGAAGACTACGCGCGTCGGCGGGGGCCATCCCGGCTACCGCACGATCGCCGATCCCGACCCCGACGATCCCGACGCCCCCCGCCCCAGCTACCAGCAGGACCCGTGGCACTACTCGATCGCGCGCATGGTCGATGCGTGCACCGCCGTCGGAGCCCTCCCCTTCTACGGACCGTACGGCGACATCGGTGACGCGCTGGGCTGTGAGACGCAGTTCCGCGCCGCGTTCCTGCTCGGCTGCGTCGGGGCGTGGTCGCTGCACCCCGGGCAGATCGAGATCGCCAAGCGCGTGTTCTCGCCCGACCCCGAGGAGGTCGCGTTCGCCAAGCGGGTGATCGAGGCGATCCCGGACGGGCGCGGCGTGCACATGATCGACGGCAAGATGCAGGACGACGCCACCTGGAAGCAGTGCAAGGTGATGGTGAGCCTTGCCGAAATGCTCGCGCGCAAGGACCCAGAGCTCGCACAGGCTTACGGGTTCGTGGAGGCGCCCGCCGCCGTATAGGCTTCCGCGCCCGATGAGATTCTTCGAGTACGAGGCGCGCGAGGTGATCAAGCGCGCCGGGATTCCCGTCACGGACTACGGCTTCACCACCGACGCGGCGGAGGCGGGTGAGATCGCGCGGCGGATCGCCGGGCCGACGGTGATCAAGTCGCAGGTGCTGACCGGTGGACGCATGAAGGCCGGTGGCGTGCAGTTCGCGGATACGCCCGAGCAGGCCGAAGCTCACGCGCGCGAGATCCTCGCGCTCGAGATCAACGGCCATGCGCCGCGCGGCGTGCTCGTCGACCCGAAGGCGCAGGTCGAGCAGGAGTACTACGCGGGCGTCGTGTGGGACGGGACGCGCAAGCAGCCGGTGATGATCTTCTCGCCGGTGGGCGGGATCGACATCGAGCAGGTCGCGGAGGAGCAGCCCGAGAAGGTCGGTCGCCGGCACTTCTCGAACATCCTCCCGTTCAGCGGTTTCGAGGCGAAGGAGGTGATCGCCGCCACCGGCGTCAGTGGCTCGGCGCTGAACAAGCTGGTGCCGATCCTCACGCGCTTGGCACGGCTGTTCGTTGAGAACGACATGATCCTCGCCGAGATCAATCCCCTCGGTCAGCTCACCGACGGCGCGTTCGTCGCGCTCGACGCCCACATGGACATCGAGAACGAGGCCCGCGGCCGCCACCGCAAGCTGCTCGCGGAGCTCGGCGTAGGCGAGGAGGAGACCAGGCAGGCGCGCGAGGCGACGGCGTTCGAGCTCGCAGGCGAGCAGGTCGACGCGCAGGACCATCGCGGCGTCGCCGGCAACGTCACCGAGTTCGACGGCAACCTCGGGCTGGTGATCGGCGCGGGTGGCGGCTCGCTGACGCTGTTCGACGCGGTCCGCGCGCATGGCGGGCGCCCCGCCAACTACTGCGAGATCGGCGGCAACCCGTCGGTGGCGAAGGCCTGCGGGCTCGCGAAGCTCGTGCTCGGCAAGCCCGGCGTGGAGCGGATCGCGGTGATGATGTCGATCGTCTCGAACACGCGCGTGGACCTCGTCGCGCGCGGCGTCATCAAAGCGTGCCTCGAGCTCGGGCACGACCCCGCTGAGAAGATCGCGATCTTTCGCATACCCGGCGCGTGGGAGGAGGAGGGCTTCAAGATCCTCGCGCGCTACGGCGTCGAGTATGTGGATCGCTCGGTATCGCTCAACGAGGCTGCGCGTCGCGCGGTCGAGAAGATCGGCGGCGGCGACGCGGCGACCGGCGCCCCCGCCGCGCAGGCCGCCGGCGGCGTCGCGCCGGGGAGCGAGAGCTGATGTCGATCCTGATCGACGCGGACACGACGTTCATCGTGCAGGGGATCACCGGGCGCGAGGCCGTCAACCTCACGCGCGAGTGCCTCGACTACGGTGCCGGCGCAAAGGTCGTGGGCGGCGTGACCCCCGGGCGCCTCGGCCGGGACGTGCACGGCGTGCCGGTGTTCGACACGGTCGCCCAGGCGGTGCAGGGACACGGCGCCCCGATCGACGGGTCGGTCGTGACGGTGCCGCCCGCGTTCACCAAGGACGCGGTGTTCGAGGCGATCGAGAACGGCGTCAAGCTGATCGTGATCGTCACCGAGCGCATCCCCCGACGCGACGTGGCGGAGATGGTCGAGCTCGCGACGCTGCGCGGCGCGCGCATCATCGGGCCGAACTGCCTGGGGATCATCGTGCCCGACGTGGTCAAGATGGGCGGCATCGGCGGCCCCGCGAAGAACGCCGCGCAGGCCTACACGCCGGGGCCGATCGGCGTGATCTCGCGCTCCGGGGGGATGACCACCGAGATGTCCTCGACGCTCAGCGCCGCAGGGCTGGGACAGTCGACCGCGGTATCGATCGGCGGTGACGCGATCATCGGCTCGACCTACGCGGAGCTGATGCCGCTGTTCGAGGCCGACGCGCAGACGCAGGGGATCGTGATCTACACCGAGCCCGGCGGGCGCACGGAGGCGGAGCTCGCGCGCTGGGTGACCGAGAACCGCTCGCGCCTGCCGATCGTCGCATTCATGGCGGGGCGCTTCATGGATGAGATGCCCGGGATGAGCTTCGGCCACGCCGGCACGATCGTCGAAGGCAAGGAGGACACCGCCTCGGAGAAGATCACGCGCCTCGCGCAGGCGGGGATCGCGGTCGCGGAGCGCATCGAGGACATCCCCGCGATGATCGCCGAGAAGCTGGCCGAGAGGGCGCCCGCGTGAGGAGCGACGGGATTTTCATCGCGGTCGAGGTCGACGATTCCCATGCGCAGGACGCCGAGCTCGCGCGCCGCCTGAGCGAGGCGTGCCCGGTGGACATCTTCGCGCAGGGGGCGCAGGGCGCTCTTGAGATCGTGCGCTCGAACCTCGACGAGTGCGTGCTCTGCCGCCTGTGCCTCGACGCCTCGCCGCCCGGCGCGGTGAAGATCATCAAGCTGTATGACGAGGAGGCACTGCTCGTCTAAGCTTCATGCTCAGAGCGCGATCATGAACGAAAACTTCTCTCTCATCGTGATGTGCCTGTTCCTGCTCGGCTCGCTCGCGTTCCTCGCCGAGCAGCTGACCTCCTACCACTGACCGGCGCTCAGCCGGGTGGGTGGCTGCGGGCCTTGGGCGTGCGCTGGCGCTCGAGCTCGCGCTCGACGACGTTCTGGATCAGGCGCAGGAACTGCTCCGGTCCGGTCGCCTTCGCCTTGCCGTAGGTGAACGCCTCGATCCAGTCCGCGAGCTTGCCTTCGCTGGCCATGATGTTGAAGAACTCCCTGCGCATGTCCACGCGCAGGCGCGCGTCGCTGACCGGGCCCTTGGTCACCTGCACGCCGGGCATCTCGAGGCGGAAATGCTGCACGTCGCCTTTGCCGCGCAGCTCGACCGCCACCACCAGCTTGATCGGCTCGAGCGCGGGCACTTCTGAGATGAACCTGCGGGTCGCAAGCTCGATCAGCGATTTCGCGTCCTCGGACATCTCAGCTCCCTTCCCGCGGGCGCTCGCCCGCCGCTAGCTCTCAGATCTTGTGGCGCTGCAGGAGCTTTCGCCCGATCACCATGCGCTGAATCTCGGAGGTGCCCTCGCCGATCAGCAACAGCGGCGCGTCACGGTACAGGCGCTCGATCTCATACTCCTTGGAGTAGCCGTAGCCGCCGTGGATGCGCAGGCACTCCTCGACGCAGAAGCGGCCGGCCTCGGAAGCGAACAGCTTTGCCATGCCCGCCTCGAGGTCGGAGCGCTCGCCGGCGTCCTTCAGGCGTGCTGCGCGCAGCGTCAGCAACCGCGCGGCTTCGACCTGTGTCGCCATGTCCGCGAGCTTGAACTGGATCGCCTGGTGCTCTGCGATCGGCTTGCCGAACGTCTTGCGCTCCTGCGAGTAGCGCAGCGCCAGCTCGAGCGCGCGCTGAGCGATGCCGACGCCGCGCGCGGCGACGTTCACGCGCCCCACCTCGAGCGCGTCCATCATCTGCGCGAAGCCCTTGTTCAGGCCGGCCTGCTCGCCGCCGATGATGTTCTCCGCCGGGCAGCGATAGCCGTCGAAGACGAGCTCCGTCGACTCGACGCCCTTGTAGCCGAGCTTCCTGATCTTCGGCGGCACATTCAGGCCCGCGAAATCGCCGCTGTTCTCGCCGACGCCGGGCTCTTTTTCGGCGATGAAGCAGGTGAACCCCCTGTGACGTGGCTCGGCGTCGGGGTCGGTCTTGACCAGCACGAACACGAGCGTCGAGAGCAGGCCGTTGGTCACCCACATCTTCTGCCCGTTGATCTCATAGGAGCCGTCCTCGCGCTTCTTGGCGGAGGTCTTGATCGCCTGCACGTCGGAGCCGAGCTCGGGCTCCGAGAGCGAGAAGGCCGCGCGGATCTCGCCGGTCGCCATCCGCGGCAGGTACTTCTCGCGCTGCTCGGGCGTGCCGAACTTCATCAGCAGGTAGGAGCCGATGAAGTGCGTGTTGATCACGCCCGAGATCGAGATCCAGCCGCGCGAGAGCTCCTCGACGATCATCGCGTAGGTCGTGAGATCCAGGCCCATCCCCCCGTACTCCTCGGGGATCGTCACTCCGAACAGGCCGAGCTCCTTCATCTGCTCGACGATCGGCTCGGGGAAGGAGTCCTCGTGGTCGTAGTGCTCGGCGTTCGGCAGGATCTGCTCGTCGGCGAACTGATGCACCATCTCGGTGATCGCCTTCTGCTCGTCGGTCATCTCGGTTTGCTGCGAGGCGGCTACGGCCATTGTCGATTCGCGCTCCGGGGTCGGGTTCGATTAGGGAGAATACCGGCGTGAACTTCGCGCGCGAGCTCTTCGATCAACGCGACCCCCTCGAGCCCGCTTTGATCGAGCTCCCGCGCGAGGGCGCGAGGCGCGAATGGAGCTTCGGCGAGGTCGCAGAGCGGGTCGCGAGCCTGTCCGGTGCGCTCGCCGAGCGCGGCGTCGGCCGTGGCGATGTGCTGATGACGCTTATCGGCAATCGCCCGGAGTGGGCGTTCGCGATGATGGCGTGCTTTCGCATCGGCGCGATCGCGCTGCCGTGCACCGAGCAGCTGCGCGCCAAGGACCTGCGCCTGCGCATCGAGGTCGCCGGGCCCGCGCTGATCCTCGCCGACGAGCGCAACCGCAGCGAGCTCGAGGCGGCTGCGGCCGCTGTGCCCGTCGCCTACATCCCAGACGAGGCGCTGTTCGCGGGCGGGCCCGCCCCAGCGGTGGAGCTCGACGAGCACGACCCGACCCTGATCACCTTCACCAGCGGCACCGCCGGTGAGCCGAAGGCGGTCCTGCACGGCCAGCGCTACCTCCACGGCCAGCGGCTGCAGGCCGAGCACTGGCTGGACGCGCGGCCGGGGGAGCTCGTCTGGTGCACCGCGGCCAGCGGCTGGTCGAAGTCCGCCCGCAACGTGTTCATCGCGCCGTGGATCACGGGCGCGACCGCGCTGCTGCACGACGCGCGCTTCGACCCCCACGAGCGCCTTGAGATCCT
>JAXDGS010000160.1:0-2867 GCA_034664905.1 Solirubrobacteraceae bacterium | reverse complement strand
GTACCATTCGGTGTAGCCGCCAGCCGAGCCCTCCCGCTCGGGCTGTGGTTCAAGCCATCGAGATCGTCAGCGTGCTCGCGCTCGGGCTGCACCCCCTTCTCCACGAAGGCCTCATACCGGCCGGACTTCGCCGACGAGCGCGCAACCATCTAACCACAACTGCAGACGAGCATGCCTGAGAAGAATTTGGCCGGCCAGGAGATCGTCGTGGCGCATCCATGCTCGCGTCTAGATTGCCGCGCGGTGCCAGGACCGGCTGCCGTCGTCGCCGAGGATGTTGAGCCGGTCGGCAACGAGCGTCGCGTTCGGATCATCACTGGGATCGTGACTGTGGCGCCGATCCTCAGCCTGTTTGTCGTTGGTTGGCAGCTGTGGGACAGCCTGCTGGGATGGAACGATGTCTTCGTGTTCCTGGTGCTGTATGTGCTCACCGGTCTCGGTGTGACGGTCGGCTTTCACCGCCTGCTCACCCATCGCACGTTCAAGACCAGGCCCTCGATCCGGGCGATTTTGGCGGTCCTGGGCTCGGCCGCGATCGAGGGTCCGGTCATCGCGTGGGTGGCCGACCATCGCAAGCATCACGCGTTCTCCGATCGGGAGGGCGACCCTCACAGCCCGCACGTCGATCGCGGCCAGGGCTGGCGCGGCGCGCTCCGCGGCCTTCTGCATGCCCACATCGGGTGGCTGTTCGTCCATACCCATCGCGGGCGCCGTGAGCGCTACGCGCCGGACCTGCTCGCCGACCCTGTTGTGAACTGGGTCGACCGGACGTTCCTTGTGTGGGCACTCGGCGGGCTGTTCGCCGCGTTCGGCCTCGGCTGGGTGTTCGGCGGTAGGCTCCGCGACGGCTTGACCGGCCTCTTGTGGGGCGGTGCGGTGCGGATGCTCGTGCTCCATCACGTGACTTACAGCATCAACTCGCTGTGCCACTTCTTCGGGCGCCAGCGGTTCGACACAGGCGATGAGTCGCGCAACCTTGCTTGGCTGGCACCGCTGTCGCTCGGCGAGGCGTGGCACAACAATCACCACGCCTTCCCGACCTCAGCCGAGCACGGATTGCGCCGCTGGGAGCTCGACCCATCGGCGTTGGTCATCGGTGCGCTCGAGCGAGTTGGACTCGCCTGGGATGTTGTGCGTGTGAGCCCGGAGCGTCAGGCAGCCAAGCTCGCGTCGTCACGGGCACGGTGAGCCGCACGCGCGTCACGCTCGCGCTCCGCGAGACGCTCGCGCAGGCGCTCCCCGAACGTCCCTTCGCCGTCGAGCTGTGGGACGGCAGCACGCTGCCGCCAACCAACGGCTCCGGTGGGCCGACCTTCCGCCTGCGCTCGCCGCGCGCGCTCGGGCACGTGCTGCGCGCGCCCGGCCAGCTCGGGCTCGGCCGCGCCTACGTGAGTGGCGAGATCGAGGTGGACGACATCGACGCCGTGCTCGAGGTGCTGGACGGCTACTCGGTGCCGCAGCTGGACGCGCGCGGCAAGGCGCGTCTCGCGGCCGCCGCCGTGCGCGCAGGCGCGTTACGTTCAGTGCCGCGGGCACCTGCCGCCGAGCTGCGCCCGACCGGGCACCGGCACAGCCGTGACCGTGACCGGCGCGCGGTCACGCACCACTACGACATCTCGAACGAGTTCTTCCGGCTGGTCCTCGGCGCGTCGATGACCTACTCGTGCGCGATCTTCTCGCGCGGCGCCCAGACGCTCGTAGAGGCACAGCGCGCAAAGCTCGAGCTCGTGTGCACGAAGCTCGGCCTGCGTACGGGAGGGCGTGTGCTCGACGTCGGCTGCGGGTGGGGCAGCTTCGCGCTGCACGCCGCGGGCGAGCACAACGTGCACGTCACCGCGATCACGCTGTCCGAGCCGCAGGCCGCCGTCGCGCGCGAGCGAGCGGCGGCTGCCGGGCTCGCCGAGCGGATCGAGATCCGCGTCGCCGACTACCGCGACCTCGCCGGCGAGCAGTTCGACGCGATCGCCTCGATCGGAATGGTCGAACACGTCGGCAGCGCAAACATCGACGCCTACGCGCGCCAGCTCGCCGCGGTGCTGCGGCCCGGCGGACGGCTGCTCAATCACGGCATCGCTCGGCTGCGCCACGGCGACCCGGAGGCCGGACCGTTCTCAGAGCGCTTCGTGTTCCCCGACGCGGCACCGCTGCACCTCTCCCGCGTGCTCAATGCGATCGAGGCCGCCTGCCTCGAGCCGAGGCACGTCGAGGGCTTCGGGCTCGACTACGCACGAACGCTGCGCGAGTGGGCGCGCAACCTCGACGAGCATGCCGAGCGCGCCGAATCGCTCGCCGGCCCGGAGCGTATGCGAGTCTGGCGGCTGTATCTGCGCGCAGCGCGCCGCGGGTTCGAGACCGGCTTCACGTCGATCTTCCAAGTCCTCGCCCACCGCCCACCGCGATAACCCCCGACCCGCTAGCGGCGCCCTCGCTTCCACAGCCGGTTTTGTCCGCCACGGTCCAGGGTCACGTGGACTGGCGTCTCGGTCCGGTGCCTGAGCTTGCGCAGCGCAAAGGTGCAATGAGCACCCGGAGAGGATCTGCCCCGAGGAGTGGCTGAGGCTCCGACCGCTCGTACCGGTACAGCGGCCTGGGGGGCTACCAGTCAGCGAGGGGGGCTGCCAGTCAGCGAGCGATCTCGACGTCGTCGCGTAGCTGTTGGGCCTCGCGAGCACGCCGACCTGCTGGCCGCGGTTGACGAGTTCCCGACCTGTTCAAGCTCCTGAAGGTCCGAGAGTGACATCTGGTCGGTTTCGCGATCAGCACGCGTCGCTCAACGGGCTCATGTCGGTGCATAGCTCGCCGACCAGGACCACGTCGACCGTGATGTCGCATGAGCACCACTCTCGGACGGTGTCGTCGTCTGCATG
>JAXDGS010000159.1:0-3860 GCA_034664905.1 Solirubrobacteraceae bacterium | reverse complement strand
CTCGCAGCCGCGGCGCTCGCGGTGCTCGCCCTGCAGCGGGTCGGCGTGGCGCGCGTCGCCGCGTCGCTGCTCGCGTCGAAGCCGGGGCTGCTCGCGGCCGGTCTGGGCGTGATGTGCGCGGCGATGTTCGCGCGTGCGATCGCATGGCATGCGATCCTGTCCGCCGCGCCGACGTGGCGGCGGGCGAAACGCCGCGACGCGATGCAGGGGACGTTCATCGGCGTGCTGATGTCGGCCACGCTGCCCGCGCGCCTGGGCGAGCCTTCGCGTGCGCTGATCGTCGCGCGCCGCATCGGCCGCGCGGGCGAGACGCTGCCGGTGGTGCTCGGCACGATGGTCACCCAGACGCTCTTGAACCTGCTCGCGCTGGCGAGCCTCGCCGGCGTGACGCTGCTGACGAGCGCGAGCGTCATCGAAGACCACCGCGCGCGCCCGCTGCTTGCGCTCGCGCTGATACCGCTGCTGGCGCTGCTCGCATCGCTGCTCGCTCCGATCCTGAAAGCGCCGGCGGCTGCGGTGGGCTCGCGACGGCGCAGGGCGGCGCTTGCTGCGGCGCAGCGCTCGCTCGCTCGCCTGCGCGACGGCGTGCGCGTGTTCGGCCATCCGCGCGCGGCGAGCGTCGCGGTGGCCGCCCAGCTCGGCGCGTGGACGCTTCAGTGGTGCTCGTGCTGGCTTCTGCTGATGGGCCTCGGGATCGATCACGCGGGCGCCGGCGCGGCCGCAGGGGTGCTGTTCGCGGTCAACGTGACCGCGCTCGTGCCCGCGACGCCCGCGAACGTCGGCATCTTCCAGGCGGCGTGCGTGGCGGTGCTCGCCGGCGCCTACCACGTCTCCACGCCCGAAGCGATCGCCTACGGCATCGTGCTCCAGCTCGTCGAGCTCGCGACCGCGTTGATCATGGGGCTCCCGGCGCTGGTCAACGAGGGCTTCACCTGGAGGGAGGTGCGCCTGCGCGCGATGCATGCCGCGCCGGTGAGGCTCGGCCCGCTGCCCTCCTCCTCAGCCGCTCCGATCGGCGCGGCCGCCGCTCGCGATCGCTAGGCGCGCGGCAGGCATCCGCGCCCGCGCGGGGAATGGATCGCGCATGGACGAGCGCGCGTGGGTCTACATGCTGCGCTGCGGGGACGGCTCGCTCTACACGGGCTGGAGCACCGACGTGCAGCGGCGCCTGCGACGCCACCGCGCGGGCAGCGCGAGCCGCTACACCGCGAGCCGCCTGCCGGTCGAGCTGGTGCTGGCGCTGCCGATGGCAGACCGCACGCAGGCGCGGCGCGAGGAGGCGCGCATCAAGGCGCTCGGCCGTGCAGCGAAGCTCGAGCTGATCGCAGCCGAGTGCGCGAGCGCTCAGGCGCTCTCGCCGGCGATCGCGGGCTCGCCCTCGGCTTCGGAGACCTCGTCCGTCGGGTCCTCGTCGTCGAGGTCGGCGAACAGCGACGGATCCCGGCTCGAGCCCCTGATCAGATCGTCGGGGGAGCCGTCCGCGAGCAGGCGCCCCTGGCGGGTCCCGAAGTAGATCGCCTGCGGATGGTGGGCGATCAGCGCGAGCGTCGACTGCTCGGGGTCGGGCGCGTAGCCGTCGGTGATCGTCATGCCGATCTGCTCCAGGTCGAGCAGCTTCTCCACCTTCAGGTGCTCGCTCTGCTCGGGCACCGCCGGGTAGCCCCACGAGTAGCGGCGTCCCTGCGCGGGGTCGATGCCGAGCATCTCGCGCGCGCGAGCGTGAAGCCACTCGGCGAGCCCCTCGGCGGTCTGCACGCCGAGGCCGTGCACGAATAGCTGCTCTGAGAACTCGCCCTCGGCCTCGAGCCTCGCCATCAGCTCGGTCACCTCCGAGCCGACGGTGACCGCCTGTACCCCGATCACATCCAGCTGCAGCGGGGCCTTGCCATCGACCGCCGGGCGGAAGAAGTCAGCGAGGCAGATGCGATCGCCCTTCGGCTGGCGCGGGCAGACGAAGCGCGTCAGCTCGCGCTCGCGCTCGGAGGGGTCGAGCAGCACGATCTCGTTGCCGAGCGAGAAGCACGGGAAGAAGCCGAGCAGCGCGCGCGGATGCAGGTAATCCTGCTCGCGCCACATCCGCTCCAGACGCGGGCGGAAGTCATCGCGAAGCAGCGTCCGCCAGGCCTCGCCTTTGACGCCGCGCCCGCCCCAGTGCAGCTTGAACAGCACGTGCGTGTCGAGGTGTCGGTAGACCTCGTCGAGATCGACGTCGATCTCGCGCACGCCCCAGTAGGGGGGCTCGGGGATCGGCACGTCGGTGCGCGCGGAGGAGCGCACGGAGTCATCTGCGAAGTTCAGATCCTCGGCGGGCGCCTCGCCCTTCGCGCGGAACTCGCTCGCGCCCGCGCGTAGCTTCTCCACCAGCGCGGCGTGCGCGTCGGCGTCGATCAGCTGGTCCATCACCGCGAGGCCCTCGAACGCGTCCTTGCAGTAGAAGACGCCCGGCTCATACAGCGCGTCGGACTCCTTGCCCTCGGGGTAGAGCGCGCGGTAGCCGAACGCACGGTTGATAGCCGCGCCGCCGATCAGCACCGGGTAGTCGAGCTTCTTCGCGTGCAGCTCGGCGATGCACGCGGGCATCTGCTTGCTGGTCGAGACGAGCAGCGCGGAGAGGCCGATCGCGGTCGCCTCGTGCTCCACCGCCGCGTCGACGATCGTCTGGATCGGCACCTGCTTGCCGAGGTCGATCACCGTGTAGCCGTTGTTGGTGAGGATCGTGTTCACCAGCGACTTGCCGATGTCGTGCACGTCGCCGAAGACCGTCGCGAGCACCACGGTGCCCTTCGTGTAGCCCTCGATCTTGTCGAGGTATTTCTCGAGCTGCGCGACCGCGCGCTTCATCACCTCGGCGCTCTGCAGAACGAACGGCAGGATCAGCTCGCCGGCGCCGAACTTGTCGCCGACCTCTTTCATCGCGGGGAGCAGCACCTCGTTGAGCGTCGGGACCGCGCCGATCTTCTCGACGCTGCGGTCGATCCAGTCCTCGACGCCGTCCTTGCGGCGGCGCAGGATGTGGAAGTGAAGCGCCTCCTCGGGCTCCATCCCCTCGGTCGGGTCGGCTGCGCCCTGGACCGCGTCCTGCTCGCCCTTGGACTCGAAGTGCTCGATGAAGCGCTCGAGCGCGTCCTCGCGACGGTTGAAGACGAGATCGTCGGCGAGCTCGCGCTCGGACTCCGAGATCTCGCTGTATGGGGTGATGTGGTTGGGGTTGACCATCGCCAGGTCGAGGCCCGCGTGCACGCAGTGGTGAAGGAAGACCGAGTTCAGCACCGCGCGCGCGCCGGGGGAGACGCCGAAGGACACGTTCGAGACGCCGAGCGAGGTCTTCACCGAGGGGATCTCGGCCTTGATGCGTTTGATGCCCTCGATCGTCTCCACGGCCGAGGGCCGCCACTCCTCATCGCCCGTCGTGAGCGTGAACGTGAGGCAGTCGAAGATCAGAAGCTCAGGGTCGAGGCCATGCTCATCGCAGCACAGATCGCGGATCCGCTGCGCGATCTGCACCTTGCGCTCCGCCGTCTTTGCCATCCCGATCTCGTCAATCGTCAGCGCGATCAACGCGGCGCCGTGGGCGAGCGCGAGCGGGACGACGGTATCGAGCTTCGCGCGTCCGGCCTCGAGGTTGACCGAGTTGACGATCGCGCGCCCGGGCACCTGCTCGAGCGCGCGTTCGATCACCTCCGGCTCGGTCGAATCGATCTGGATCGGCGCGGGCTGGGTGAGCGAGACCTTCTTGGCCACGATCCGCATCTGCTCGTCCTCATCAGAGCGCTCGGTCAGCGCGACGCAGAGGTCGAGCACGTGCGCGCCGCCCGAGACCTGGTCCTCGGCGATCTGCACGAGGCCGTCGTAGTCGTCGG
>JAXDGS010000158.1:0-12404 GCA_034664905.1 Solirubrobacteraceae bacterium | reverse complement strand
TCAGGAGCAGCGCGAGCGCACCCGCGTGGCCGCGACTGACCGTCGAGCGAGGGCGTCCGACTCGCGTTTGAAGCGAGCGCTCTCCCGCTGGGCGACGCGGCGCCATAGCCCGACCGATTCTATTGGGCTGCACTGCTCGCTGGGCGCATCGCTCCGCGTCAAGCCCGCGACCGACCGGCCGCCGCTGTCCTCCGCCACGAACGTCTCAACAGCCCCCGAGTGGCCGCGAACCGCTCCGCTCCCCAGCCTCGTACATGCGGCTAGCTGACGCGTGCCGGTGGTGAAGGGTCGGATCAGGCGGTCACGCGCTCGCGACGACCTCTCGCACCTCGCACCGGTCCACGGTCACACCCGGCGACGGGCTGCTACCGACTGCGACCATTGCCGCCATCGCCAGCGCGTTCTCCTCGGCCTCGAACACAACAACCGAAAGCCCCTTGCCTGCAACCGGTCCGAGCCATGTACCGGATCGGAACCCGGGCGCCTGCTTGACCTGTGGAACGACAGTCTCGCGCAGGTTCTTGAGGCCCTCCTCGCGCTCGGTCCCACTCAAATCGACTTCCAAGAGAACTGCGTGCATAGCCGCTCCTCGAGTTCTTATAGGCACCATTACTGCCGAACGGGCGTCAACCGGCGCCCAAAGGCAACGTACCCGAAAGCTTGGCCGGACGTCTGACTGCTCCGAAGCGGAAGCACCGCGCCGACGGCCCGGTCGTGATCGGTAATGACGTCGCGGTTACATCCCGCGTGGCCAATCGAGTGATCCGGTTTGGGAGTTCGCGCGTATGGGGTTCTGGAGAGCGGACTGACGACTCGACGAGGTCGCTCAATCTTTTAGAGCCAACGTTCGCGGTTTGAAAGCACCAAACACCACGTAATGGAGATCCGCATGTACGACGAGCAGGAGACCTCAATTCGCAATGGAGCAAGCGCCGATCAATCGGCTAGTCGTTGGGGGGCGTCGACCACACGCAAGAGCTTCCTCAAGGGCGCGGCGGTCGCAGGAGCGACCGCGACTGGGCTCGGAGCGTTCGGGCCAGCGGTGGCGCTCGCGAAGCCCGGCGGCGCTCTTGGCCCTGGTAACAGTAAGGCGTCTCGTGAAGACCTCGCGATCCTCGGCGCTGCGCAGATCGCGGAGGCTCTCGCGGTCACCACTTACACCAACATCATCAACACGGCGCCGTTCTTCAAGAACCTGGCGTCGGACGACCAGGGTTACCTGGATGCCGCCGTTCAGGAGGAGATGTCCCACTATCTGCTCGAGGAAAGCGTGACCGGCAAGCCCAGTCCTTTCACGAGCTTCTACTACCCGCCGGCTATGTTCACCGACGCGCAGACGACACTCAACATTCTGGTGACGCTCGAGGACGCGTTCATCGCCGCCTATCTGGTCGGAGTACGCGATTTCAGCACGCCGGACCTGAAAGTTACCGCTGCGCGAATCATGGGTATTGAGTCCGATCACCGCACGCTCGCGCGCGTCGTGGGCCCGGGCGTGGCGGCAGGGGACGGCGGTCCGATCGAGAAAATCACCGGGATCCAGAAGGTGGCCGAGTCGGTCGATCCGCCCAACAACAACGGCTACGAGCGCACGCTCGGGCTGACAAGCATCTCGCAGGCCGTCGAAGCGCTCGAGCCGTTTGCGGTCAAGGAAGCCGCCGAAGCGGCTGGCTTCGACGTATCACGGCCATACGCGTTCGTGCCGTTCACGCCCACCCTGCCAAACCCGCTCGGCGAATTCATCTCCTTCGCCGGCTGACATCGCCGGTAGCTGTAAGCCTCTGCTGGGGCGACCTCGGGCGTGGAGCGCCGAGGTCGCCCGGGAATTCAGCCGGCGTCGTCGCCAGAGCTGCGCAGGTGGCGGCTCGTCTCCGAGGAGATCGGTGTGGACGCGCCTCTGCACAAAGCGCCACTGCCCGTCGCGGCGCTCGAAGCGGTCGTGATACCGACCGCTCACGATGGGTTGCAGAGCCAGATCTCCTGCCGCTTGCAGGGCGGTGAAATACGACCGCGAGATCGCCGTGCCGGCCTCTTCGTCGACCTCGATGGCGACATTGGTGGTGACGTGCTTGGTACGGGGCGTCCCGTCCTCGTAGGTGATCAGGTTGTCTCGCAGCATCTTCTCGATGGCATCTCCACCGCTCACGGACCCGGAGCTGCCCGTGAAGGTCGCGTCCGCGAGCAGGGCGCCGACTCCTGCGAAATCGCCGTCGTCTACAAGTTCGGCGTAGGTTGCGATGAGGTTCTCGATAGCCCGATGGCTCGATGGTTGATCGGGAACCCCGTTGGGCGCCGATGTCGACATGGTCGCGACTATATGCGAGCGCCTAGGGGTTGGCAGGCCGTAGAGCGGCGCTTGGCGCCGGGTGCGCGCTCGCCCTTTGCGTCCGCGATGTTCGACGAACGTATCGCTAGCGCTCTGAGCGAGCGATGGGTTTGCAAGTGTTGAAATCGCCAACCCCATCGACGGATGCGGACGCCGTCGTCAGTGCGCGCACGCGCGGCAAGCTGAGACCCAACTGGCTACGTGCCTGGTCGGCCTATCTGGTTGGGGTCACGGTCCTCACAGCGGCATACATGGTGGGGCACTTTGTCGGGCTGCATTGGCTCAACAGCGGTCCCGTTTACAACCTCATCGGCGGCTCGGCCGTGGTGGCGCTCATCGTCGGCGCCAGGAAGAACTCCCAGGGTCGCCGCTTGCCTTGGTATCTGTTCGCGCTGGCCCAGGGGCTGTTCGTGACTGGCGATGTCCTTGCCTACAACTACGAACGCTTCTTCGGAGCGGCGCTTCCGTTCCCCTCGATCGCCGACCCCTTCTACCTGGCTGTCGGTCCACTCATGGTGGCGGGTCTGGTCCTGCTGATACGCGAGCGTAACGAGACTCGCAGCCGTGCCGGCCTGATCGACGCGTCGATCATCACGATCGCAGCGGCCGCGCTGTCGTGGGTTTACCTGATGGCGCCCTACGCCCACGATCACACGCTGACACTGGGCACGAAGCTCACCTCGATCGCCTACCCGGTGATGGACATCATGGTCCTCGGCGTCGTCCTGCGCCTGGCGGTGGGCGGTCGGCGCCTGGGAGCAGGGTTTAGATTCCTTCTCGCCGGAGCTGGAATGCTGCTGCTGACGGACGCGATCTACGGGTGGAAGCTGCTTCACGGCGGCTACGCGACCGGGGGCGTCCTCGATGTCGGATGGGCGACGTTCTACGCCCTGCTGGGCGCGGCGGCGCTTCATCCCTCGGTGCGCAGGCTGGTCGAGCGCGCTCCCGATTCAGGCGATCGTCTCACCCGGCCTCGCCTCGCCCTGCTCACGTGCGCGACCCTGACCGCGCCGATCCTGCTCCTCGCCCGCGGCGGGTCGTTGCAGGGATCATTCGACCTCGACGTGTTGGTCGCAACATCGGTGGCCCTCTTTGCTCTGGTGCTCTTGCGCATGACGGGGCTCGTGCACCGCAACGAGGAGGCGGTACGCAGGGAGGCCGCGCTGCGCCTCGGCGGTGAGGCGCTCGTGAGCGCCACCAGTCGCGAGGAGATCTACGCGGCCTCGCTGCAGGCGGCCCGGTCGGTGGTCGACGAGGACGTGGTCGCGCGGCTGTATCTCGCCAATGGCAGCGACGGCACGTTCACAGCTGTTGGCAGCAGCGACCGAGATGCCGCGAGCCTTCCCGCCGTACGCCTTGCCGAACTCCCTGCGACGGTGGGCGCGGACCTGCGCGAGCATCGCGTCGTCACTGTGGAGCGTGCAGAGGAGATGTGGTCCGTCGCGCCGCTCTTTATCCGCGAGGACCTCACGGGTGTGCTGTCGGTTCTGTCCCCGACTCGGCTGAAACTCGCCGCGGAGGAAAGCCTCGCGACGCTCGCCACCGAGGTTGCGCTCGCGCTGCAGAGCGCCGCGTTGACCGAACAGGCACTGAATCAACGCTCCGAGGCGCGCCTCAGCTCGCTCGTGCAGAACGCCTCCGACGTGATCTGCATCGTGGGAGAGGATGCCGCGATCCGCTACCTGAGCCCGTCGGTGCAACGAATGTTCGGATACCTCCCCGGCGCCCTCTCAGACGGTCGCCTCACCGACATAGCGCACCCCGACGATCAGCAACGACTGCTCGCGTTCATCGCGGCGACCGCAGCGCGGCCTCTGGGCAACCCCCAAAAGGCTGAGTTCCGCGTGCGCCACGCCGAACGAGGCTGGCGTGATGTGGAGGCGCTTGCTACCAACCTTCTCGCCGATAAGGCCGTCGACGGCATCGTCCTCAACGTCCGCGACGTCACCGAGCGCAAGGCCTTTGAGGCCGAGCTCGAGCATCAGGCGTTTCATGACACGCTCACCGGCCTGCCCAACCGAGCGTTGTTCCACGACCGCCTCGAACACGCGCTCGCGGGGGCGCGTCGTGACAACATGCCGGTCGCGGTCCTGTTCCTCGACATCGACGCACTCAAGGACATCAATGACACCCTTGGGCACGCCGCCGGCGACAAGCTGCTGCAAGAGGTCGGTCGTCGACTCGACGAATGCATGCGGGGAGTCGACACCGCCGCACGCATGGGCGGCGACGAGTTCGCTGTATTGATCAATGGATCAGAGCGTGAGATGCACTCGATCGAGATCGCCGCGCGTGTGACGAACGCACTAGGTCTCGCGGTCACGCTCGAGGGCAAGCAGGTCACCGTCGCGACGAGCATCGGGATCGCGTTCAGCAACAGGGAAGGGTCCGCGTCTCAGGACGCGGAAGGGCTGCTGAGCGACGCCGACGCGGCGATGTACATGGCCAAGCAGTCGGGAACCGGGGGTTACCAGATCTTCCAGCCCGACATGCACGCCCATGCGCTCGCACGCCTCGAGCTCAAGGCCGATCTCCAGCGCGCGATGGAGGCCGGGGAGTTCACGCTGCGCTACCAGCCGATCGTAGATCTCGTGCGTGGCGACATGGCGGGCGTGGAGGCGCTCGCGCGCTGGGAGCATCCGACCCGCGGCACCATCTCGCCTGTGGAGTTCATCCCGCTGATGGAGGAAACCGGCCTGATCGTCTCGCTCGGGAGGCACATCCTCAGGGAAGCCTGCGAGCAGGCACTGCTGCTTCAGCGTGAGTATCCTCGCGACCCGCCGCTGTTGATCTCCGTCAACGTCTCCGCATTTCAGCTGCAGCGCCCGGAGTTCATCGACGAGGTTCGCGCTGTGTTGCACGAGACCGAGATCGTGCCGAGCAGCCTGATTCTCGAGCTGACGGAGAGCGTGATGATGCAGGACATGGATCTGAGCATCCTGCGCATGAATGCCCTGCGCGCCCTCGGCGTCAGGCTCGCGATCGACGACTTCGGGACGGGCTATTCATCGTTGATGTACCTCCGCAGGCTCCCCGTCGACATCCTCAAGATCGACAGGTCATTCCTGGCCGATCCCAGTGCCGAGGCGACGCTTCTGATCGCCGCGGTGGTGCAGCTGGCACGAATCTTCGATCTGCAGTCGGTCGTTGAGGGCATCGAGGACGAGGCATACCTGGAGCGCCTGAAGGACACGCGCTGCGCCTTCGGTCAGGGCTTCTACTTCGCCAAGCCGCTCTCCGGCGAGGACGTCATGGCGCTCGCGGTGCAGCAGTCACAGATGGGCGCTGCGATCCTCGAACCCGCGAGCTCTCGCGTGTGAAGCGAGCTCTCGCGAACATGCTGGCTACGGCCTCGGCGGAGTAAAGTCGGGCTTGTGGCGGTTTCGGAGAGCCCGCACGCTCAGCCTTACGACTTGGGGTCGCTCGACTTCTGGGGCAGGCCTGCCGAGGAGCGCGACCGCTATTTCGCGGAGCTTCGGCGCGATGCGCCACTCTCGCGCCACCAGCCGCCGGAGGACATCATCGGGCTGGCCGACCAGGAGCGCATGAGCTACTGGGCGATCGTTCGCTACGAGGATGTGCGGCGCATCTCGCGCGACCCGGAGACGTTCTGCTCGGGCCAGGGCGTGCAGTTCGCGGACGCGCCGCCGCAGTTCCTGGAAGCCTCGCAGTCGTTCCTCGCGACGGACGCGCCGCGGCACACGCAGCTGCGTGGTCTCGTCTCCGCGGCGTTCACGCCGCGCCAGGTCGCGCGCATCGAGGATGGGATCCGCGTCAACGCGCGGCGGATCGTCGCCGAGGCCGCACCGACCGGCGGCGGCGACTTCGTCGAGCTGATCGCGAAGCGACTGCCGCTCGTGACGATCTCCGACATGATCGGCGTGCCCGAGCCCGACCGTGATCGTGTCGTTGCCGCCGCCGATCTGCTCGTGACGGCGTCTGACCCCGAGGTGTTCGGCGAGCGACCACCGATCGAGGTGCTGGGCGAGGCACTGATGACCTTGACCACGTTCGCCACCGAGCTCGCCGCCCATCGCGAGCGCAACCCCGCCGACGATCTGATGACGGCGCTCGTCCAGGCCGAGGTGGACGGCGAGCGCCTCACCCACGCGGAGATTGCCGCCTTCTTCGTGCTGCTGTCCGTTGCCGGCAACGACACCACGCGCCACACCACCTCACACGCGATGCGAGCGCTGAGCGTCAACCCAGACCAACGCGCCCAGTTGATGCGCGACCTCGACGAGCGGCTAGGAGCAGCCGTCGAGGAGTTCGTCCGCTGGGCCTCGCCGGTGATGACCTTCCGGCGCACGACCACGCGCGAGGTCGAGCTCCACGGCGAGCGCCTGCCGGTCGGTGAGAAGGTGGTGCTCTTCTACAACTCCGCCAACCGCGACGCAGACGCGTTTGCGGATCCCTGGCGCTTCGACGTGGCACGCGAGCCCAACCGCCACCTGGGCTTCGGCGGCGGCGGCCCGCACTACTGCCTCGGCGCATCGCTGGCTCGCACACAGCTGCGCTCGATATTCGGCGAGCTGCTACGCGTTACGCCCGACATCGAGGCGCAGGAGCCCGAGCTGCTACGCAGCGCGTTCATCCATGGCGTCAAGCGGATGGACTGCACGTTCAGCGCGCGTGCGTGAGCCGCCCGCGGAGGACAGTCAACGTCCGCTTGCAGAGCGCGACGCGAGCGCCTCGGTGGCGACCTGCACGGGCCGGCGGGCGAGCAGGCGCCGCCCGCTGATCGGCAGGGCGCGCGGCGCCCGGAAGCGCAGCATCACGATCCCGTGGATCGTGCTGCGCGAGGCGAGGGAGAAGCCCGCCGCCGGCGGATGCAGCGCAGCGGCGCGCAGGGGCGGGTAGCCGACCAGGTCGATCTCGCGCACGCGCACGCTCTGTTGAGGCGAGAGCTGGAGCAACCCCGGCTGGTAGTACTGCAGCGGGAGCGCGCCGACGACCGCGACCACGACCGCACGCTCCGATGGCCCGGAGCGCAGCTTCTCGGCGACAGCGCGCCAGTCTCCGCGCTGTAGCTGCGGGCGCCGCTCGACGGCCGCGAGGACCAGGAGGTTGCCGATGCAGAGGAGTACCGCGAGCGCGGCCCCGACGCGCTTGGCGGCGCCGGTGAGCGCCAGCGCGAGCGCCGCCGACAGGGGCACGTACGCGGCGACGAGATAGCGCGGGGTGAAGTAGTCCACGCCGGCGAGCTTGAGCGCCAGCGGCGCGAGCACCGCTGAGGCGCCGATCGCCGTGCACAGCAGCGCGCCGGTGCGCTCGCGCGCCTTCAGCCGCGCTGCGAGCGCCAACGCCGCGAGGATCGGCAGCGCCGCGAGCAGCAGTACACCGCGCCCGAGGGGGCGCCCCGACTCACCCAGCAGGTAGTACTGCGCGGTCGCCTCCAGCCGTCCGCTCAGCGGCCAGTTGGAGATCCAGCTGGTGTTCCTGCCGCCCTGGGCTCCGATCAGCGGAACCAGCGCGACGCCGGTAGCCGCGACGGCGCCGATCGCGGCAAGCACGCGCCGCTCGCGCAGCCGGCCGCGGAGCAGCAGCGCAGCCTCGGGCACGATCAGAAACGCGGCGAAGTAGTGCGCGAGCAGCGCGAGCGCCGAGCACAGGGCCCAGACGGCGAGGTTGCGCCGCGTCGGCGCAGCGCGCGCTCGCAGGAACAGCAGGAACGCGAGCGACGCGAACAGCACGAAGAGCTCATATGAGCGGGCCTCCTGCGAGTACCAGACGAACAGCGGGTTGCTGGCTACGATCGCGGCGAGCACGATCGCGGTGCCGCGCGAGCCCAGCTCGCGGCCGATCGCCCACCCGACGGCGACGGTCGCGACGCCCGCGAGCGCCGACAGCGAGCGCAGCGCGAAGACCCCGGTCCCCAGCACGCGCGTCCAGGCCCACGCAACCATGTAGTAGAGCGGCGGTGTGTTCTCGACATGAACCACCGCGCTCAGCGTCGAGCCCAACGACGGATGCAGCACGCGCGTCGCGGTGACCGCCTCGTCATACCACAGGCTTTGCTGGTCGATGGTGGCGAAGCGCACGACCGCCGCGAGCGCTATCAGCAGCGCCAGCGGCCAGCAAGCGGACAAGCTGCGGCGCACGCTCATGCGTATGCGAGCTGAAGCGCGAGCAATGCGGCGATCGCGGCCGCGCACAGCAGGTGGCCGCGCAGGATCGATCTGGCGAGCGCGCTCTGGCGCGCAGGCGAGTCGGCACGCGATCCGACCGCGACCGCCTGTGGCACGATGCGCGCGCCGGCGAGCGCGATCGGCAGGGCGGCGAGCGCGAGCGAGGCCCATCCGACCCACGCGCTGGTGCTCTCGCGCGCGAGCTCGAGGATGATCGCGGCGAGCGTCGCGAGCATCACCGCGCTGATCAGCCGGTTCATGGGCCGCGCGGTGGTGGTCACGCGGCGGTAGTAGCCGGCGATCGACGCGAGCACCTCCTCGGGCAGCTCGCGCTCGTGGTGGCCGAGCACGAGCACGTCGAACATCAGGTCAAACCAGAGCACAGCCAGCAGAAAGCCGGCGCCGGCGGTCGCGAACGCGCTCACCGGCGGGCGCGCATCAGGACCCGAGCTTCACTTCGACGTGCGGGTACAGGCGGTCGCTGGCTTCGGAGTAGGCCTGCGCGAGCGCGTCGAGTTCGGCCTGCGTGAGCGAGGAGCCGAACGCAGCTTCGCCCTTGAGCTTCTTGTAGCCGGCGAGCAGCTTCTTGCCGATCTGCGAGAGGCTGAAGTGCGCGTCGTAGACGCTCTCGATGTACAGCGCGACGTTTTCGCGCGCGAAGCGCGCGGCGACGGGCGTCCCGTGTTCGATCTCATCGATCGCCGCTGCGATCATCAGCCAGCCGCGGCTTGCGAGCCCGGCGTAGCTGCGATACAGGCCCGCGATCGAAAACCCGGGCCCGGTCAGCGCTTCGCCGCGACCCCCGTGGAAGAGCGCCGGCAGCTTCAGCTTCGCGGCGATCGGGATGACCGCTGCGATCTGCGGGCGGATGATCCCGCTGCGCCCGGGCGCGAGCCCGTGGGCGATGAGCGGCCAAGCGGCGTTGGTCGCGCGCGTCTCGAGCGTCGATTCGCGCTGGACCTGCGCGAGCTCGTGCGCCACCAGCACGAGGTCTTCGCGCTGCAGGCGCAGGCCGACGGGGCTCGGCTTCTTGCCCTTGCCGCAGCCACCGGCTGCGAGCGCGGCGGCGAGCGCCAGCGCGAGCGCCGCAGGGCGGGCGCTACGCGCGACGCTCATTCAAGCGGCGACCGCGTCGCCTAGGTTCCGAGCAGGTCCACGACGAACACGAGCGGCGCGTTCGCTGGGATCGTCGGCGGCGAGCCTTTGGCGCCATATGCGAGCGCCGCGGGGATTATCAGCTCGCGCCGACCGCCGACCTTCATTCCGGGGATGCCCTGGTCCCAGCCCTGGATGACCTGGCCTTTGCCGAGCGGGAAGGTGAACGGTTCGTTGCGTTTCCAGGACGCGTCGAAGATTTTGCCGCCGTGGAAGAGCTCGCCGACGTAGTTGACGGTGACCGTCTGGCCGACTTTCGCTTCGGCGCCGGTGCCGCTGATCAGGTCCTTCGTTTCGAGCTTGGTGGGCGCTGCGCCGGAGGGCGGAGCGACGCTCGGTTCTTTCGAGAGCGGGCCGCTGGTGGGGGTTTTGGCGGCCGTCGATTTCGGTTCGGCGCTTTTTTCGCTCGCGCTGGCGCTCGAGCCCGCGAGCGAGTTGTCGGCGGAGTTCTCGTTTCCGACGGTGATCGTGCTGCTCGAGCCGCTCGAGCCGCAGCCGGCGATGACGGCGCTCGCGCACACGGCGGCGAGTACGGGGACGGCGCGGGAATGGCGGAGGGGGACGTCTTTGAAATAGCTCACGGTCGAGCAGCCTACAGAAAGCGGCGCGGTGTGCGTTACGATCGCATCGGACCGTGCTAGGCGGGGAGGTAGCGGTGCCCTGAACCCGCAATCCGCTCTAGCGGGGCCGAAGTCCCCTCCGAGGGGCTCCGGCTCCGGTCGCTCCGTCGTCCGGGGCGTTGATGGTCCGGGTCCCGCGCGGTGTCGGCTTGCGAACCAGGTCAGGTCCGGAAGGAAGCAGCCTTAAGCGATCACCGGCAGGCGCAGCGGGCGCTCCCGGGCTGGAGCTATGGGCGACGGTCGGCGCCGGGGCCGGCGGCCACGACGAGGGGTGCACGGTCCGCTTTCAGCTGCAGCGCCGGAAGATCAGCCACGAGCGGTTCGCGCGCGAGCGGCTGAAGCCCGGCGGCACCGACACGGGTTGATGCGGGTCGCGCGGGTCGAGCACGTAATCGGCCTGCACCTGCGGGCTCGCGGGCTCGACGTATACCCCCCTGGAGATGCGGCCGGCCTGCAGGCTCACGATCCTGGCGGGACTGCTCTTCAGATACAGCGCAAGCAGCGGGATCGGCGCGTGGTTGGGGACGCCGACGGGGCCGCACGCGAGCGTGACCGCGCGGTCTGAGACGAGTTCGAGCAGATCGCCTTCGATGCGCTGCTGGCGCGCGAGCTTTGTGAGCTCGCGATCAGCCGAGCGGTACTGCGCGGGCGCGTAGGCGAGCAGCGCGAGGAGCACGAGCGCGCCCACGAGCATCCAGCCCCGCCGGCGTGGATCCGCGCGCGGGAGGGCCATCCAGCCGAACGCGCCGGCGCCGGCGAAGACGCACAGGATCGCTGCGGCGAGGAACGCGTAGCGCGTGTTGATCGGCAGCCCGAGCGTGGCGAAGGCCGCGAACACGATCACCGCGAGCACGCCCACGCGGGCGCCCAGGAGCGCGCGCTTGCGCAGCCACATCAGCGTCAGGATCCCGCCGAGCGCGGCGCCGGCAAGCACCGGGGGACGCAGGACCTCGCCGATCCGCCGCGGGATGTATTCGGGCACGTTCGAGATGCCGGTGACGCGGTGAAGCGCGGAGGCGGTGTGGCGCGTATTGGTCAGCGACCACAGCGGATCGCCGGTGATCGCGAGGTCGCTGACGATCCAGAGCAGCGGCGCTGCGCCGGCGAGCAGCGTGAGCTTTGCGAGCTCGCGCCGCCCCGCGAGCGGGTTCGGCGCGCGCAGCAAATAAAGCCAGTAGAGCGCGGAGAACGCCCATGCCTCCGGCCGCAGCAGCCCGGCGAGCGCGAGCAGCGCGAGCACCGGCGCGCCTGCGCGCTGACGGCGCGACTCGAGGAGCAGCGCGGCGAGGATCGCGAGCAGGTAGGGCAGGTCCACATATGCACGCACGCCATAGGAGAGGACCGGCACACGCGTGATGAAGATCAGCGCGGCGAGCGCGCCGGCGGCGCGCCCGAACCAATCGGCGCCGAGGCTGTAGATCACCCAACAGCAGCCTGCGAGCGCGAGAAAGCCGAGCGCGACCACGGCTGCTCTCGCGGCGCTCGGGCCCAACGGGGCGAGGATCAGGCCGATCGCCTCGAGCAGCGGATGCGGCGTGGGCGCGACGGCGACGCCGTAGGCGGGGGTTTCAGCGCGCTCGAGCTGCCCTCCCCAGGCGAGTGCGTAGAGCGTGTCGTAGTTGGCGAAGCCGACGCCTGAGATCAGCCGCAGCGCCACCGCGCCTGCTGCGACGGCGGCTGGCGCGGCGAGCCGCGCGGCCGGCCGAGGGCTCGCGCGGCGGGGGCGCCGGGTGCTCGCGCGGGGGCTCACAAGCGCGGACGCTATCCGCTCGCGCGGGTGCTTCGGCGGGGTCCCACGCGTGGGTAGACTGGGGCGCACCGGTGTCGATGAACGAGCAGCCACAGCCGCAGCGCTCGCTTTACCGCAGGCACCGCCCGCGCACGTTCGCGGAGGTGGTGGGCCAGGAGCCGGTCGTGCGCACCCTGCGCAACGCGGTGGAGCGCGACAAGGTCCACCACGCGTATCTGTTCGTCGGCTCGCGCGGCACGGGCAAGACCTCGATGGCGAAGATCCTCGCGGCGTGCTTGAACTGCGAGCGCGGACCGACGGTCGAGCCGTGCGGCAGCTGCGAGTCGTGCGTGTCGATCGCGAGCGCGAGCTCGCTCGACGTGATCGAGATGGACGCGGCGTCGAACAACTCGGTCGACGACATCCGCGAGCTGCGCGAGCGCGTC
>JAXDGS010000157.1:0-3978 GCA_034664905.1 Solirubrobacteraceae bacterium | reverse complement strand
GGTGTAGTGCTCCTAACCGCGAATAAGGGCATTCCGCACAAAAGTGATCATTCCCGGCGGTCGGGGCGGGATGCCGCTGCTCATGGCACCGGATCATGGCACCCCAGCGCTTACATAGCGCATACAGTTTTCGTCACCGCAGATGATGCACGCCCAAAGGCTGTCGGGCGCGAGCTCCTTAACTGCCCGGCGTGTCAATTTGGCACCTGGCAGATGTACGGGCAGGCCTCAATTGGCCGCGATGATCGGATGAACAGGAACCGTAGCTCGAAGCGTTGTCCCGTGGCCCGGGCTCGTCTCGATCAACAGCGTGCCTCCAAGCGCCTCGAGCCGGTCCTCCATGTTGGTCAAGCCAGCACCCCGCACGGCAGTGGTCACATCGAACCCGCGGTCGTCATCGGTAACCTCGACAAGCAGCTGTTCGCCATCCTTGTGGAGGCGCACCTCGACCGCTGACGCCGCAGCGTACTTCTGCACGTTCTGCAGCGCCTCCAGTGTGCAGAAGTACAGGGCTGCCTCGGTCTCCTGCGGGTACCGACCGATGCCATCGGCATCCACATGCACGGGGAGCGTTGCCTTGCCTGCTTGCGATTGCAGCGCTGCCGCGAGGCCCCTCTCGGCAAGCAGAGGTGGATAGATGCCGCGGGCGAGGTCGCGCACGGTCTCCAGGGCTTCGTCGGCGTCGTCCTTGAGCGCGGCGAGCGTTGCCTTCGCCTTCTCCGGGTCCCTGGCCGCCAGCATCTCCACAAGCCCGAGCTTCACCTTGATGGCCACGAGGTGCTGCTGGGCGCCGTCGTGGAGGTTCCGCTCGAGCTTGCGCCGCTCGTCGTCCTGCGCGGCCACGAGCCGTTGCCGGGATGCGCGCAGGTCGTCCAGCCGCGCCTGCAGGTCCGCGGTGAGGCCCACGTTCTTGAGCACCAGCCCAGCCTGGTGAGCGAGGTCGTCCATGAGCTTGACCTCGATGGGAGTGATCGAGTCGCCGCGACGCTTGGTGATCGTCAGAGCGCCGAGCACCTCGCCCTGGTGACGCACCGCCACCGAGCGATCTGCGGCGGGGATCGAGAGTTCGGCAGCGCTGTTGACGTGTACGGCCGCGGGCACGGTCGGCTGGAGTGGGAAGACCGCCGCACGTTGCAGGACGTCACCGCTGCGCAGCCAGACCTCCGCGAGGTCGGCGTTGGTGCCTTCCGCGAGGACTCGTGCCATCCGAGGCAGGACGTCATCGCTCGCATACGACTCAGCAACGCGTTCGGAGAACTGCGAGAGCACCTCGTATGGCGTGGCCCGCTCCCCGTACACGAGCCGGTTGGCGACGCGCTGCAAGCGCTCGCGCAGTGGCTGGAATCCGATGGCGACGATGGCCGTGGCCACAATCGACAAGCCGAGGTTCGGTTTGCCACCGCTGCCCACAAGCGTGCCGATTCCAACAGCGATGCCCACATACACCGAGGTGATGAAGACCGCAAGGGCGGCGTAGACGAGCGCGCGATTGACGACGAGGTCGATGCCGTAGAGCCGGTACTTGAGCACCGCCACGCCGAGGCACAACGGCAAGGCGGTGAATCCGATGATCTCGGCAGCGATCGGGATCGGTGTCGTCCACGTCGACGTCGGCGAGGTGATCAGTCCCACCACGACCGCCGCAACAAGCACCACCACCCCGGCTCCGAACCACTTGACCTGCTGACGCGTATCGGCATCGGCGCGCCGGTAGCGGATGCCCAGCGAAATCAGTCCGACTGCAAACAGAACGGGCGCGCCCCCTCCGACGACGTTGTTGATCGCCATCAGCGCCGGATGCGCGCCGGCTAGGCCGATCGGGTTGGGGAGCTGGCGGTGTCCGTCGCCGACGATGTTCGGGTCGAGGAGGGCTACCAGGCTGCCGACAGCCGCGAGAAGTATGTTCAGCCAGATTGCGAGACGCCACCGCCGCGACAGCAGGTGACCGTCTGGGAACACCAACAGGAGGATGATCAGGGGCGTGAAGATCAGTTGGCTCGCCGCCGCACCCAGGAGCATCATCGGTGCGACGAGGCTCCGCGATAGGTCGTGGCCGTAGAGCCAATGAAAGCCGTAGTCGGAGCCCAGACCGGAGAGGGCGAAGAGGACCGCGGAGGCGCCGAGCAGCCATCCCGCAGGGTTGCTTGGCCTTCGCGCTGCCAGCAGCACGCCGATGGCACCGGTTGGTACCGATATGAGCACGGCGCTCAGCGATGACAGCTGGGTGGCGTCGAAGCTGGGCACCGCCGCAGGGAAGATCAGGACGAGGCTGACGTCAGCGGCCACCGCTGCGGCGAGGACCGCCGCCATGGCCAAAGCCGCGGTCCGCGCCAGCTGCGGCCGGCGTCGGCCTGCCCCGACCGCGGGTGCATCATTCACGTCTTGGGACCTCTTTGCCTCACGCTGCGACCGGCACAGTGTGTGGCGCGCCCGGCATCATGGGAAGGGTGCCAGCACCCTCAGTAGAGTGTGGATGGCACGCTCGAGCCGCGGGCCGCCGCCGACGAACGTGGACGCTACTGTCCGCTTCCCAGGCACGTCAGGTCGCGGTCCGACCCAGAGCTGAGATCCCACCGCCGCCACCACTCATTCCGACCGTCAAAATTGACTCTAGCTCGGACTGTTCCTTCGGAATGTAGCAATCACCACGCCGGAACTGGTCGCCTTCGCGTCGACCAAGTCCAGCTGCACGCAGGTTTCACCTGAGAAGAGATGCCGGCCGCATCCGAGAACCACAGGAAAGATCATCAACAAGAACTCGTCGACGAGTTGATGGGCCACGAGCGTCTCGATGAGCTGCCCGCTTCCCATGATGTGGAGCTCCCGTCCCGGCCGTGACCTGAGCTCCGTCACCGCGTCGACCACATTGCCGGCCACAAGCGTGGAGTTTGGCCAGGGCAACGGATCGGTCAGGGTCTGCGATACGACGTACTTCGGTGCCGCGTTGAGCGCGTCCTTGAACATCCCGCCCCGGCTGTTCCAGGTCGTCAACAAGTCCTCGTAGGTGCGCCTTCCGAGCAGCAGCCCATCGCTCTGAGACATCCGCATGCCCATTGCCGCTCCGATCTCCGGGTCCGGCTCATCGATGTTCTGCGACGCCCACCCGCCGTAGACGAAGCCTCCTCGAGTGTCCTCGTCAGCCCTCCCCGGCGCCTGCATCACACCGTCAAGGGTCACGTTGTTCATCACGACGATCTTCATGTATCAGCCTCAAGGTAGTACTAGACGGTACCGTACCTTACCATGAGCAGGTACGGAACTGTCTAGTACTATTGTCCCGTATGGATTCCTCGGTCGCGGCCGACAATGCAGAAGGTCCCTCCCGCGGAGCTCGCAAGAGGGCGGCGATCCTCGAGGCGGCCCAGCAGGTGTTCTTCGCCCATGGCTTCGTTGGGGCCAGCATGGATCAGGTGGCAGCCACAGCGTCCGTCTCGAAGCAGACCGTGTACAAGCACTTCAGCGACAAGGAGGCATTGTTCCGAGAGGTCGTGACGAACGTCGTGCGGGTCCGAGATGGTGGGATAGCCACCGACTTCCTCTCGACCGGCGACGGACCGATCGGAGAACGGCTTCGCTCCTTCGCCCGCCACTTCTTGAAGGGAGTGATGCAGCCGAATGTCCTCAAGCTACGGCGGTTGGTGATCGGCGAGACGGGGCGATTCCCAGAGCTCGGGCAATCGTTTTATGACCTCGGCCCCAGGAGAGCAGCTCAGCAGTTGGCACTCGCTCTCCGCGACGCGGCTGCCCGGCAAGGCCTGTCGCTGGAAGATCCTAAGCTGGCCGCCGAGCACCTGTTGTCCCTGATCCTTTGGATCCCGCTGAACCAAGTGATGCTCCTTGGAGACGAGAACTCGTTCACCGATGCTGCCCTTGACAGATATGCGGACGTAGGCGTTTCGGCATTCTTGCGAGCCTACGGATTCTCGGACGGCTGAATCGCTACTGAATCGCTAGGCGGTCCCGGTCAGATGCTTCGTG
>JAXDGS010000156.1:0-2738 GCA_034664905.1 Solirubrobacteraceae bacterium | reverse complement strand
GCCAATGCAGGGAAGCAGCCGCCCGAAGGGGTCGAGCGACCCGCTTCTCGCCTCAGAGTAGGTCTGTCCCGGAGCGCTTTCACCAGATTCTGCATGGGCACGACCAGTTCGCGAGGCGGGTCAGAGTCGACGAACGCACGGTCGCCATGCGCGAGATGCACTGGTCTGCGCCGCCCTCGACCTTCGGGAGCCTCGTCGCCGAGGGAGTGCCCCGAGGACCAGCGACTTGACGATCGCGTTCGTGGCAGAGCACTGCCGCCATCGCCGACGGGACCATGCCCTTGTCGCCCATGCACTCGTCCCGGGTCGCGCCTCGACGGTGAAAAGCGCTCGCCCGGCCGATCGCGCGGCGTCTCGGGGTTCTGCCGCGTCACGTCTGAGTGGATCCCACGCGATCGGAACGTCGCGGCGCCTTCGCTTGCCCCGTGCCCCTCGCCGTCGCGCTCGCCACCGATGACTTTCCGAAGTCGGCGGAGTCCATAGCGGTATGTCATCCATCCCAAAGGAAGCAGCGCATGACCTCACTGATCCTGAAGATGTCCGTCTCGCTCGACGGGTACGTCGCACCGGGCGACGGGAGCTCCGACTGGGAGGCCGCGGGACGCTCTCCCGACGGCGCCGAGTGGGTCCTCGACACCGTGAGCAACGCAGGCGCGCACCTCGTGGGCGCCGTGACCTACGCGCGCTGGGCCGGATTCTGGCCCGGTGCATCCGGGCCGTTCGCGGCGCCGATGAACGAGATCCACAAGGTGGTGTTCTCGAATTCGCTCACGTCCGCCGACTGGGGCGAGACGACGATCGCGACCGGAGACCTGGCCGACGCCGTTGCGCGTCTAAAGCAGGAGCGCTCGGGCGGATACCTGCTCGCACAGGGCGGCGTCCGATTCGCTCGATCGCTCGTCGAGACCGGGCTGATCGACGAGTACCGCCTCGTCGTCCACCCGGTCGTCCTCGGTGCAGGCGAGCGGCTGTTCACCGCACCCCTCACCATCGAGCCCGTGAGCACCACTGCCTTCAGCGGCGGAGCCGTCGCCCACGTCTTCACGGCGAACCCGTGATTGAATCGCACGCCCATCGCACCTACACCATGAATGCGGTTGGTCACCGCAGGCCCCGTGCGATGCACGGGCAGGCCGTACCGGTTTCGCCGACGGGCCACTCCCACCTGCGCGTCAGCTCATGACGCTGGACGGTGTCGAGACCTGCCAGCGGGTCGGTCGCAGGGTGTCGCTTCCGCAGTCTGAACTGTCGCGTGGCGGTTTCAGAATCCGATGGCTTCACGGAGCAGCAGGACGATGCCGCGCCCGGGCTGGTGTTCTGCGTTAAGGATGAGAAGGCGGTTGATGGCGCTGGGCTGCCCGTAGGCCGCCTGGGCGCGGGCGCTTTCCAGGGGGAGGGCGTGATCTTCGACGCGGCGCAGCGCGCTGCCCAGGTCGGGCACGACCTTCTGCGCCCCGCCGATCCAGATCGCGCGGCCGGCGCCGCCGGCGTAGCCGGGCAGTTGGCTTCCGCTGGCCGAGGCGACCACGAGAGAGCCGGTCTCGGTAAGCGCGGCGACGCTGCCCACGGCGACATCGGGGCTGGCAAGCAGCCGCCGGATGTCGTCGGCGCCGGTGACGCGGTCCATGGCCAGGACGCGTGGCTTGACGGCCTGGTAGCGCCCGCTGGTGTTGATGTCCTCATCGATGCCAGACAGGCGCAGGGTCTCGCTGGCCCCGGTGAACACGCTGGCGCCGTCGGGTATCAGATCTTTGATGCGGGTACGCGCGGAGGCGGCGTCGTCGAGGATTTCGACGGTGAAACCGTGTGCCGTCAGCGCAGTGGCCGCCCGCTCCAGGCGCTGCGCGGGCGCCGGATCGGTGAACAGGGTTGCTGCAATCGGGGTACTCATGGTGCCTCCTGGGCTGGTCGTTGGTGTGGCGCGCCGTAGGCGCACTGGTGCGGATCGGCGTTGCCCAATCCGCGCGAATGTGCCGGTCATCAAGCGGCTGAAATTCCCGGGCCGGGTGAACCGGGCTTCGCTAGGCCTGCAACAGGCCGAGCTGCTTCATTTGCGAGAACACGTCGACGACCCCCCAGGTCTCAGCGATTCGGTTCTTGGCGAAGCGGACGATGAAGATCTCGTTGTAGGTGACGGATTTGCCGGTTGGTGGCAGGCCCATGTACTCGCCCTGGTGGGTCCCGGTAACCGAGTTGCGGCTGACGACCTTGTCCCCCTCCGCGATCAGATCCTCGACCGTGACGTGAAGGTCGGGAAGACCCCGCAGGAGCATCGCCCACACTTGCTTGAGCGCTTGCGCCCCGGTCGCTTGGACCGGCAATGGCGTGCGCACAAGCACGTCCGGCTCGAAGCCCTCGTCGATCGCCTTCGAGATGAGTTCCAGATCGCCGGTGTTGATGGCGTCATCGAAGCGTTCCATGATGGCTTTGTTGCTTGTTTCCTGGTCTGTTGACATGTCGCTTTTCCTATGGTCGATATGAGCATTCGCATGGCCACGAGATACGAAATCGGTGGGCGACCGCACGGCCCTTGATCCGCGCTGACGCGCCCATCGGCCGCAGCGGATCAGCTCGTCTGGTCGGCTTCTCACCTGCACCCGACTAGACAAGCCAGCAGCCCCGGCTGTGACACCTCCGAACACCCGAGTACGGGAGCTCGGGTCGTATCGGCACGCGCGCGGAAGCGGCTCGAAGTTACGGAGGCTGTTTCCGTGGCGACTGAAACGCCGACACCGGTG
>JAXDGS010000155.1:0-45620 GCA_034664905.1 Solirubrobacteraceae bacterium | reverse complement strand
GCCAGCCCGTGCCCGCCCGCCGCGACCATAAGCTCGCCGCGGGGCAGCTGCTCGACCATCCGCCGTCCCAGCGCGCGGTACTTCGGGTCGCTGCCTCCGACGAGCACGACCACCGCCATGCGAAGCTCGCCGAGCCTGCCCCACAATGGCTCCATCTCGCCGGCGCCGATTCCGCGCAGCGCGGCCGCGAGCGCCTCCGGGCTGTTGCGCAGGTGATCCGCGCGCGCGAGCGCTGCGACCGCGGGCGGCTCGCGCGCGAACAGCGGCTGCGCTCGCCAGCGGTCGATGAACTGCTCGAACGGCCGTGTCTCGAGCTCCGCGGCCAGGCGGCCGTCGGCCTCGCGGCGCGCGCGCCGCTCCGCGGCGTCCTCGATCCCGGCGCTGCTCGAGACGAGCACGAGCCCGCGCACGCGATCGGGCGCGGCGAGCGCGGCGTGCAGCGCGACGCGGCCGCCGAGCGAGTAGCCGCACAGCAGGAAGCGCTCCGGCGCGTGCGCGAGCACCCCGCGGACGCAGCCTGCGAAACTGATCGGCCCCGCGGCGGTGAGCGCCTGCGCGCCGTGCCCGGGCAGATCGAGTGCCAGCGGCCGGTAGCGTTCACGGTCGAGCAGCTTCGCGACGCCATCCCACGCGCGGCGGGTGCCACCGAACCCGTGCAGCAAGACGACGCTCTCCGGCACCGGACCATCGTATGAACCGAGCACACGACCCGACCGACACCTACATGCTGCTGCGGGCGTTCGTGGACGAGCTCAGCCGCTGTGGAATGCGCGCGGCGTGCACCTCGCCGGGGTCGCGCTGCGCCCCGCTGGTGCTCTCGCTTGCGCGGGATGAGCGCGTGCGCTGCTTCTCCCACGTGGATGAGCGCTGCGCGGGCTTCTTCGCGCTCGGGCTCGCGAAGGCGTCGGGCTTGCCGGTCGCGGTCGCGTGCACCTCGGGCACCGCAGCCGGCGAGCTCTACCCGGCGGCGATCGAGGCGCACGAGGCGCGCGTGCCCCTGCTGCTGCTGACCGCCGACCGGCCGCCGGAGCTGCGCGAGACCGGCGCGGGGCAGGCGATCGACCAACTCAAGCTCTTCGGCAGCGCGGCCAAGTGGTTCTTCGAGGTCGGCGTCGAGCGCGCCGATGCCGCGGGCCTGCGCTGGATGCGCACGCTCGCGTGCCGCGCCTTCTGGACGGCACTGCAGGGACGTCCGGGACCAGTGCATCTGAACTTCCCGCTGCGCGAGCCGCTGGTGCTGGATGAAGAGCTGCCGGGCGACGGCAGCGGCCGCGAGGCCGGGTGCCCATATGTGCGCCGCGCGCCGGCGGCGGGAGCTTCCCTCGCCGACGCGGCGGCGCTCGGCGACGTGCTCGCGCGCGCGAGCCGCGGCGTGGTCGTGGCGGGACGCGACGAGCGAGCGGGGCCGCTCGGAGCGGCGGCCGTGGCGTTCGCGGATGTCGCGGGCTGGCCGGTGCTCGCAGACCCGCTCTCCGGCGCGCGGCGCGGAGCTGCGGCGATCGCCCACTACGACGCGCTCCTGCGCGACGAGGCGTTCGCGTCCGCGCATCGCCCCGAGATCGTGCTGCGGGTCGGCGACCTGCCGGTCTCAAAGCCCCTGCGGGAGTGGCTTGCCGGCCTCGACGGCGTGCGCCAGGTCGCGATCGATCCCGACGGAGCGTGGCAGGACCCCGCGTCTGTGCTCGAGTCCTCGCTCGCGTGCGACGCCGCGGAGACGCTGCGCGAGCTCGCGCGCGTGCGCGACGAGCACGGCCAGAGCGCGAGCCCAGACTGGCTGGCCGGATGGCGAAGCGCGGATGAGCGCGCCGCCGAGGCGATCCTCGGGGTGCTCGGCGAGGTCGAGATCTCTGAGCCGGGCGTCGCGGCCGAGCTCGGGGTGCTGCTGCCGGAGGAGGCCACGCTGTTCGTCGCCTCCTCGATGCCGGTGCGCGACATCGAGACGTTCTGGCCGGTGCGCGAGGACCCGCCGCGCGTGCTCTGCAACCGCGGCGCCAGCGGCATCGACGGGACGGTCTCATCGGCGTTCGGCGCAGCCGCGTCCGTGGCGGGGCCGGCGGTGCTGCTGATCGGCGACGTGGCGCTCGCGCACGACATCGGCGGCCTGCTCGCGGCGCGGCGGCTCGCCCTGAAGCTGACAATCGTGCTCGTCAACAACGACGGCGGCGGGATCTTCGACTTCCTGGCGGTTGCGCGCGCGGACATGGCGCGCGAGCGCGAGGCGCCCGGCGCCGTGAGCGCGGCCGGCGTGGGTGAGGACATCTACACCCGCCACGTCGCGACGCCGACCGGCCTTGACTTCGCAACCGCAGCGACCCTCTACGGGCTCGAGCACGAGCGCGTCGAGGATGTGCGCGCGCTACGCGCGGCCCTCGAGCGCGCGCTCGCGAGCGAGCGCTCGAGCATGGTCGAGGTGCGCGGCGATCGCACGTCCAACGTCGAGCTTCACCAGCGTGTGTGGCGTGCGGTCGCGCGCGCGCTGCGCTCGTGAACGGACGCTCAAGCGGTGAGCAGCGGAAGCAGCGCCCCGAGCTTGACCTCGGTCTCGGCGAGCTCGCTCGCGGGGTCCGAGCCGCGCACGATGCCGTTGCCGGCGTAGCAGCGCGCCACGTTGCCGCGCAGCAGCGCGCAGCGCAGCGCCACGCAGAACTCGCCGTCGCCGGCCGCGTCGCTCCAGCCGACCGGACCCGCGTACCAGCCGCGATCGAGCCCCTCGAGCGCGGGGATCAACGGCGCCGCGGCGGCCAGCGGCTCTCCGCCGACGGCCGGGGTCGGATGCATGATTCCGGCGAGCTCGAGCGCGTCGAGCGGCGCCGCGAGCTGCGCGCGGATCGGCGTGGCGAGATGCTGGATGTTGGCGATCCGCACCAGCTGCGGCTCGCGCGCGGCGGCGACCCAGACCGAGTGCGGGCGCAGCATGCGCTCGATGCGCCGCGCGACGATCGCGTGCTCCTCGCGATAGCTCGGGTCGCGCAGGAGCCGCTCGCCGAGATGATCGTCCACCGCCGGGTCGGCGCTGCGCCGAGTGGAGCCGGCGAGCGCGAGCGTGCTGACGCGCTGACCTTCGCGACGCACGAGCAGCTCGGGGCTCGCGGCGATCAGGGTCGCGTCGCCACGACCTGCGCAGAGGACGAAGCACGAGGGAAACTCCTCGCGCAGCACCCCGAACAGCGCCGCTGGGTCATACGCACGCGGCGCATGCACCTGCACCTCCCGCGCGAGCACGATCTTCTCGAGCGCTCCCGCGCCGATCAGCTCGACCGCGCGAGCGACCGCCGCCTCGAAGTGCTCGGGTGGCATCGCGCTGGCCACCTGAAAGCGCCCCGTGGGCGCGGGGTCCAGCAGCGGCAGCGGGCTGCTGCGCAGCTCCGCGAGCCGCCGCTCCAGGCGCTCGAGCAGCTCCTCGCTGACGTCGTCCGGTGAGGCGAGCGCCGCCAGCGTCAGCGACACGCTGAACTCGCCGGCGCGCTCGCGGCGCACGATCGCGACCTCCGGCACGCTGAGCGACGCCGGCGCAAACCCGTGCCAGTGCGGCGAGCCGCCGCCATCCGGCGCGAACGCGAAGCCGCCGGTCACGAGCGGGCCGCCGCGCTCGCCCTCGGTTGCGCCGTCGTCGGCCGCGGCGGCCGCGAGCGTGCGCCAGCGCTCGGCCACGGACGCGAAGCGCCGCGCGCCCGCGGCGTGCAGCTCGAGCACCTCGCCGAGGCACGCGAGGGCTGCGTGTGCGCGGTCGGGCTGCTCGAGCAGAAACCAGGGCTCGCCGGGACGGCGCGACGCGCACGCGATCGCCGCGGGGTCGAGCTGCGACGGAAGGCTCACGACGATCGAGGCGAGCTGCGCCTCGCCGGTGCGGCGCGCTCTCACGAGCGCGCGCTCGAGCCTCGCCGCCAGGCGCTCGCGCTCGGAGGCGGTCAGCGAGAGGGGCGCGCGCGAGCCTGCGTGCAGCTGCAACTAGGTCTCGCCGCGGCCGCGCGCGATCGCGATCTCGCCGGTGCGCATCATCTCGATCAGGCCGAACGGCCGCACGAGGCTCTCGAACGCGGCGATCTTCTCGGTCGTGCCGGTCACCTCGATGATGATCGCGCGCTTGGTCACGTCGACGACCTTGCCGCGAAAGATCTCGGCGATCTGCATCAGCTCGCCGCGCTGCGCGCCGTCGGCGGCGACCTTGAACAGCGCGAGCTCGCGTGCGACCGTGTCCGCCGGCTCGAGGTCGCGGATCTTCAGGACGTTGACGAGCTTGTGCAGCTGCTTGGTGACCTGGTCGATCGGATGCAACGCCCCGTCGACCGTGAGCGTGACGCGCGAGATCAGCTCGTCCTCGGTCGGCCCGACCGTCAGCGTGCTGATGTTAAAGCCGCGTCGCGCAAACAGCCCGGCGATCCGGGTGAGCACGCCGGACTTGTTTTCGACGAGGATCGAGAGCACGTGCTTGCGGCCCGTGCGCAGGTTGGTCGCTGCCTCGAGCTCCTCGAGGCTGAGCGGCTCCTTGGTCCCCGGTTCGCCCATCTTCACCGGCACCTCATCCCACCATCTCCCGCGCGGCCTGGCCGGCGGGAATCATCGGGTAGGTGTTCTCCTCGCGCGTGACGCGCACGTCGACGAGCACCGGCCCACCGATCGCGATCGCGCGCTTCATGTCGTCCACCAGCGTGCGCTTGTCCTCCAGGCGCATGCCCGTCACGCCGTAGGCCTCGGCGAGCTTGACGAAGTCGGGGAACTCGCCCATGTCGACATGGCTGTATTTGCCGTCCCAGAACAGCTCCTGCCACTGCCGCACCATGCCGAGATAGCCGTTGTTCATGATGAACACCTTGATCGGGATGTTGTTCTGCGCGCAGGTGGCGAGCTCCTGCGCGTTCATCTGAACCGAGCCGTCGCCGGCGATGCAGCACACGAGGCGCTCGGGGCATCCGACCGCAGCGCCCATGGCCGCCGGCAGGCCGAACCCCATCGTGCCGAGGCCGCCGGAGTTGATCCAGCGCCGCGGCTGCGGGAAGTCGTAGTACTGCGCGGCCCACATCTGGTGCTGGCCGACGTCACTCGTGACGATCGCCTCCCCCCCGGTCGCCTCGAACAGCGCCTGGATCATGTACTGCGGCTTGATCTCGGCGTCCGCGCTGTCCTCGTAGCCGAGGGGATACTTCTGGCGCCAGCCCTCGATCCGGCTCCACCAGGCGTCCAGGCGCCGCGGGTCCGCGCCAATCGCGCGGTACTCCACCAGCAGCTTGGCCAGCACGTGCTTGGCGTCGCCGACGATCGGGATGTGCGCGGGCACGTTCTTTGAGATCTCCGCCGGGTCGACGTCAATGTGGATGAACTTCGCGCGCGGCGCGAACTCCGACAGCTTGCCGGTGATGCGGTCGTCGAAGCGCGCGCCGACCGCGCAGATCAGGTCGGCCTCGTCCATCGCGTAGTTGGCGGCTCGCGTCCCGTGCATGCCGAGCATCCCCAGCCACTGCGGATCAGGTGCCGGGAACCCGCCGAGGCCCATCAGGGTGCATGTGACCGGGAAGCGGTCGCTCCTGACGAACTCGGTCAGCTCCGGCGAGGCGTTCGCGTTGACCACGCCGCCGCCGGCGTAGATGACGGGACGCTGGGCGGCGGCGAGCGCCTTGGCCGCCTGGCGGATCTGCTTCTGGTTGCCCTCGACCCGCGGCTGATAGCCGGGCAGGTGCACGTCGGAAACGGGCTCGTAGTCGATGTCGGCGCGCGAGAGGTCCAGGGGGATGTCAACCAGCACCGGGCCTGGACGCCCCGTGCGGGCGATGTGGAACGCCTCGTGGATCGCCCGCGGGATCTCCTGCGGGTGCTGGATCATGAACGAGTGCTTGACGACCGGCATCGTGATGCCGATCGTGTCGGCCTCCTGGAAGCCGTCGGTGCCCAGCAGGTCGGTGCGGACCTGGCCGGTGATGAAGACGACCGGCACCGAGTCCATCATCGCGTCGCACATCGGCGTGATCAGATTGGTCGCGCCCGGGCCGCTCGTCGCGAACGCCACACCGACGTTGCCGGTCGCCTTGGCGTAGCCCTCGGCGGCATGGCCGCCGCCGGCCTCGTGGCGGACCAGGATGTGGCGGATACCGCTGTGGACGAACGCGTCGTAGGTCGGGAGGTTGGCGCCGCCGGGCAGGCCGAAGACGACGTCGACTCCCTCCGCCTTCAGGCATTCCATCAGGGCATCGACAGCCCGCATATCACCGACCTCCTTTCCGTCAATCTAGGAAAAAATCCAGTGTACCAGCGGGTTTCTGGACGATTTCAGGAGACGCCGAGCCCGACGCCGATCGCAAGACTGATCAAGCCGCCCACCCCAACGAACACAAGCGACGCGCGCATCGGGACCCCGAGGAAGCGGTTGCGGATCCACGCGATCGCGAACAGCTCGGCGGCGACGACACCGCCGGCGACGATCAGCGCCTTGTTCACGTCGGAGATGATGAACGGCAGTGTGTGAAAGATGCTGCCCAGGACCGTCATGCCGCCCGTGATGCTCCCGCGAACTACCGCCGACCCGCGCCCCGTCTCTTCGCCGGTGTCCGATCCAGCCTCTGACCAGCCCATGCTCACGCCCGCCCCGAGCGCAACGCCGAGGCCGACGACGAAGGCGGTGTGCGAACTCGATGTGATTGCAGCGGCGAAGATCGGGGCGAGTGAAGAGATGGTGCCGTCGATCAGGCCCACGAGGCCAGGTTGCACGACACGAAGGAGGAAATCGCGGTCGTTTTTGAAGCCGGCTCGCTGGATCATCCGGGCGATCAGCGGGTCGCCGCGGCGCGGGGCCGGCTGCTGGCGCGGCGGCTCACCGCTCGCCTGCGCGGTTGCGGCCTCGGCCGGCGTCGAGCCAACCTGCGCCGGGTCCGCCTGTGGCTGTGTGCTCATTGCAGGACAGCCTAGGCCAGAGACCGCCTTAGGGCGGCCGAAATCGCGTTAGGGCACCCTATGGCGCGCGGCGCGCTCAGCGGGTCGGTGCGGTCGGCGTCCCGCTTGGGACGCGCTCCCAGGATTCCGGCGCGATCGCCGTATCGGGAAACTCGAGCTCGGCTCCGCAGCGCGTGCACAGCGCGTCGTAGATCTTCGTGACCCGTCCGCAGCGCGGGCACGCCCTGCGGAACTCGTCGCGCTCAAAGCGATAGGCGATCGCCGCGAGCAGACCGAAGAACGGCACGAGCGCGCTGATCGCGAACCACAACAGGAACGAGCTGCCCTTGAGCTTGCCCGTGAATCCACCGGCGAGGCCGAAGCAGATCGCGATGATCACGTATGCCATCGCGGCCTCGGGGCGCTACAGCAACGCGCGCAGCGCCCACACGACGGCGACCACCGCGGCCACGAACAGGAGCGTGCTGAGCAGGAACGAGATGATGTGGATGACGAAGCCGAAGAGGAGCCACGCCGCCACGAGCAACACGAGCACCGCAATGGCGGTGCGACCGAAGGATCGCGGCTGCGACTCGTTCATGACACGATCACTTTAGCCGGTCATGCGGCCGGACGGGAAGCACCTCCCCGCCCGGCCGTGTGTCCGTCCGTGCCTGCCGAGGGGAGCCGACACGATCGTTTGAGTCCTAGGTCCGTCGAGGGTTAGAGGAGGTATCCGTCGAGGAGTAATCCGTTACAGCGAGCCCAGTTGCCCGAGCTCGCGATCCGATCTCGCCGCCATACGGCTCTCGATGCCCGGGCCGGCGCGACGGGGTGTTGGCCCCTGCCCTACGCTCGCGAGCCGATAACGGCGAATCCGCGGTCCGGCGCTCGCGCCGTCCGCCGTTTCCTCGGGCAGCAGGATGAACCGCCGAGGAGGTGAGGAGCTCGAATGGGCTGCTAACCGGTTCATGGCAAGCATGTTGGCGCAGGGCGCAGGAGTTGCCTTTGGCCTGCGGTCCAAAATCTGGCGCCCGCGCGTCTGTGAGCTGAGATCGCCCACTCGGCGCAGCGCTCACACGCCGAGCTGCTCGCTGATGAGGCGCGCGACCTCGGTACCGTCGGCACGCCCCTTGGTCTCGCGCATCACTTGCCCGACGATCGGGCCGATCGCCTTGGCGTTACCGGTGCGCACGCGCTCGGCAGCGTCCCCGTTGGCCTCGATCGCCGCCGAGACGATCGCCGCGAGCTCGCTGCCGCCGTCCATCGCGGCAAGCCCCTGCGCGTCGATGATCGCCTGCGGCTCGCCGCCGTCGGCGACGAGCGTGTCGAGCACCTGGCGGGCCGCGCCGACGCTGACGCGTTTGGCGCTCACGAGCCCCACTAGCTGCGCGAGCGCGCGCGGGGCCACGCGCGAGTCGAGCGGATCCTCGCCCTCGGCCATGCGCGCGAGCAGATCGCCGGTGGTCCAGTTGGCGAGCGCCTGCGGCGCGGGCGCAGGCTCGACGCGGGCGGCTATCGCCTGCTCGAAGAAGTCGCCCAGCTCGGCGCGGAACGCGAGCAGATGAGCGTGCTCGGCGCTCAGCCCGAGCTCGCGCTGCAGTCGCTCGCTGCGCTCGGCGGGCAGCTCCGGGATCTCCGCGCGCGCCGCCGCCAGCATCGCCTCATCGATCGTCACCGGCACGAGATCGGGCTCGGGGAAGTAGCGATAGTCGTGCGCCTCCTCCTTGGAGCGCAGCGACGTGATCGACCCCGAGGCGGGATCGAAGTGCAGCGTCTCCTGCACGACATCCCGGCCATCGGCGATCAGCTTCTCCTGGCGGGCGATCTCGGCCCTCACCCCGCGTTCGAGAAAGCGGAACGAGTTCATGTTCTTCAGCTCGGTCTTTACGCCCAGCGCCTCGCTGCCGCGGGGGCGCAGCGAGATGTTCGCGTCGCAGCGCAGCGACCCCTCCTCCATGTTGACGTCGCTGACGCCGAGCTGGCGCAGCGTGCTGCGCAGCAGCCGCAGCCACTCGCCGACCTGCTCGGGCGAGCGCAGGTCGGGCTCGGTGACGATCTCCGCGAGCGGGGTGCCGCCGCGGTTGAAATCGACGAGGCTCGCGTCTGAGCCGTGGATGCGCCCGCTCGCTCCGACGTGGATCAGCTTGGCCGCGTCGTCCTCGAGATGCACGCGGTGGATGCGCACCTCGCCGAGGCGCCCGCCGCGGCACAGGGGCTCGTCGTACTGGGAGATCTGATAGCCCTTCGGCAGGTCCGGATAGAAGTAGTTCTTGCGGTGGAAGATCGAGCGCGGCGCGAGCTCCGAGCCGAGCGCCAAGCCGATCATCAGCCCGAGGTGCACGGCGCGCTCGTTGGCCACCGGCAGCGCGCCGGGGAGCCCGAGGCACACCGGGCAGGTGCGCGTGTTCGGCGGCTCGCCGAAGGACAGCTCACAGCCGCAGAACATCTTCGTCGCGGTTTTCATCTGGACGTGGATCTCCAGGCCGATGACGGCCTCGAGCGCGCTCGAGGAGGCGGCGGACGGGCGCTCAGACACGAGCCGGAGTGGAGTCGAAGCCGATGCTCTGCTCGAGCGCGTACGCCGCGTCGAGCAGCCCGTTCTCGCTGAACGCGGGTCCGGCGATCTGCAGGCCCACCGGCAGGCCTTCGCTCAAGCCGGACGGGATCGAGATCGCGGGTATCCCGGCCAGCGACATCGGCACGGTGCAGTAGTCGTTGAGATACATCGCCAGCGGGTCACCGGTCTTCTCGCCCAGCCGGAACGCGACGGTGGGAGCGGTGGGCGTGAGGATGAAATCGACTCGCTCGAACGCCGCCGCGAAGTCCTCGGCGATCTTGGTGCGCACCCGCTGGGCACGCCCGTAGTACGCGTCGTAGTAGCCGGAGGACAGCGCGTAGGTGCCGAGCATGATGCGGCGCTTGACCTCCGCGCCGAAGCCGTCGTGGCGCGTGCGTGTGTACATGTCCAGGAGATCCGCAGCGCCGGGCGCGCGCATTCCATAGCGAACCCCGTCATAGCGCGCGAGGTTGGAGGAGGCCTCCGCGGGGGCGAGCAGGTAGTAGGCCGACAGCGCGTGCGGCGCGTGCGCCAGCTTGGTCTCGCACAGCTCCGCCCCGAGCTCCTCGGCGCGCGCGAGCGCGGCGTGGAAAGCGCTCAGGACTCCCGCTTCGATCCCCTCTCCGCTCAGCTCCTGCGGGACCCCGACCTTGACGCCGTCGAGCCGCTCGCGGCGCGGCAGCTCGATCTCATGCGGGAACGACAACGAGGTCGCATCGCGCGCGTCGCGGCCGACCATATGGCGAAGCATCAGCGCTGCGTCGGTGACGTCGCGCGTTAGCGGTCCCGCCTGATCGAGCGAGGACGCGAACGCGATCATGCCGCGGCGCGAGACGGAGCCGTATGTCGGTTTCAGCCCGACGATGCCGCACAGCGCCGCGGGCTGGCGGATCGAGCCGCCGGTGTCGGTCCCGAGCGCCCACGGAGCGAGGCCCGCGGCCACCGCTGCGGCGCTTCCGCCGGAGGAACCGCCGGGGACGCGCTCGCGATCCCACGGGTTGCGCACCGCGCCGAACGCGGAGTTCTCGTTCGAGGAGCCCATCGCGAACTCGTCCTGGTTGGTCTTCGCGAGCAGGCTCGCGCCAGCTTCGTGCAGGCGCTCCACGACGGTCGCGGTGTACGGCGGCAGGTAGCCCTCGAGGATGCGCGATCCCGACTGGCTGGGCACGCCCTCGGTGCAGAACAGGTCCTTGACGGCGACCGGCACGCCGGCGAGCGGCGCGGAACGCTCGTGCGCGGGAGCCCCCTCCGCGACCCAGGTGAAGCAGTTCAGTCCGTCCTCGCCGGCGTCGCGGTCGCTGGCGGCGCGCTCGCGGTAGACGTCGAAGAGCTCGCGTGCCGAGAGCTCGCGCGCGTCGATCGCCGCGGCCGCGGCGCTGGCCGTGAGGTCGAGCACCTTGGTGGCGCTCATGCCTGCGGGCTTGGAACGAGGAAGCCGTCGTCGCTGGCATCCGGCGCCTGGGAGAGCACCAGCGCGCGCTCGAGCGACGGCGCCGGCTCATCTGCGCGCAGCGCGCCGGTCAGCTCGACGACATGGGATGTCGGCGGAACGTCGCTGAGGTCCAGCTCGGAGATCTTCGCGACGTGCTCGAGGATCGCGCTGAGCTCGCGTGCCATCGGCTCGAGCTCCTCCTCGCTCAGCGCGAGGCGCGCGAGGCGAGCGACGTGACGAACCTCATCGCTTGTGATCACAACGCGGCATTCTAGGTGGAGTTCCGAGGCTGCGCTCGGGGGGTCGCGGCCGCTACGGCCGCGGGCGCGGCGCCGGCGAAGCCGGCTCATATAGCGACGTGCGTTCGTCGCTCAGCGACCACCACGCACCGACGAGGATCGCAACGGCGCCGGCGAGCGCGAGCCACGCGCCGACGCACAGCGAGCTCGCGTGATCGGGGCGCTCGAGCACGCGCACGACCGCGGCGATCACGGCGATCAACCCGAGCAGCGTGCACCACACGGAGAGCGACACGGGCAGTCCCGGCGTCCGTTCGGCGACCGTGCTCAGCACCAGCGCGAGCGCCGCGCAGGCGGCGGCGATCAGCAGGACGACGGCTCCCCCGAAGGTGTCCCACGCGTCGAGCTTGCCGAGGGTGCCTTCGTACCACGGCTCGAGCAGCGACACGAGCACCAACGCGGCGCCGGCGAGCGCGATCAGCTCGCCCACTCGCGGGACGCGGAACCTCACCTTGGCCTCCGGCAGGCTGAGATCACGCCGCGATGCCCCCGGCGCGCGAGCGCGGCGCCTGCGACTGAGAGAGCGCTGCGGTGAGGGTGTTGCGCAGCAGCATGGCAACGGTCATCGGCCCCACGCCGCCCGGCACCGGCGTGATCGCGGATGCGAGCTGCGACACCGCGGCGAAATCGACGTCGCCAACGAGGCCGCTGCGGTTGCCGGCCTCCTCTGGCGTCAGGCGGTTCATGCCGACGTCGATCACCACCGCGCCGCGCTTGACGAAGTCTCGCTGGATCAAGCGCGGGGAGCCGACCGCGGCGATCAGCACATCCGCGCGTGCGCATACCTCGTTAAGCGCGCGCGTGCGCGAATGGCAGACCGTGACGGTCGCGTTGCGCGAGAGCAGCAGCTGCGCCATCGGCTTGCCGAACAGGTTCGAGCGGCCGACTACGACGGCCTCAGCGCCCTCGAGCTCCGCGGCGGCCTCGGCGAGCAGCTCGATCACCCCGAGCGGGGTGCACGGACGCAGGCCGGGGCGCCCGAGGGCCAGCAGCCCGGCGTTGACGGGCGTCAGCCCGTCGACGTCCTTGTGCGGCGCGATCACGGCGGTGAGCGCAGGGCCGTCGAGGTGCTCGGGTAGCGGCAGCTGAAGCAGCACCCCGTCGACGGAGCCGTCGGAGTTCAGCTCGGCCAGCTCGGCGACGAGCTGCTCGCGCGAGCAATCCGCGGCCACGCGGCGGTCGAACGGCTCGATCCCCACCTCGCGGCAGGCGCGCTGCTTGCCGGCGACATATACCGCCGAGGCCGGGTCCTCGCCGACGAGCACCGTCGCGAGGCCGGGCGCGCGACCGGCGCGCGCGCTGAACTCCGCGACCTCGCGGGCGACCTCGGCGCGAATGCGCGCGGCGATCGCCTTGCCGTCGATGATCGTGGCGCTCATGCCGGGGATGCTATGCGCTCGCACACACGGCGCGCCTGCGTCAGCGCCTTGAGACCGGTGCGTACTCGGCCATCAGCTTGCGCTCGGAGCCGTCGTCGGCGAAGCGCACGACGATCACGCCGCCGGGCTCGACCCCGGTGACCACGCCCTCGCCGAAGGCCGCATGGACCACGTCCTCGCCGAGGCGAAAGGCGAGCGTGGCGGCGGTTTGCTCGGCGGTCGGCTCGAGCGAGTTGCGGGCCCCCGCGACCGACGCGACCGAGCGCCCGACGGTCGCGGCGAAGGCACCCGTCAGCATCCCCGCTCGGAAGCTCGGCGGCTGCGCGTCCTCGATCAGCTCGGCGGGAATCTCCTCGAGGAAGCGGCTGCGCAGGCCGTATGCGCTCGCCCCGAACACCGAACGACGGCGCGCGCAGGTGAGGTACACGGCGCGCATCGCGCGCGTGAGCCCGACATAGAACAGCCTTCGCTCCTCCTCGAGCGCGCCTTCGTCGAGCGCGCGCGAATGCGGGAACACGCCGTCCTCGCAGCCCGCGATGAACACCACCGGATACTCCAGGCCCTTGGCGTTGTGCACCGTCATCAGCGTCACAAGGCTATCGTCGTCGCTGCGGGTATCCGCGTCGGCGATCAGCGCGATCTGCTGCAGGAACGTGTCGAGCTGCTCCTCGCCCTCGGCCGCGGAGGCGTCGAACTCGCGGCCGACCTCGACCAGCTGTTCGAGGTTCTCGACGCGTCCCTGCGCTTCGATCGTCCTTTCCGCCTCCAGCGCCTCGACGTAGCCGGTCTGCGAAAGCACCGCGGCGAGCAGCTCGGCGACGGAGGCCGCGGCAGCGGCCGGCTGGGGATCGGAGGCGTCGCCATCGCCGGCGGCAGAAGCGCCGACGCCGGCCATCGTGCGCAGACCTTCCATCGTGTCCATAAAGCGGCGCAGCGCCTTCACCGCCGCCGCCCCGAGGCCGGGGATGAGCTCGGGCGCGGCCGCCGCCTGCCACACGGAGCAGTCGACGCTCTGGGCGAAAGCGACGACGCGCGACAGCGAGGTCTGGCCGATGCCGCGTCGCGGCGAGTTGGCGATGCGCGTGAAGCTGACGACATCCGACGGGTTTGCGATCAGGGAGAGGTAGGCGATCGCGTCCTTGATCTCGGCTCGCTCGTAGAACTTCGTGCCGCCGATCACCTGGTAGGCGATCTCGCGCCGCACGAGCGTGTCCTCGATCACGCGAGACATCGCGTTGGTCCTGTAGAGGACGGCGATGTCCGCGCGGGAGGCGCCCTCGTCGAGCAGCCTCTCGATCTCGCCGACGATGAAGCGCGCCTCTGCGTGCTCATCGTCGAGCGTGCGCGCGTGGATCGGCTCGCCGCTGCCGAGCTCGCTCCACAGGCGCTTGGCGATACCGCCGCGGTTGTTGGCGATGACCGCGTTGGCGGCGCCGAGAATCGTCTCCGTCGAGCGGTAGTTCTGCTCGAGCTTGATCACGCGCGCGTCGGGGAAGTCATCCTGAAACTCCAGGATGTTGCGCACGTCGGCGCCGCGAAAGCTGTAGATCGACTGGGAGTCGTCGCCAACGACTGCGAGGTTGCGATGGCCGGCAATGATCGTGCGCTCGCCCCGCGCCGGCGCCTGGCGCCCCCCTCCGACGAGCAGCTGCAGCAGGCGGTACTGAGCGTGATTTGTGTCCTGGTACTCGTCGACGAGCACGTGGCGGAAGGTGCTCGCGTAGCGCTCGCGCACCTGCTCGAACAGCTCGAGCACGTTGACGGTGCGCAGCAGCAGATCGTCGAAGTCCATGGCGTTCATGCGCAGCAGGTCGCGCTCGTAGATCTCGTACACGTCGGCCACGAGCTCCTCGAACGGCGAGGCGGTTGCGCGGCGATACTCGGATGCGTCGAGTAGCAGGTTCTTGGCCTGGGAGATCTGGTTGTGGATCGCGACGGGCGTGAAGCGCTTGAGGTCTATCCCGAGCGAGTCGGCAGAGCGCCTGGCGAGCCTGCGCGCGTCGGCCTGGTCGTAGATCGTGAAGCGGCGCGTGTATCCGAGCCGCTGCGCCTCGACGCGCAGGATGCGCGCGCACGCGGCGTGGAAGGTCATCAGCCACATCCCGCGCGCGTCGGAGCCGAGCAGGCGCTGCACGCGCTCGCGCATCTCCTTGGCGGCCTTGTTGGTGAAGGTGATCGCGAGGATCTCGCCGGCCTGCGCCTGGTCGCTGTAGATGAGATATGCGATCCGGTGCGCGAGCACGCGGGTCTTGCCGCTGCCGGCGCCGGCGAGAATCAGCAGCGGCCCCTCGCCGTGCGTCGCAGCCTCTCGCTGCGGCTCGTTGAGGTCTTCCAGGAGCTCCTGGAGGTGATCGGCGTGCGGGTTTACGGCCATCTCGCTCCAGCATAGATGCGCCCTCGGCGGGCGCTCGATGCCCGCTCGCGCTCTAGCCCCCCGCGGGATTCGGGCCCTTGACGCTGCGCAGCGGCAGCACCTCGGCGGGCGGCTGCGCCTTTCCGTCGGAGATCTCCGCGGCGAGCGCTTCGAGCGCGGTGATGCGAGCGGAGAGCGCCTGGATCGCCTCGGCGATCGGGTCGGGAAGATGGATCCAGTCGGCGTCCGGCCCCTCCACGCGACGGCCGTCGACGCGCACAGGGTGACCGGGGTTGCCGACGACGGTCGAATGCGGCGGGACGTCGGTGATGACGACGCTGTTCGCGCCGATCTTGGCCCCGTGGCCGATCGTGATCGGCCCGAGCAGCTTCGCACCGGAGCCGATCGTCACATTGTCCTGAACGGTGGGATGGCGCTTGCCGGTGGCGAAGCCGGTGCCGCCGAGGGTGACACCCTGGTAGAGGGTGACGTTGTCTCCGATGTCGGCGGTCTCCCCGATCACGACGCCTGCGCCGTGGTCGATGAACAGGCCCTCGCCGATCCGCGCCGCGGGATGGATCTCGATGCCGGTGAGCGCGCGCGTGAACATCGAAAGCAGCCGTGGCGCCAGCGGGACGCCCGCCTGCGCCATCGCGTGCGCGACGCGGTAGGCGAGCAGCGCGTGGATGCCGGGCCAGGTCGCGAGGATCTCCGCCGGCGCCACGCCGCGTGCGGCCGGGTCGCGGTCGCGCGCGGCGAGGACGTCGCGGCGCACCTCCCTGGTGACCCGTGCGAGCGCGTCGAACCTCGCCATGCGAACAGCGTAGCGGCGTTCGCAGCCGCCACCGCAGAGGCGTGGCGGAGCGCTCGCTCACTACGGCGCGAAGAACGCCTGCGAGACGTAGCGCTCGCCCGAGTCGGGCATCACCACGACGATCCGCTTGCCGCTCGAGTCAGCTCGCGCAGCGACCTGGAGGGCCGCCCACATGGCCGCGCCGCATGAGATACCGGCGAGCAGGCCCGCGCGCTGTGCGCATCGCCAGGCCGTGCGGATCGCGTCGTCGTCGCCCACCGGGATCACCTCGTCGAGCAGCTCGCGATTGAGCACCGGGGGCACAAAGCCGGCGCCGATCCCCTGAATGCGATGCGGCCCCGGCGGGCCTCCTGAGAGCACCGCGGAGCCGAGCGGCTCGACCGCGACGATCTGCAGCTCGGGGTTGACGTGCTCGCGCAGGTATTCGCCGGCGCCGGTGATCGTGCCGCCGGTTCCCACCCCGGAGACGAGGACGTCGATGCGCCCCTCGAGCGCGCGCGCGATCTCCGGGCCGGTCGTGCGGCGGTGGACCGCTGGATTGGCGGGATTGGAGAACTGATCCGGGAGGAACACGTCGGGGTCGCTCGCCATCTTCCGCGCCGCCTCGACCGCCTCGCCCATGCCGCCCAGGGACTCTGTGATCTGCACGCGTGCACCGTAGAGGCGCAGCAGGCTCTCGCGCTCGCGGCTCATGCCCTGTGGCAGTGTGAGCACGAGCTCATACCCCTTGGCCGCGCATACGAACGCGAGCGCGATTCCGGTGTTGCCGCTCGTGGCCTCGACGATCGTGCTGCGTCCGGGCTCGATCCGCCCTTCGGCCTCGGCGGCCTCGATCATCGCCACGCCGATGCGGTCCTTGACGCTCCCGCCCGGATTGAGCGCCTCGAGCTTGGCGAACAGCTCCACGCCGCTCTCCTGTGCGGGCGTCCCGCTCAGCAGCTGCGGGAGCGCGACGAGCGGGGTGTCTCCGACCAGTTCCGCAATGTTGGTCGGGATTGCGCTCATGCGCCGACGACAATAGTCGAGCGAATACGCTCGCCGCCGCGCGCGCCTAGCGCTTGGCCTTCTTGATCGACGCCGCCCTGGGGACAAGCAGGCGGACGTTCGCGGCCCGCGCGCGAACCAATCCGGGCGCGAGCTTCACGACCAGCAGGCTCGCGCTGAGGTGACCATGGGCTCTGCCCAGCAGCCTGCGGCCGAGCGCGGTCAGCTTGACCGGGACGGTGAGCGCCTTACCGGAGCGCAGAGTGAAGCGCGGCGCGCCGCTGATCGCCTTCAGCCTGTAGTGCCTGCCAACCTTCACCTTCACCCTCAGCGTGAGCTTTCCGGTGCAGATACGGGTTCCCCTCCACAGCAGCCTGACGGTGGCGCGCCCGCGGCTGAGCACGCGGACGTTGCGGCTGAGCAGCGCGGGGTTGCAATCGGAGGTGCTCGACCCGAGCACGCCGCCGGCCGGAGGGCTCGCGGTGCCCACCGCCGGCACCGATGGCGGCGACCCACCATCGGCGACGTATGTGAAGCGTGCGCCTTCGGAGGCCGGGCTGACGCCCTCGTGCGTCGTCACCCGCACATACACGGTTTCCGCGCGCCCTTCCGGCGCGCGCGGGGACACGGCAGTGACGCCGGTGGGGCTTACGGTGAAGCCGGCAGCAGGCACCGAGGTCACGCGTCGATGTTCGAAGGATTCGAACGCCACGGCCGTGGCGCCCGCCAGGCGCGCGCCCGCGATCGACACGGTCGTTCCGCCCGCGATCGATCCGAAGGTCGGGGTGACTGCGCTCACCGACGGCAGGTTCGCGGGGTTAGCAAACGCCCACAGCGCGCCGCGCCTGCCGCTGTCCCCCGGAGCCCCGACCAGCGCGCTCGCGCCGTCGGCGCGCAACGCGACGCTGTAGCCGAAAGTGCCCTTGCGCGGCGCGCCATTGGGGTTTTCGAGGCCCGTGAGCTTTCCGCCCTGCTGGATCCACTGACCTTCCGAGCGCGCGAGCAGCCACGCAGCGCCCGTTCCGCTCGCGTCAAACGGACCGCCGATCAGGGCGCTGTTCCCGTCCGCTGACAGCGCGACGCTGGCGCCGAAGTGAGCCGGCGTGGGCTGCGCTTCGGTGTCGGTGAGCTTGGCGCCCTGCTGCGTCCACGCTTCGCCGGAGCGCGCGAACGCCCATGCGGCGCCTGCGTGTTCGTTGTCGGCGAGCGCACCCACGAGAGCTGTGCTGCCGTCGCCCGACAGCGCGACAGCCGAGCCGAAGCGCCCGCGTCCGATCTCCCCTGCGCCGCTCAGCATGCCACCCTGCTGCGCCCAGCTCGAGGCGGATCGTGTGAAGGTCCATGCGGCGCCGGCGTGTTCGTTCTCACCGGGCGCGCCCGCGAGCGCAGTGCTCCCGTCGGCCGAAAGCGCGACGCTGACACCGAGATGGGTTTCCCCTATGTGTTCGCTGTCAGTGAGCTTGGACCCCTGCTGCGTCCAGCTTGATCCCGAGCGGGCGAAGACCCAGATCGCGCCGAGGCCGTTGCCGTCGTTGGGCGCGCCGATCAATGCTGTGGTGCCATCGGCGGACAGCGCGACCCCGCGGCCGAAGCGCGCTTCGACGTTCTCTTCTTCGCCGCCCGTCAGGATCGAGTCGAGCGTCCAGGTGGAGCCGGAGCGGGTGAAGACGCGGGCAGCGCCCTGGCCCTGGCACTCGCCTGCTTCCCGGCGGCATGGACCTGCCTCGCGCGGAGAGCCAACCAGCGCTGTGTTGCCGTCGCCCGACAGCGCGACGCTTCTGCCGAACGCGCACTGTTCGACTTCGGCTTCGGTTTCTTCGCCTTCGCCGCACGCCTCGGTTTCGCCCGATTCTGTGCCCGTCAGCTTCGTCCCCTGCTGCACCCACGCGCCGGCGGAGCGCACGAACACCCACACGGCGCCGGTGGAGTTGCCATCGGTGGGGCCGCCGACGAGCGCAGTGTTGCCGTCGGCGGACATTGCAACGCTGTAGCCGAGCATGCTCGCTTCGCTCGATTCGCCGGAGGTGACCTTCTCGCCGTCCTGCACGAGCGGGTCCACGCGCACCGGGAAGCGCGCGCCGCGGGTATCGACCGTCACGAGAATTCGCCCCGCGTCGAGCGCGAGCCGGCTGGGGAGCTTGCGCCCGCCGGTGTCGGTGGCGGTGAGCGCGCCGTAGCGAAGCGAGGGTCCGCCGGGGTGGGTGAAGCGGATGCTCGCGCTGTCAGCGGCGAGCGACGCCCGGACATTCCCGGAGACATCGAGCGCGAGGGTGAGCGGACCGCGCGCGCCTGCGGACGGGGCGCGAAAGATCGTGAAGCCCTGCTCGAGGCCGAGCGGTTCGTTTACATACCACTCGCCCACCGATGCATGCCTGTAGAGGACGCGGTTCGCGTTGGCACTCGGGGAGGCTGGCGCGACCCGGTGAAGCGCGCGGCCGTAGCCGAGCTCACGCAGGGCGAGCCCCATCAGCGTCGCTCCCGAGTGCACCTGCACCCCCGCCGAGGTGAAGCGCGCGTGCAGGTGCTGGGCTGGATTGCCGGCCTGCAAAGCGCCGTCGCGCGAGCCGCTGAGACGATAAGCGCTCGCATGGGCGCCAAGCGCCGCGGAGATCAATGCGCGCGAGGAGAACGCGGGCGCAGACCACGCCCGAAGGGCCGCCGAGCCGAGATGCGAAGCGCTCGCCGGCCGGTTCGCGTGCCCGCTGAGGCCGAGCGCGAGTGCGGCCGCGAGCAACGCGGACAGGAGCGCGACGAGCATCACAGAGACGTTGGAGGTGATCGTCCGCGCCGGATTGGCCAAGCGCTCGCTCATACGTCCGTGCGAGGACCTCTCCGAGATGCTTGACTGGATTCTTGGGGCAAGGCAACCCTCCGTAGTCGCGGTTGTGCTTCCAGCGGCTCCAACCCCGTAGGCGGCGCCGATGCTCCGCACGCCCTGCTAGCCCCTGCCCTCACAGGCTACAACGAGTGTTCGCCAAGTCAAGCCGCAGCGCGAATCTTGGCCACCTGGCTAAAGCGAGTGCATGCGTCCAGTAGCGGTTTACCCCGTGAGACGTGTGCTCTAAACCGGCGTAGGACCGCGAGGACCGGAGGTCGGCTACTGCGAGAGCCCGAGGGCTTGGAGCGCCTCAGCACGTCTACTCCCAGGCGCGGCCGTTAGATGTGGTAAATGCTGGCGCCGGCCTCGCGCGCCTCGCGCTCGATCACGTCCGCGATCGTGGTCTCGGCGAGCACGCCGCGGGCGGCTTGGGCAGCGTCTGCGAACACGCCCTGCGCGTCGCGGCCGAGCGGTCCGTCGAGCAGCTCGACGATCTCCAGCACGGTGATCGCGGCGGGCTCGCGCGCGAAGCGGTAGCCGCCCTTGACGCCGCGCTGAGAAGCGATCACGCCGGCGCGCCTGAGCACCGCGAAGAGCTGCTCGAGAAACTGGACGGGCACGTCGCGCCTGCGCGCGAGCTCGCCGATCGGCACGGGCGCCGCGCCAGCGCTGCGGCCGAGCTCTGCGAGCGCGAGGATCGCGTAGGGGGACTTGCTGGTGATCGAGATCATCGGTTGCGAGCGGCGAGACGCTGGCGCCGTTGATCCGATCGTATTGTGCGGCGGCCTCGGCGGGCAGCCGGGCGGCGCTAGAGCCAGCCGCGCTCGGTGGCGATGAGCACGGCCTGCGCGCGGTCGACCGCGCCGAGCTTGCCGTAGATGTTGTGCAGGTGGGTGCGCACGGTGCTCGTCGAGAGGGTCAGCTCGTGCGCGATCTGCTTGTAGACCTTGCCCTCGGCGAGGCGCTGCAGGACGCCGAGCTCGCGACCGGACAGCGGGCACGGATCGACATGACGCTGGCGCTGGCTGGGCGCGCCGGGAAGTTCATACATCACGCGGCGGAGCTCCTTCGGGCCGAGGCCGACCGAGCGCGCGCAGTTGAGCATCTCTGCCGGCGAGACACGGGCGCCCTGCCCGTAGTGCGCGAGCATGTCGGCAAGCCGGACGAACGCCGCTTCGCCCTCGGCATCCGGGTTGTGGTGACGCTCGATCGGCGTCGCGATCGTGGACGGGAGCCCCCAGCGGCGCACGAGCACCCCTCCCACGAGCGCGTGGTCGACGCCGAGCTCGCGGCGCTCCTGATGCAGCCGCTCCTCCGGCGTCCTCGCGCCGCGGTGCACCTGCGAGGGGTAGCCGGGATATGCGTGCATGAGCACGAGCTTGCCGACGTCGTGCAGAAGGCTCGTGACGGTCAGCCGGTCGCGGTACTCGTATCCAACCTCGGCCGCGACGCGATCGGCGGCGTGCTGAGTGGCGAGGGCGTGCAGGCGGAAGCGCTCGGGCGCGGCGTCCCAGACGCTCGCGCGCTCAAAGAAGTCAAAGGTGCGCACGCGGCTTGCGACGGCCTGCACGGTCTGCGGATTGAGCAGCTCAACCGCGTCCACCGCGGTATCGACGTCGTTGCGTCCCTCCTGGATCTGGTTGGCGAGGCGCAGGATCGCGATGATCAGCGCCACGTCGGACTCGACGGCAGCGACGATGTCAGCGGTGGCGACGTGGTCCTTGGAGATGACGGCGAGCAGCCTGTCACGGGACTCGGCAAGCGCGGGAAACGCCTCCAGCGCTTCGAATGCGAGGGTCAGACGGCGACCATGACCCTCGTTCTGGTGGCGCTCGCCCGGCGGCGCAGCGGGCGGAGCGCTGCGGCGCGCGAGCGCAACGGGACGCTTGGCCCTGGCCGGCTTGGCCTTTTTCGCTGAGACGGCTGTCTGCATGCTGTGTGGATCCCTTCCCTGGTGGCATTGCCGACCCAGAAACGATTCAACGTCGGGTACCTATCGGCAGCAGATGGACAACTGTTGAGCGCAATTTGCGTCCTGCGCCGTGGGCTCGCGGTCGATGCACACGCGAGCGTCTCGGCGTCAGGCGTGCTCGAGCGCGCGGTCGATGCGCGCGAGCGTCTCCGTGCGGCCGAGCAGCGCTGCGCTCTCGAAGATGCCGGGAGAGACGGTGGTGCCGGAGATCGCGACACGCAGCGGCTGATAGACCTCGCGAGGCTTGGCGCCGCGACGCTCGATCACCGCTGCGAGCGCAGCCTTCAGCGTCTCCTCGTCAAAGCTCTCGAGCGGCGCAAGCGCCGCGCGAACCTCGGCCAGGCCCTCGCGACCCTCCACTGAAAGCCAGCGTTCGCGCGCGGGCCGATCGTCGACGGGGCCGTCGATCAGCGAGCCCGTGAGCGGCCAGAACTCCGCGAGCGTGTGGATCTTCTCCTGGCTGATCCTCGCCGCCTGCGCGAGTCCGTCGCGGCCGGTGAACTCCTCGAGCATGCGCGTGAGCTGCGCGGCCTCCATCCGTCTTATGTAGACGCCGTTGAGCCACTTCAGCTTGGTCTCGTCGAAGCGGGCGGGATTGCGGCTCACGCGCTCGAGCGTGAAGCGCTCGATCAGCTCCTCGGTGGAGAGCACGGTCGTGTCGTCCCCCGCTCCCCAGCCGAGCAGCGCGAGGTAGTTGCGTACCGCCGCGGGTAGGTAGCCCGCCTCCCGAAGCTCTGCGACAGATGCGGCACCGTGGCGCTTGGAGAGCTTCTTGCCGTCGGGGCCGTGCAGGAGCGGCAGGTGTGCGTAAAGCGGGATCGCTACGTCCGCGCCGACGCCGGCCGCTTTCGCCGCCTCCAGCACGAGCAGCTGCTTGGGCGTGTTCGAGAGATGATCCTCGCCGCGCACCACATGCGTGATACGCGCATCGAGGTCGTCGATCGCGACGGCGAAGTTGTAGAGGGGCGAGTCATCCGCGCGCGCGATCACGGGGTCGTCGAGGTGGACGTGCTCGAAGCTGGTCTCGCCGCGGATCACGTCGTGCACCACGGTCGCGCCTTCGTCCGGCACGCGCAGCCGCACCGCGCCGCTCGCTTCCGGCTCGCCCCTGAACCCGCGCTCGGCCCCGTGCACGCGCTTGTAGGCGCTCACGTCCTCGGCGCTCGCGCTCGAGCGATACGCGAGGTCTGCGTCGAGCAGCGCGCGCAGCACCTCCAGGTGGCGCTCGGCGCGCGCGCTCTGCAGGATCGGCCCCTCATCCCAGTCGAGCTCGAGCCAGCTCAGCGAGTCGAGTATCTGCTCGATGTTCTGCGGCGTGGAGCGCTCGCGGTCGGTGTCCTCGATGCGCAGCACCATCTCCCCGTGTTCGTGGCGCGCGAGCAGCCAGTTGAACAGCGCCGTGCGGGCGCCGCCGATGTGCAGCGCTCCGGTCGGTGATGGCGCAAAGCGAACCCTCATAATCCGCTCGCATGCTAATCGGCGCGCACGTATCGCCCGCGGGCGGCCTGCCCCGGGCGATCGAGCGCGGCGTCGAGCGCGGCTGCACGGCGATCCAGATCTTCAATCAGTCGCCGCGCACCTGGAAGCCCTCCGAGTATCCGGAGGACGACGTGCGCGCGTTCAAGGACGGGTTGGCGCAGAGCCCGATCGAAGCGGTCCTCATCCATGGCGTGTACCTGCTCAACTGCGCGAGCGAGGACGCGGACATCAGGGGCAAATCGCTCCGTTCGCTGATTCACTCGCTGCGCACGGGTGATCGGATCGGCGCGTGCGGAGTGGTGCTGCATCCGGGCTCCGCGAAGGGCGGTGCCGCCGGCGCCGCGATCGTGCGAGCCGGCGAGACGATCCGCGAGGCGCTCGCGGAGAGCGGCCGCTGTCAGCTGCATCTCGAGAACACCGCAGGCGCGGGCGGAACTCTCGGGCGTTCGATCGAGGAGCTCGCCGAGTTGATCGACGCGTGCGGAGGCGATCAGCGGCTGCGCCTGTGCCTCGACTCCTGCCACCTGTTCGCGTCGGGGTATGACATCCGCACGAACTCCGGGATGGACGAGACGCTCGCGCTGCTCGAGAAATGCATCGGCAGCGAGCGCATGGGGTCGCTGCATCTCAACGACTCGCAGGCCACGCTCGGATCGAACCGCGACCGCCATGCCAACATCGGGCGCGGCGAGCTCGGCGAGAGCGGCTGCGCGGCCTTTCTGTCCGCTCCGAGCCTCGCGGGGCTGCCGTGCGTGCTCGAGACCCCGGGTGAGGGCCGCAGCGGAGCCTCGGGCAGTGAAGTGGCGCGGGCGGTCGCGCTGCTCGAGCGCGGCATCGCGGCGCGGAGCTAGCCGGTCGCCGCCGAGGGCACCGGCGCGAGCGCGTGTTCGAGCTCCGCGCGAAGCGTCGGCGTGTGCCTGACCCGGTAGGCGTCGCCGAGGCGCAGCCGTCGCGTGCCGGCGCCGGTGTCGATGTCGATCACAACCTCCGCGCTGCCCGGGAAGTCCTCGAGCGCCTGCTTGAGGTCGTTGAGGGCGCCCGCGGAAAGATCGGCAGCGGAGACGTGAAGGTGCACCGGCGCCGCCAGCGCCGTCGCCGCGCGCGCCGCCGCCTCCGCCTGCGCGCGCGCATTCTCGATCTCCTGCGCCGAGGGCGCGAAGCGCTCGACACTCTGCACGACGACGCACGTCTTGCCCGCTTCCTTGTGGTCGACGCGGCCGCCTACGATCACGACCTCATCAACGGCGAGTGCGGCCTCGTGCTCGGCGAGCGCCTTTCCGAACACGAGCATCTCGACCGAGCCGGTGAGGTCGTCGAGCGTCGCGAACATCATGTGATCGCCGTTGCGGGTTCGGATCCGCTTGGACTCGCTGATGATGCCGCCGACCTTGACGAGGTCCTTGTCGCGGCGATCGGCGAGCGCCGAGATCGGGCAGTCGACGCGCGCGCGCAGCGCATCGCGCAGGGGCTTGAGCGGATGCGCCGACACGAACAGGCCGATCGCTTCCTTCTCTGCCGCGAGCAGCTCGCGCTGCTCGAACTCCTCCGCCGGAATCGACGGATGAAGCGGGCGCGACAGCCCGCCAGCAGCTCCGCCGCCTCGCTGGGCGCCGGCGAACGGGTCGCCGGCTCCGTCGGCCGCGGGCGCCGGCTGTTCGTCTCCCAGATCGAATATCGATCCCTGCCCGATCAGCGCGTCCTGCTGGATCTTCTGCCCTGCGCCCTGCGCCTGCTCGAGCACCGCGAGCATCCCCTTGCGGCTCGCGCCGGTGGAGCCGAACGCGCCGCACTTGATCAGCGCCTCGATCGCCTTCTTGTTCACCGTGCGGCAGTCAACGCGCTCACAGAAATCCCACAGCGACGTGAAGCTGCCGCCCTGCTCGCGCGCTCGGATCATCGCCTCCACCGCCTGGTAGCCGAGACCCTTGACCGCGTCGAGCCCGAAGCGGATGGTGCCGAGCCGCGCCGGTCCGGAGGGCTCGGCCGCGCCCGCCGCAGGCGCGTCGTCGCGCGCGGGCGGACCCACGGTGAACTCGTGGTCTGAGAGGTTGACGTCGGGGGGCAGGATGTCGATGCCCATCTCCTCGCAACGCGCGACGAAGAACGGGACCTTGTCCTTCGTGGACATCACCGAGGAGATCAGCGCAGCCATGTACTCGGCCGGGTAATTGGCCTTCAGCCATGCGGTGCGGTAGGCGATCAGCGCGTAGCACGCGGCATGGGACTTGTTGAAGGAGTAGTCGGCTGACCTTTCGTTCGTCTGCCACAGGAACTCGATCACCTGTGCGCTCGTGCCCGAGGCGCGGGCGCCCGCGACGAACTCCGGCTTCAGCGCGGCCATCGCCGCCCGGTTCTTCTTCCCGATCGCCTTGCGCAGATCGTCGGCCTTGGCGCCCGAGAAGCCCGCGAGCTCCTTGGAGATCTGCATCGCCTGCTCCTGGTAGAGGATCACGCCCTTGGAAGACTCGAGGATCGCGCGCAACCGCTCGTCGCGATAGGAGATCGAGCCGGGGTCGTGCTTTCCGCGTGCGTAAAGCGGTATCTGGTCCATCGCACCGGGGCGGTAGAGGGCGTTCAACGCAACGAGGTCTTCGAACTCGTCCGGGCGCACCTTCTTCAGCGCCTCGCGCATGCCCTCGGACTCGAACTGGAACACACCCGTCGAGTCGCCGCGGGCGAGCATCTCGTAGGTCGCAGCGTCGTCGAGCGGGAGCGTCGTCATGTCCGGCCGCGTGCCCGCGGAGCGCTCGATGATGTCAAGCGCGTCCTCGATCACATCGAGGTTCCGCAGCCCGAGGAAGTCCATCTTCAAGATGCCGATGTCCTCGATCGGTTTCATCGAGAACTGGGTGACGGTGCGGAATGCGCGCTCGCCGCTCTCGTCCGCGCCCGCATCCGCGAGCTGCAGCGGCACGATGTCGGTCAGCGGCCGGTCGGCGATCACCACCGCCGCTGCGTGGATCGAGGAGTTGCGCACGATCCCCTCCAGACCCTGTGCGACGTCGACGATCTGGCGCGCCGTCGGCTCCTCGTCGCAGGCTTTGCGCAGCGGCTGCCCCGCCTTCAGGCACTCCTCGAAGGACGGCGAGCGGCCCATGATCGGATCCGGGATCAGCTTGGCCAAGCGGTCGCCGGTGCCATAGTCGAAGCCCAACACCCGCGCGGCGTCACGCGTGGCTGCGCGCGGGAACATCTTGCCGAACGTGACGATCTGCGCGACCGACTCGCGACCGTACTTCTCGGTCACATAGCCGATCACGCGCTCGCGGCCGCGCACCGAGAAGTCGATGTCGATGTCCGGCATCGACACGCGCTCGGGATTCAGGAAGCGCTCGAACAGCAGGTCGTAGCGAAGCGGGTCGACGTCGGTGATCGCAAGGCAGTACGCGACGATCGAACCCGCGGCCGAGCCGCGACCGGGCCCAACGGCAATCCCGTTGTCCTTGGCGAACCTGACGAAGTCCCAGACGATCAAGAAGTACGCGTTGAAGCCCATGCGGTCGATCACGTCGAGCTCCATCTCCACGCGCTCGACCGCCTCCGCGGACGGTGGGTCGCCATAGCGCAGGCGCAGGCCCTCTTGCACGCGCGCACGCAGGTACTCGTGCTCGCTGCTCCCGTCGGGGGTCTTGAATTGAGGGATCAGCTGCTTGCCGAGCTCGAGTGCCACCGAGCAGCGCTCGGCGATCTCGAGCGTCGTCGCGATCGCCTCAGGCCACTCGGCGAACGCGGTTGCCATCTCGGCGCTGTCGCGCAGATAGAACTCGTTGGTGTCGAACCGCATCTTGGGTTCGGCGATCGTGCTCTTCGTCTGCACGCACAGCAATGCCGCGTGGTGGTCGTAGTCCTCGCGACGCAGGTAGTGGACGTCTCCGGTGCCCACCAGCGGCCGCCCGAGCTCACGCGCGATCCGCACGATTCCCTCGTTGCACTTCTCCTGTGCGTCGAGGCCGTTCTTCTGAACCTCGAAGTACACGTTCTCCGGCCCGAACACGCGCAGCAGGTCATCGGCGTGTGCGCGCGCGTCCTCGGGGCGGTCCTGCAGCAGGCGCTGGCACAGGCGCGAGGCGAGGCAGCCGCTGAGCGCGATCACGCCTTCGGAGTGTCGCTCGATCTGGGCGAGATCCACGGTGGGCTTGCCCCGTTGCAGGCCCTCGAGGAACCCGACCGAGGAGAGCTTGACGAGGTTGCGGTAGCCGCGATCGTCGGCGGCGAGCAGCGTCAGGTGATTGCGCTCGGTTCGGGCCGGAGCCGCTGTCGCGTGGTCGTCGACGAGGTAGATCTCACAGCCCAAGATCGGCTTGACACCGTGCTTCTCGCACGCCTTGTACAGCTCGACCGCGCCATTCATGACGCCGTGGTCGGTGAGCGCGAGAGCCGGCTGGCCGAAGCTGGCCGCGCGTGCCGCGAGCGCTTCGATCTTGCACGCTCCATCGAGCAGCGAGTACTCGGAGTGCACGTGCAGATGGGCGCAGCAGGGGTCGCTCACTGATGCCTCATGCTAGGCGGGGAGACGGCGGAGCCTCAGCGACCGCGCCGCTGTTTGCGTCTTATCCGCAAGCGCCTCACCAGCGACATGCTGTGCTTGTGAGAAGCCGGGAGCTCGCGCTTGGGCACGAACTGCTCCCCGGCCGGCGTCAGCGCCTGTGCCCGCGTTCGCAAACGCTCCACCGCAGCCGCCAGGGCGTCCGCCATCTCGACCGCGGGCGCCTGCGCCGGTGCCGGCGTCGAGCGTCGCTCGCTCACCGGCGCGCCGCGCAGGAGGCTCTCGCCCTGGGCCTGCGGTGCAACGGCGGGCGGGTGTGTCACACCCGGCTGTGCCACCGGCGGCGGCTGCTGTGCTGCGGGCGGCGGCTGTGTCACCGGGGGCGCTGCGACCTGCCGTTCTGCAGGCGCGAGCGCGGGTAGGAGCCGCGGGATCAGCGCCTTGAGCTCGAGCAGGAGCGCGGCAAGCTGCCTGTAGCCGTCGCGCATGCCGTCGAGCAGTCGCTCGGAGCGCTCGCGCGCCGAGCGCTCGATGTCGAGGCCCCGGGCAAGCTCGGCCGAGCGGCCCTCGAGCTCGCCGATCCGCGTCCTCAGCTCGGCCTCGGAGCGACGCAGGGCGGCATTTTGGGCTGCGGCGGCCTGCTCGGCCTCGCTGAGCTGGCGCTGCATGCTCTCGATCTGCTCGCTGAGCACGCGCACCTCATGGGCGCTCGCGGTCATGCGGGCGGAGAGCCGCTCGAGCTCCGCGCTGCTCTCGCGGCCGAGCCCGCCGAGGCGCTCCTCGGCCTCGACACGCAGCTGCTGCTCGGCGTACTCGCGTTGGCTGATGCGCCGCAGCTCGCCCTCGCGCTCGCTCGCGAGCGCCTTCTCGGCCTCGATGCGCTCGGCCATCACCCGGTGCTCGTCCTCCGCCTCACGCAGGCGCTGCTGAAGGCTCGCGACATGCCGCTCGAGCGTGTGCACGGTCGCCTCGGCCGCCTCGGCACGACGCATGAGCGCCGCCTCTCCGGACTCGGCTACGCGACGGGCGCGCCGTTCCGAGAGCAGATCGCCCTCACTCCTGCGGGGCGGCTCGCCGCCGGAGGACTCTTGTCCGTCGATCATCACCGTGCGCAGACAGTACGCCTCGCGGCGGACGGCGCGCACCGCTCAGGCGCGCTCCACGGAGCGCCTCGCCGCGCTCGCCGCGCCGGTGCCCTGGAAGCTCTCAGCCGATCGCGCGCCTGGCGAGCACGACCCCGGCGACGGCGACTCCGAGGCCTGCCAAGCCGTACCCGGCGAGCGCCCGTCGAGAGGGCAGCCGGCGACGCACATACCACTTCGTGCCGCGCCACACCACGTAGCCGAGCAGCCGGTAGCCGTTGCGACTCATCGACGCAATGCTAGCCGCATCGCTAGCGGTTGCGCAGTCGCCAGGCCATGCGCGACTGCAGCGACCACAGCTCGATGAATCCCGGCGAGGCCGCCTGCGAGAAGAGCCCACCCGACTCGGCGAACGAGGCCAGCGCCGCGTCGTAGAGCGCGTTCGGCGAGGAGCGTGTGACGACCCGCACGAGGCCCTTGTAGAGCTTCATGCCGATCGTGCCGGTCACCTGCTGGTTGACGCGCTCCATGTACGCGTCGAGGTCACCGCGCAGCGGCTCCCACCAAAGGCCTGCGTAGACGAGATACGCCCACTGGCGGTCCAGCTCGGGCTTGAACTGGTTCTGATGGATCGTGCAGACCAGCCGCTCGAGCTCCTGGTGGGCGGTCAGGACGATCGCGGCGGCGGGCGTCTCGTAGATGTCGCGCACCTTCAGCCCGACGATGCGGTCCTCGATGTGGTCGACGATCCCCACGCCGTGGCGCGCGCCGATCGCCGCGGCTGCTTCGATCAGCTCGACCAGGCCGAGGCACTCGCCGTTCAACGCGACGGGCGTCCCCCGCTCGAACGCCAGTTCGATGATCTCGGGCTCGTCGGGCGCATCCTCCGGACGGCTGACGAGCTGAAACACGTCGTCCTCGGGGGCGTGCTCGAGATCCTCGATCCAACGGCCCTCCGAGGAGCGTCCCCACAGGTTGTCGTCGATCGAGTACGGCGCCGCGGCCTCGGTGCCCTCACCGGGATGAGCCTTGATCGGGATGCCGTGCTCGCGCGCGTACGCGATCTCCTCGTCGCGGCCCATCTGCCAGGAGCGCACCGGCGCGATCACCTTCAGCTCGGGAGCGAGCGTCGCGACCGTCGCCTCGATACGCACCTGGTCGTTGCCCTTGCCGGTGCAGCCGTGCGCGATCGTGTCGCAGCCGGCGGCGCGCGCATGCTCGACCGCGAGCTTTGCGATCAGCGGGCGCCCGAGCGCTGTGAACAGCGGATAGCCGGCGCCGTAGTTCGCGTTGGCCTTGATCGCCGGCAGCAGATACTCGAGCGCGAACTCCTCGCGGGCGTCGACCACGTGGCATTCGAGCGCGCCGAGGCGCATCGCCTTCTCGCGGATCACCTCGTAGTCCTCGCCGGGCTGGCCGAGGTTCGCGGTCAGGCAAACGACCTCCGCGTCATAACGATCCTGGATCCACTTGAGCATCACGCTCGTGTCCAAGCCGCCCGAGTACAGCAACAGCACGCGACGGACCTCTGCGGGGTCCGCCTCGTAGGAGGCGGTCGGTGCACGTGTGATCGGGTCTTCGCTGCTCACGGCCGGGGAAGGCTACTGCCGCGGGCTTCTCCGGCGCGCGGCAGCGCACCGGATCGGTGCTCCCCCGACTCGGCAGTGGCGCGCTTCTCGCCGACGGGCTGCGGCCGGCGCCCGCGTTCCATCAGCGGATAGACCGCCTGGCCTTCGGTGAAGCCGAGCTTCGCGTAGAGCCCCTGCGCGTCGGCGGTGTGCAGCAGCCAGCGCACGCCCTCGCCGGGCGAGCCGTCGACGATCTCGCGTACGAGCTCCATTCCGAGCCCGCGCCCGCGGTAGGCGGGCAGGACGTAAACGTCGGCGAGATACGCGACCGTCGTCTCATCCGAGACGGCGCGCGCGAAGCCGATGAGCTCGTGGTCGCGGTAAAGCCCCAGCACCCTCGAGGATCCCCGGATCGTGCGCTCGACGACATCGCGCGGGCGACCCAGGCCCCAGTAGGACTGAGTGCTGATGAACTCGTGCACCGCGTCGACGTCGATGCGACGCGGGTCGTCATCGAGCTCGAAGCCGTCGCCCAGCGCGCGCTTCAATGTCACTCCTCGAGCGCCGCGCGCAGACGCTCGAGCGCCTGCGCGACGTCGGCCTCGTCGATGATCAGCGGCGGAAGCAGGCGCACGGTGCTGGGGCCCGTGGCGTTGAGCACGAGGCGCTGCTCGAGCAGCGCGCGGCGGACGACCGCCGGTGCCGGCACGTCCAGCTCGCACGCGAGCATCAGCCCGCGCCCGCGCACCGAACGCACGTGCGCCAGCTCCTGCAGAGCCGCAGCCAGCATCTGGCCGAGCCCGCGCACGTTCTCGAGCAGCTGCTCGTCGTCGGTGAGCTCGAGCGCAGCGAGCGCCGCCGCCGCAACGACGGGGCCGCCGGCGAACGTGGAGCCGTGATCACCCGGCGTGAGCACGTCGGCCAGGCGCGCGCCCGTGATCAGCGCGCCGACCGGAAGCCCGCCGCCGAGCGCCTTCGCGGAGGTGATCGCGTCGGGCACCACCCCGGTCTGCTCATACGCCCACAGGGTGCCGGTGCGGCCCATCCCGCACTGGATTTCGTCGAAGACGAGCGCAGCCCCGCTCCGATCGCAGGCCGCCCGCGCGGCCGCGAGCAGCTCCGGTGTGAGCACGTTCACGCCCGACTCGCCCTGGATCGGCTCGAGCAGCAGCGCAGCTGTGCGCTCGTCGACGGCCTCGGTGATCACCTCCGGAAGCGGCTCGACGGCGCGGAAGCCGGGCACCAGCGGCGCGAACGGCGCCTGCTTGGACTCCTGAGGCGTCGCCGAGAGGGCGCCGTAGGTGCGCCCGTGGAAGGCGTTGTGCACGACGACGATGTCGCCTCCCGGGCGAGCCTTGCGCGCGAGCTTTATCGCCGCCTCGTTGGCCTCGGCGCCGGAGTTGCACAGATACACCTTGCCGCCGAGGCTCGAGCGCGAGAGCCGCTCGGCCAGGCGCATCGCCGGCTCGGTGTAGAAGAGGTTGCTGGTGTGCATGAGCCGCCCCGTCTGCTCGCGCACCGCCTCGACCACGAGCGGATGGCAGTGCCCGATGCTCGTCACCGAGATGCCGCAGAGGAAGTCGAGGTACTCGTTGCCCTCCTCATCCCACAGGCGCGCTCCTTCCCCGCGCACGAACTGCACCGGCAGCCGCGCGTAGGAGGCGATCATGCGCCGGTGCTCCAGCTGCTGCAGCTCGGCGAGCGTCACTGGGCGGCCTCGATCTTGGTGCCGATGCCGGCGTCGGTGAACAGCTCGAGCAGCAGCGAATGCGCGATCCGGCCATCAAGGATGTGCGCCGCACTGACACCATGGTTGATCGCGTCCACGCACGCTTCGAGCTTGGGCCGCATGCCTCCGTCGAGCCCGGCGACGGCCTCGCTCACCCTGCGCGTGCTGGCCTGCCCGATCAGGCTGGCCGGGTCGGAGGGGTCCTCGAGCCAGCCCGGGACGTCGGTGAGGAACACCACCTTGTACGCGCCGAGCGCACCCGCGACGGCGCCCGCGGCGTCGTCGGCGTTGACGTTGTAGGAGTTGCCCTCCCGGTCTGCGCCGACCGAGGCGATCACCGGGATGTAGTCGCTGAAGAAGTGCTCGATCACGCCGACGTTGACCCGCTCGATGCGCCCGACGAAGCCGATGTCCTCGCCCCCCGGCGCGGTGCGGCGCACGACCTGGAAGAGCGAGCCGTCGTCGCCGCAGATGCCGACCGCCGGCTGACCGTGACGGTTCAGGCGCAGGACGATCTCCTTGTTGACCTTGCCGACCAGCACCATCTTCGCGACCTCGACCGTCTCACCGTCGCTGACGCGCAGCCCGCCGACGAACTCAACCGGCAGGCCCAGGCGCTCCATGTAGCCGGTGATCTCCGGACCGCCGCCGTGAACGACGATCGGGTTCAACCCGACGTACTTCAGCAGCACGACGTCGCGCGCGAAATCCTCGCGCAGCTCGCGGTCCTCCATCGCGGCGCCGCCGTACTTGATCACCACCGTCTTGCCATGGAACTCCCGGATGTACGGGAGCGCCTCGAGCAGCGTGCCGACATCGCGCATCAGCGCTCGCCTTCCTCTGTGTATGCCGAGGCGCTCACGTCGTGTACTCCGCATTGACGCTCACGTACCCGTGCGAGAGGTCGGAGAAGAAGACCTCGGTCTCCGCGCCCTCGCCCGGCAGGCCGATCTCGAACTCGACCTCCTGTGCCGCCACCTTGCGCGCGACCGACTGCTCGTCATGGGGCACCGCCTCCCCGGCGACGCACACGCGCTCGCCGTCGATCGCCACGTCCACCGCCAGCGGCGCCGTGCCGGGAAGCGCCGCGCCGACGGCCTGGACGATCCGCCCCCAGTTCGGATCGCCGCCGTGCAGAGCCGTCTTCACCAGCGGCGAGTTCGCGACCGCGCGCGCCACCGCCTCGACACCCTCAACGTCTCCGCCGCGAACCACCACGCGCGCGATTCGCCCCGCGCCCTCGCCGTCGGCGACGATCATGATCGCGAGCGCCCGCAGCAGCGCATCGAGCGCTTCGCCGAAGCGCAGCTCGTCCTCGCTCTGAGGCGAGACGCTCACGCCGCTCGCGCCCGAGCACATCAGGATCGCCGTGTCGTTGGTGGACAGCTGCCCGTCGACGGAGACGCGGTCGAAGGAGCGCTTGACGCATACGCCAAGCAGCAGATCGGCCGTCTCCGGCGTGAGCGCAGCGTCGGTCTGCACGAAGCACAGCATCGTGGCAAAGCGCGGCGAGATCATTCCGGCGCCCTTGCACTGGGCGCTCAAGCGCACCGCACCCGACGGCAGCAGCACCTCGAGGCTCGCGCGCTTCTCGAACGCGTCGGTGGTTTCGATCGCGCGCTGAAACTCGCGGTCCGCGCCCTGGCTCAGCTGCGCGCGCGCGTCCAGTATCCCCTTCAGCACCGCCTCGACGGGCAACAGGTGGCTGATCGCGCCGGTCGAGGCCACCGCGACCTCCTCGGGCTTGACCCCCGCCGCGAGCGCAGCGGCGCCCTGGGTCTTGGCGGCGTCGTCGAGGCCACGCCTGCCGGTCCCGGCGTTGGCGCAGCCGGAGTTCACGAGCACCGCGCGCAGGGCCTCGAGCCGGCAGCGCTCGCGGCTGAGCAGCACCGGAGCTGCCGCTGTCCCCGAGGAGGTGAAGCGCGCCGCGCTGGCGCCGTTCGTGTCGCACACCAGCAGCCCCACGTCGGGGTTTCCGCTTGCCTTGATCTGCGCTGCCACGCCCGCCGCGCGAAATCCCGCCGGCAGGCCGGCGTCGCCGCCCAGGTCGCGCACGTGCTCGGGCTGGGGCACCCAGCGCGAGCGGAACAGCGCGCGCGCGGGCGCGTCGGGGCCGGACACGTTCACTGAAGCCCCGCTGTCTCGGGCTGGCCGAACATCAGGTTGAGGTTCTGGACCGCCTGCGAGGAGGTGCCCTTCCACAGATTGTCGATCGCGCCGAATGCGATCACCTTGCCGGTGTGCTGATCGGCGGCTGCGAACACGCGGCAGTAGTTGGTCTCGCGCACCTCGCGCACGCCCGGGGGCGTCTGCACGACCTCGACGAACGGCTCATCCGCGTACGCCTGCTCATACAGCTCACCCAGCTCCTCGGCGCCGATCCGCCGACTCGGCGTCACGTAGCAGCTGACCAGCTCTCCCTGGTCGAGCGGGACGAGATGCGCCTGGAACTGCACCGCCAGCGGCGGGCCGCTCGCGCCTGCCGCCAGCTGCAGCTGCTCCTCGATCTCGGGCGTGTGCCGGTGGGCGGCGACCTTGTAGGGAACGATGTTCTCGCCCGCGATCGACAGGTGCGTCGTCTCGTCGAACGCGCGTCCGGCTCCGGAGATCCCCTGCTTGGCGTCGATCACCAAGTCTGCGATCAGCCCGGCACGAGCGAGCGGCGCGAGCGCGAGCAGCGAGGCGGTGGGATAGCAGCCGGGGTTCGCGACGATCGAGGCGTCCGCGATCCGCTCGCGGTGAAGCTCGGTCAGACCATAGACCGCCTGCGCGAGCAGCTCCGGTCGCGGGTGCGGGCCGTACCAGTGCTCGTAGGCCTCGAGCGATCCCAGCCGGAAGTCGGCGCTGAGGTCGACCACACGCGCGCCGCGCTCAAGCAGCGTCGCGACGGTCGGGGCGGCTGCGGCATGGGGGTATGCGACGACGGCGGCGTCGAGGCGCTCGAGGCGCTCGAGCTCGAGCTGCTCGATCGGGAGTGGCACGCGGTAGCGCGGGTAGAGCTCATCGACGCGCCTACCGAGCTCCGAGCGCCCGGTGACGGCGATCAGCTCGAAGCCGGGATGGCGCCAGAGCAGGTGCGCTGCGAGCGCGCCGGCGAAGCCCGTCGCGCCGGCGACGAGCACTCGCGGGGCACCCTCTGCGGCGGGTTGGCGCGTGGCGACGCTAGCCACGAAGCTCACCCCCGAGCTCGCGCAGCGCAGCGATGATTCGCTCGCGAACGGGCGCCGCGTCCTCGTCGGTCAGCGTGCGCTCGGGTGACTGGAAGCTGAGCGCGAGCGCGAGCGAGCGCCGGTCCTCGCCCACCTGCTCACCGGTGTAGACGTCGAACACGCTCACATCCGCGAGGATCGGCCCGGCCGCGGCGCTAACGGCCTCGAGCACCTGCGCCGCCGGGACGCCGCTGGGCAGCGTGACCGCGAGATCCTGGCGCAGCGCCGGCACCGACGCGAACGGCCGAAAAGCCACATCCGCCGGCACGGCCTGCGCGAGCCGGTCGAGATCGACGGCGAACACCGCGGTGCGAGCGAGATCCCACGACGACGCCACGAGCGGGTGGAGCTCGCCGAGGAAGCCGATCCGTTCACCGTCTGCGAGCGCCTCGGCGGAGCGTCCGGGATGCAGGAATGGAAAGCTCGCAGGCCGCGCGGAGAGCCCGACGTTGAATCTGCCGAGCAGCCCTTCGAGCAGCGCCTTGGCGGCGAAGAAGTCCGCCTCGCCCTGCGCCCCGCGCCAGGCGCGCACGCCGAGCGCGCCCGTCAGAAGCGCACCCAACGCGTGGTGCTCGTGCGCCGGCGCGTCCTCACGCGAGGCACGGTAGACGGTGCCCGACTCGAAGATCGCGAGATCCGGCCGCGTGCGCGCGACGTTGTAGCGGGCAGCGTCGAGCAGCGACCCGAGCAGCGTCGGGCGCAGGATCGACTGCTCCTCGGAGAGTGGGTTCTCCACCACGACGACCTCGCGCATCGCGTGCTCGGGTCCGAGCCGCAGGCGCTCGAGCAGCTCCGGCGCGGCGAAGCTCCAGCCGACGATCTCGAACAGGCCTCGGCCCACCATCGCATCCTCGGCCGCGCGCCGCACGCGCTGTGCGTGGGTGAGCCTGCCCGCTGCGCCACGCCTCGCGGGCAGCGTCGCGGGCAGCCGCTCGAGGCCGTCGATGCGCGCGACCTCCTCGATCAGATCGATCTCGCGCGTCACGTCCTCCCGGCGCAGCGCCGGCACGGAGACGTCGAGCCCGTCCTCGGTGCGGCTGGTCGCGAAGTCGAGGGCTCCGAGGATCTGCTCCTGGCGCTCTAGCGCGACGGGGATCCCCAGGATCGCGCGCACGCGCTGCTCGCGCAGACGCAGCGGAGCGCCCGCCGGCGGCTCCTCGCCGACGTCGATCGTTCCAGGAAGCGCCTTCGCGCCGCACAGCTCGATCAGCAGGCGCGTTGCGAGAGCCTGCGCGTGCATGCACTGCTCGCGCGCAAGGCCCTTCTCGAAGCGGCTCGACGCCTCGCTGCGAAGACCGAGCGCCGTCGAGGTGCGATGTATGTTGGGGCCGTTCCAGGTGGCGACCTCGAGCAGCACCCGCGTGGTGTCCGCAGCGACCTCCGAGCGCGCGCCGCCCATCACCCCTGCGATCGAGGTGGGGCCGTCGGCGTCCTCGATCAGGACCATCTCGGGGTCGAGCGCCCTCAGCTGGCCGTCGAGCGTCTCGACCTGCTCGCCCGCGCGCGCACGGCGCACGGTCAGGCGTGCCCCTGCGACGCGGTCGAGGTCGAACGCATGCAGGGGCTGGCCCGTGTGGAGCATCGCGTAGTTGGTGACGTCCACGACGTTGTTGATCGGGCGCTGCCCTGCAGCGAGCAGGCGCGCGCGCAGCCACAGCGGAGATTCGCCGACCGTGACGCCCTCGAGCACGCGCGCGGTAAAGCGCGGGCACAGCTCAGGGCACTCGACGAGCACCTCGACCCCGGCCAGCGGCCCGGGCGAGCCAGGATCATCGCTCCACGGCGCCTCGCCAAGCGCGGCGCCGGTGGCCGCGTGAAGCTCGCGCGCGACGCCGTAGATCCCGAGGCAGTCGGGGCGGTTGGGTGTGACCTCGAGCTCGAGCACCTCGACCGCGATCGGCAGCACGTCCGCGAGTGGAGTGCCGGGTGCGAACTCGGCATCGGGGGTGAGATCGTCGAGCACCATGATGCCGCGCCCGTTCGCGCCGATCTCGAGCTCGCTCTCGGCGAGGATCATGCCCTCGGAGAGCACCCCGCGCAGCGTCACGCTCTCGAGCGTCCTGCCGTCGGGCAGTACCGCTCCCGGCCGCGCGACGGCGACCGTCTGCCCTGCCTGGACGTTCGGTGCGCCGCACACGATGCTCGCCGGAGCGCTGTCCGCGGCGCCAAGATCGACCTTGCACACCTGCAGCCGCTCGGCGTCGGGGTGACGCTCCACCGCGATCACGCGGCCGACCACGAAGCGCTCGGTGGAGGGCACACCGTGGCGGTGGACCGCCTCGACCTTCGTGCCGGTCATCGTCAGGCGCTCCTCGATCGCACGGACGTCCAGGGGCGGATCGCAGTGTTCGCGCAGCCATGGCAGCGGCACCCTCATGCGAACTGCTCCAGGAAGCGCAGGTCGTTCTCGTAATAGAGGCGCAGGTCCGGGATGCCGTGCTTGAGCATCGCGATCCGCTCCACGCCGATCCCGAACGCGAACCCCTGGACCTTCTCGGGGTCATAGCCCGGGGCGTTGCGGTCGGTGGTCGCGACGTGGCCGTACACGTTGGGGTCGACCTCGCCCGCGCCAAGCACCTCCAGCCAGCCCTCGCCCTTGCACAGGTAGCAGCGCGCGCCGTCGGCCAGGAAGCCGCTGCCCGAGCAGTGAAAGCACGACACGTCGACCTCGACGCTCGGCTCGGTGAAGGGAAAGAAGTGCGGACGCAGCCTGACCTCGCGCTCACCGCCGAACACGCCGCGCGCGAACTCCAGAAGCGTCCCCTTCAGATCGGCGAGCGTGATGTCCTCGTCGACCGCCAGGCCCTCGACCTGATGGAACTGCGGCGTGTGCGTCGCGTCCGAGTCCGGCCTGAAGACGCGCCCGGGGATGACCACGTAAAGCGGGGGTGGATGATTCTCCATCGCGCGCACCTGCATCGGCGAGGTGTGGGTTCGAAGGACCAGTTCGGAGGACACGTAGAAGGTGTCGGTGCGCGCCCGCGCCGGGTGGGTGGGGCTGTGGTTGAGCGCGTCGAAGTTGTAATGGACGGTCTCGATCTCGGGACCCTCCATCACGGTGAAGCCGAGTCCCAGGAAGATGTCCTCGAGCTCCCGGCGCGTGCTGTTGAGCAGGTGCAGGCGCCCGAGCGGCTGCGGTGGCGCGCCCGGCAGCGTGACGTCGATCCTGTCGCGCTCGAGGCTGGCGTCCAGCTCAGTCTCCCCGAGCTCGCGTGCGCGCTCTGCGAGCGCGGACTCGAGCGCCTTGCGCGCCTGGTTCGCGGCCTTGCCGACCTGCGCGCGCTGCGACGGGTCGAGCTCGGCCACGCCGCGCAGGATCTGCGGAAGCTCCGCTCTGCGTCCGAGGTAGTGCACGCGAAGCTGCTCGAGGCTCTCGCTCGACTCGGCGGAGGCGATCGCCGCTTCAGCCTCCGCGCGCAGCTGCTCGACACGATCGATCATCGGCCCCGGACCCTAGTGCCTCGATCGCCGGCGATCGCGCCGCTCGGTGCAGGCACGGCGTCGCCGGCGCCCTCGCGCGCGGCGAGCGTGCGGCTGCGCGTCATCTCATACAGAGCGACCGTCGCGGCCATCGCCGCGTTGAGCGAATCGCTCGCGATCGGGATCCGCGCCACGCGCTCGCACGCCTCGACGATCTCTCGCGGCAGGCCGTCGCGCTCGCTTCCGATCAGCAGCGTGAGCTCGCGCTCCCGATCCCGCGCAACGCCCTCAAGCGTCTCGCCCGCGTCCGCGAGCAGCGCGATCCGCTCACCCGGCAGCGCGGCGACGTCGTCCACGCGCGCGAGCGCAACCGAGAACAGCGCGCCCATGCTCGCGCGCACCGCCTTCGGCGAGTACGGATCTGCGCAGCCCGGTCCGAGCGCCACGCACGAGGCTCCAAACGCGTGCGCGGAGCGCAGCACGGTCCCGACGTTGCCCGGGTCCCCGACCCCGTGCATGTACACGCACAAGGGGCCGGCGGGTACGCCCCACCGCTGCTCATAGACACCGAGCACGCGCGTGCCGGACCCGAGCGCCGAGACCGCCGCGAGCGAGGTGCGCTCCACATCGAGGAACCCCTCTCCGCCGAGACCGGTGCCGGCGAGGCGGTAGCCCTCGACGGCGCTCCAGCCGGACTGCGCCGCCGCCGCGATCAGGTCCTCGCCCTCGGCGACGAACAGGCCGCTGCGCTCGCGCTCGCGCTTGCCATGCAGCTTGCGGAGCGCCTTCAGCCGGGGGTTCTGTCGTGATGCGATCTGGGTCATCGATGTGGTGTCTCGTGTCTGTGCTCGGATACAAGAAGGGCGCCGTCCTTTTAAAGGAGCGACGCCCGGGAGGCCTCAAGTCGATTGCCGGGTGACTCCGGCGGTAGCGGAGTCAGGCAGCCGACGCCTCGCGGGCGACCTCGGTAAAGCGTCGGAACGTGTCGGCGTCGCGCACGGCGATGTCCGCGAGCACCTTGCGATCCAGCTCGACCCCCGCCAGCGACAGGCCGTGCATGAACTCGGAGTAGCTCATCCCGTTCATGCGCGCGGCGGCGTTGATGCGGGTGATCCACAGCCGTCTGAAGTCCCGCTTGCGGTTGCGCCGGTCGCGATACGCGTACGCGTCCGCCTTCAGCAGCGCCTCCTTGGCGCGCTTGTAGTTGGAGTGAGCCTCCCCGCGGAAGCCCTTCGTAAGCTCGAGCGTCGCGCGGCGCTTCTTGCGCGCGTTGACCGAGCGCTTGACCCGCGTCATTTGCCCGCCCCGAGCATTCGCTTGATCCGCGGGGCGTCGTGATCGGAGATGAGCACCGGCTGCCCGAGCGCGCGCTTGTGCTTCGGCGACTTCTTCTCGAGGATGTGGCTCGTGAACGCGTGCCGCGCACGCACCTTGCCGGTGGCGGTGATTTTGAAGCGCTTCTTGGCGCCGGAATGCGTCTTCATCTTGGGCATGGTCGCGAGCCGATTATGGCACGGCGGTGCCGGCCGCGGCGGCTCCGCCGTCGTCCACCGACGGCTCGGCCTCCTCCGGTGGCGCGGGCGTATCGCCGTTGGCCGCCGGCTCAGCAGGGACTCCCGCGTCCGGCTCGGGCGCCGCCGCCGCCCCGGACTCGAGCGCCGCCGCGGCGACATCGCCGTCGGCGCCAGCCGCTGGCGCGGGCGCATCCTCGGCGGAGTCGACCGGCTCGAGGCGTCCCGCGAGCACCGCCTTGGAGGGCGCCATCATCATCGTCATGTTGCGCCCTTCCTGCAGCGGACGCTGCTCGACGACACCCAGCTCGGAGAGCTCCACCGCGAGCCGGTCGAGGATCGCCGTGCCTCGCTCCGGGTGAGTGACCTCCCGGCCGCGGAACATGATCGTGATCTTCACCTTGTCCTTGTGGCGCAGGAAGCGCTCGACGTGGTGCTTCTTGGTGTCGTAGTCGTGCTCGGCGATCTTCGGGCGGAACTTGATCTCGCGGATCGTGATCTGCTGCTGATGCTTGCGAGCCTGCTTCTGCTTCTGCGCCTGCTCGTACTTGTACTTGGAGTAGTCCAGCACGCGGCAGACAGGTGGACGCGCCTCGGGGGCGACCTCGACGAGGTCAAGTTCGCGCTCCTGCGCGAAGCTGAGCGCGTCGGCGGTCGTCATCACACCCACCTGCGTCCCCTCATCGTCGATCAGCCGCACCTCGGGCACCCGGATGCGCTCGTTGATCCTTGTCAGGTCCCGCTCGGGCGGGCGCCGGTCGAACCTGCGGGGTACCGGCACTAGCTGTCCTGGCCGCGCTTCAAGTGAATGCTACGCGCGCCGCTCTGAGGATTTCCTGGACGTCAATGTGCCGAGTATAGCTGTCCATCGAGCTGCTTTGTAAACTCCGTGAGCGAGAGATCGCCGAGATCGCCACCGTGGTGCTCGCGCACCGCGACCGACCCCGCCGACTGCTCGCGCTCGCCCACGACGAGCATGTAAGGGACCTTGCGCAGCTCGGCGTCGCGGATCTTGCGTCCGATCGACTCGCTGCGATCGTCGAGCTCTGCGCGCAGGCCCGCGCGCCCGAGCCCCTCCCACACGGAGCGCCCGTAGTCGCTGAAGCGGTCGGAGACCGGCAGCACGATCGCCTGCACCGGTGCGAGCCACAGCGGCAGCTCGCCGCCGTAGTGCTCGAGCATGATCCCGATGAATCGCTCATAGGAGCCGAATATCGCGCGGTGAATCATCGCCGGACGGTGCTCGCTGTTGTCGGCACCCGTGTAGGCGAGGTCGAACCGCTCGGGCATCGAGTAGTCCAGCTGCACCGTTCCGAGCTGCCACGAGCGACCGAGCGAATCGGTCATGTGCATGTCGATCTTCGGGCCGTAGAAGGCGCCGTCGCCGGGATTCAGCGCGTATGAGAGGCCGAGCTCCTCGAGCGTGCGCGCCAGCTTCTCCTCCGCGCGGTCCCACATCTCCTCGCTGCCGACCCGCTCCTGCGGGCGCGTCGAGAGCTCGAGCCGCACGTCGAAGTCGAATCGCTCATAGGTCGCGAACGCCATCTGCAGGCAGCCCTTCACCTCCTCTTCGACCTGCTCCTCGGTGCAGAAGATGTGCCCGTCGTCCTGCGCGAAGTGCCTCACCCGCAAGAGGCCGTGCAGCACCCCGGAGGGCTCGTTGCGGTGCAGCAGCCCCGGCTCGAAGTAGCGCACGGGCAGCTCGCGGTATGAGTGCCGGCGGCTCGCGAACAGGTGCGCATGGCCCGGGCAGTTCATCGGCTTCACCCCCATCTCGCGCTCCTCGACCTCCACGGTGAACATGTTCTGGCGGTACTTGCCCCAGTGCCCCGAGGTCTTCCACAGCTCCGCGTCGTAGATCTGCGGCGTCTTGACCTCGCTGTAGCCGCGCTCGCGACCCATCTCGCGCGATATCGCCACCAGCGCGTTCCACACGCTCGTGCCGGCGGGGAGCCAGAACGCGGCGCCGGGCGAGACATCCGAGAAGGTGAACAGCCCGAGCTCGCGTCCCAGCTTGCGGTGGTCGCGCGCCTTCGCCTGCTCGATCCTCTCGAGGTGCTCCTCGAGCTGGGCGTTGGAGAAGAACGCGGTGCCATAGACACGCGTGAGCATCGGCCGTGCAGAGTCCCCGCGCCAGTAGGCGCCGGCGACGGAGCGCAGCTTGAAAGCGCCCACCGCCTTCGTGCTCGGCGCGTGGGGCCCGCGGCACAGATCGGTGAACGGCCCATTCGTGTACAGCGAGACCGTCTCGAGCGGCCGCTCGAGCGTCGCGGCGCGCACGAGATCATCGATCAGCTCGACCTTGTAGTCCTGGCGTTGCGCAACGAAGCGCTCGCGCGCCTGCGCCACCGGCACGTCCTCGCGCTCGAAGCGCTCGGCCGCCTTGATGTGCTCGCGCATCCGCGCTTCGATCGACGCGAAGTCGGCCTCGGTGACCGTGTCCTCATCGGCGAATTCGAAGTCGTAGTAGAAGCCGTCCTCGATTGGCGGGCCGATCGAGATCTTCACGCCGTCATAGAGCTCCATGACCGCCGCAGCGAGCACGTGCGCGGCGTCGTGTCTGATCAGCTCGAGCGCGCGCTCGCCGCTCTTCGCGGTGATGATCTCAACGCGCGCGCCATCGGGCAGGGCGCGTGCGAGGTCGCGCATCTCGGCCGCGCCACCGTCGCCGTCTCTCACCGAGACCGCCAGCGCAGCACGCGCCAGCCCGGGACCGATCGCAGCTGCCGCGTCGGCGCCGGTGGCGCCGTCTGAGAGCTCGAGCTTCTTGCCGTCGGGCAGTGTGACCGTGATCGACATCGCAGCGCCTCAGGCTACCCGCCCCACCTCTCACGCCGTCAGGCGATCTGCCACACGGCTCCATCGCCGAGTGGCGTGCGGCGCACCTCACCGGCGCCGGCGAGCGCGATCAAAGCCTGCTCGGCACGATCGCGGTCGGCAGCCTCGTTGTTCTGCGCCATGATCGCCGCGATCTCCTGCGTGACGAGGCCGCCCGGGAAAGCACGCAGCGCATCGATCGCCTGCTCGGGCGGCTCGCTTCGCGCGAGCGTCGGGTCGAGATTCGCGATCAGCACATCGTAGGCCTCCACCGGCTGAAAGCCGCCCGCCTCGAGTCGCCGTGCGCCCGCCTCCAGGACGAGCGAGGGAGCCGAGTAGCGCACCGGTCCGTCGCTCTGGCGTGCCTTGCCCTGAAACTGCGTCGGCGAGCCCTCAGCGCTGCGCGCCGCGCGCTTGTCGGCCTCGTACGCGTCGGTCGTGCGCCCGTCGTCGATCGCCGCGATCACCGCCTGCACATCGAGACCCTCGACAGACGAGAGCGCCTGCGCGAGGTCGCGATCCTCGTCGAGCACAAGCGTGCTCGTGAACCAGGCGATCTGCAGCGCGCGTAGCACCTCATACTCACGCGGCGGGTCGAGCAGGCGCGATGCGACGATCGCCCGGAACGCACGGCCGGTCGCGGCCACACGCGCGCGCGGCGCCAACAGGAACGGCATCCCGAAGCGGCGGAAGCGCATGTTCGCCATCGCCATCAGCTCCGGCGTGTAGCCGCGCTGCACGTAGCGCTGCGGGTCCTCGGCAAGCCCTATCACGACCACGCGCCAGCGCAGCTGATCGCCGTAGCGCCAGCGCAGCACCGCGAACGCGGGGCTCGCCGAATACGCCCACGGACACCCCGGGTCGGTGAAACAGGTGACCGTGATCGCGCTCACCGGCTGAAGGATTACACGCGCGAGGCGCCTTGCCGCCGTCGGCGCCTTCGCGTTTATCGCGGCCCGCTTGAGGGTATAGGGGCCGCGTCGGGCAGGTTGACTTCCAAGCAGAAGAACTCGAACGTCTGGGGACCGGGGGAGCGACATGACCACAGCGGCAAACCGCCTTCGCACGCGCCTACCGTGGCTGCTCGCAAGCGCGGCGATCTTCTGCGCGTGCGCCTCGAGCGCGCACGCTGAAGTGCCGCCGCAGCCGTATGCCACCAATGACGCGGGCGGCTTTCGCAATGTGCTCCCGCCCGGCGAGAACGGCCTCGACAACGCACAGCAGCTCGGTGAATTCCAGGCGAACGGGACCTACCCGGCGCATTTCAACGACCAGCTGCCGCTCTACGCCGGGCTGATCTACGCCTCGCCGACGCTCACACGCGAACAGATACCGAACTACTTCAAGGACGCGACCTTCGGCATCAAGGAAGGCGACCTCGCCTCGGTCGAAACGCCGCGTGCAGACGTCTCGATCGCGCGCGACAAGTCCTACGGCGTGCCACACGTCTACGGCAGCACGCGCGCGGGCGTGATGTTCGGCGCAGGCTACGCGGGCGCTGCGGATCGGCTGTTCCTTATGGACATCCTGCGCCACTCCGCGCGCGCCGAACTGTCCTCCTTCGCGGGCGGCGCCGCGGGCAACCGTGCGATGGACCGCACGCAGTGGCTGATCGCGCCCTACACCGAAGCCGACCTGCAGTCGCAGCTCGAAAACGCCCCGACCCTTTACGGCGCGGCGGGCAAACAGGCGGTCGAAGACGTGGACAACTACGTCGAAGGGATCAACGCGTACATCCATGCCGCGCTGATCGACCCGACCAAGATGCCCGCCGAGTACGCGGGGATCGGCAAGGCTCCGCTCGAATGGAAAGCGACCGACGTGATCGCCGAGGCGTCGCTGATCGGCGGCATCTTCGGCAAGGGCGGCGGCTCGGAGGTGCGCTCGGCGTTGACCGCCGAGGCCTTCGAAGCCAAGTTCGGCCTCAAAGCGGGCAGGGCGGCGTGGAAAGACTTCCGCGAGCACAACGATCGCGAAGCGCCCACCACGATCTCGAAGGGCTTTCCATACGAGACCACCCCGCCGTTCTCAGCGACGGGCCTTGCGATGCCCGACTCGGGATCGGTCAGCTTCCTCGAAGACGGCGAACCGCTGGGCGGGACGCCCCCGCTGCCGAGCTCGGCCGCGCAGAGCACACACACGCCCTCGCCGCAGCCGGTCCCCAGCGACGGTTCGATCGGCTCGCAGTTGCTGCGCCAGGCGCTGGCGGGACCACCGCATGCGTCGAACTGGGAGCTCGTCAACGCACGCCACTCGACCAACGGTCACTCGATCGCGGTGATGGGTCCGCAGGTCGGCTACTACGTGCCCCAGATCCTGATGGAGGAGGACCTGCACGGCCCGGGCATCGACGCGCGCGGTGCCTCCTTCCCCGGCGTGAACCTCTACGTCGAGCTCGGCCACGGGCGTGACTACGCGTGGAGCGCGACCACCGCGACCTCCGACAACGTCGACACGTTCGCCGAGGTGCTCTGCCAGGACGAAGTGCACTACATGTACAAGGGCCAGTGCGTGGCGATGGAAAAGCTCGAACGCACGAACGCGTGGACGCCCAACGCATCGGATCAAACCGAACCGGGCTCCGAACGGCTGACCGTCTACCGCACCGTGCATGGGATCGTCTATTCGCGCGGCACCGTCAAGGGCAAAAAAGTCGCCTTCGCGAGCGCGCGCACGACCTACTTCCACGAGGCCGACTCGGCGGTCGGCTTCTCCGAGTTCAACGAACCCGGCTTCGTCACGAGCCCGCAGCAGTTCCAGCTCGCCGCGTCGGACATCAACTTCGGCTTCAACTGGTCCTACGTCGACGCCAACCACATCGCCTACTACCTGTCCGGCTGGTACCCG
>JAXDGS010000154.1:0-3321 GCA_034664905.1 Solirubrobacteraceae bacterium | reverse complement strand
GCCGCGCGGCTCACCGAAACCGCCCGCGAGGCCGGCGCCACCGACCCCGAACAGCTCGGCGAGCAACTGGCACTGCTCCTGGATGGCGCCTCGGCCCGTAGCCGGGTCCTCAACACCTCAACCTTCTCCACCGCCGCCGCCATCGCAGCCGTCCTTATCGACAACGCCATCCCCCCGGCAGCGGTACCGCCCGGCGCACGCTGACCGGCATGGGATTCGAGGGGTCCGTGGTCACCCAAGTCCCTGACGACGTGATCATGGCGGTCGCGGGTGCGGGATCTGCGGTCCTGACCTGCACGGCCACGCCGACCCGGGCCGGACTGACCCAGTTCTGCGGCCCGCACAGCCATATCTTGCATTGAGCCCAAAGGACAGTCCGCGGGATCCGCTCCGCACCGACGGGAGCCGCAGCCTTGGCCTTCGCGCCGCCATCCATCCGCTGAAGCTTCCACGAAAACCCAGCGCTCTCGCCGAGGCCCTCCACGACGTGCGAGACGACTGCTTCCAGCTGAATCCGGCCCGCGAGCTCCGACCCAGCACGCAGCTTGATCAGAGCGCAAACCGATGCGCCGGACGCTGCATCGCCTCGTCGCAGTTAGCGTTCGGCATCTGCGACGCGGCCCCGGCCGAGAGGACGAGCGCCCAGCGCGTCAAGAACTTTGGCTGTCGATCCTGCTGAGGCGTCACCGTCGTCAGGTTGCCTGATTTCGGCGGCGAGCGGTAGTCCGATGGAGGCTGCCCTGTTGGCGACAATGCAGCAGCGGAGCCGGCGGTGCGCGGCGTGTCTATTCGCGGGAGCGTTTGTCGTCGTCGCGGCTCAGTCCGTTGACCGCATTGTGGATGCGCCGGCGGGCGGTTGCGTGGAACCCGATCAGAGGTTTCGCAGCGCGGTGGTCCAGGTCGCTAGGCCGGCGGCTGCGACGGCAACGCTTCCGAGGAGGAGGCGGTCGGGTCCGCCGCGATCGCGCCATTCCAGCAGCGTCGTTGCCAGGTCTGAGAGTTCGCAGCCGATGTTCAGTCCGAGCGCGATTTCGGGGTCGCGGTTCAGACACGCTGCTCGTAGCGTGAGGAGAGCGATGTTGATGTGCAGTCCGCCGAAGGCACGGAAGTCCATCCGGCCGGCGGCGTGGCCACGGACGTCGGGGGCGAGCCGCAGCGCGCTCATCGTGTCGGGGCCCAGCAGCGCCCCGAGCGCGTAGGACAGTCGTGTGAGCGACCCCGCGACCATCAACGATCGCCCCAGTTGCTTAGACATTTCAGACCCTCCCCGAGCCGACGATCTTGGCGGCGTCAAGTTTGGCAGCAAGCAGCGATCTTGTCAATGTCTAGTCGTGGCTGTAGCCTGCCCGGCGTGGCCGGACACGCGGTCGGGAAACGCCCCTATCACCACGGTAATCTGCGCCGGGCGGTGCTCGACGGCGCGCTCGCCTCGATCGCGGCGCACGGCCCAGCTGCGCTGAGCCTGCGTGACGTTGCGCGCCGCGCCGGCGTCTCGCACGCGGCGCCCGCCCACCACTTCGCCGACAAGGCGGGCGTGCTGACAGCGATCGCGGCCGAGGGGTACACGCTCCTCGCTGATGCGATGCGCGACGCGCTCGCCGACAGCGGTGGGGATCTCGTGGCGAGCGGGATCGCGTACATCCGCTTCGCGCTCGGCCATCGCGCGCACTTCGAGGTGATGTTCAGGCCCGAGCTCTACCGAGCCGAGGATCCAGAGCTCGCCAGCGCGCGCCAAGCCGCCGCCGATGTTCTGCTCGGGGCCGTGCGCGACACACTCGGCGATGCCAGCGACGACGAAGTATGGGGAGGCGTGCTCGCCGCCTGGTCGTTCACACACGGCTTCGCCACCCTCTCGTTGAACACCAACTTCACGCCCGCGCGGGCCGATGACATCGAAGCGGCGGTGCGACAGGTCGGCGCATCCGTCGTACGCCTCACAGCAGCGGGAGCGTTCGGACCCGAAGTCTGACCCGCCATCGTCAGCCGTGTTGCTGCTGCGCCCCGGTAACCGCTGCAAGAACGGAAGTGCGATGGTCAGACAGCCGTCGAGAACGTCCGGTGGTGGATCCGTGGGTTCGCGCGTTGATCGCAACAGGGTGTTCTCGGTAGCCGGCTAACCGGTCTCCTGCTGGAGAGAGGACTGGCCCGGACGCGGTCTTCGTCGAGCCGGAGCTCGTAGAGCACGGTGATGACGGCGATCGCGTCCAAGCTATGAACCGCGCCGCACACGGGCGGCCGGTGCGTGGGGCGCTCGTTGCGGGGCAGAACTACCGTCCTACCGCAACGGCGTCGCGCCGGCGGTCAGTGCTTCGGGCGCGTGCAGTTCATCACTCCGAGCGGGAGCACGGCATCGGTGCCACTGGCGTTCCATGCGTATTCGAACCCGAGCGACATCCTGGTCGGTTTCGTAGCGAAGTGGATTTGGCCGAACTCCGGTCCGTGATTGGGAGCGGCGAAGGCGTTGGAGTAGGTGCCGCGGGGCCCTTGGATCGTGAAGCCGGGGTCGGTGCCGTGCTGCAGGGTGTAGACCTGCCTGTAGGTACCGAAGTTCGCGATGTGGACCTCGATGCTCCACGCTCCATCTCTGGCCTTGGCCTCGAATCTGCCCTTGGCCACCGAGCAGGTGCCGGACTGGAACGTCGCTAGCACGGACAATCCGGGTTCGACGAGGATTTCCAGCCCACCCTTGTGCTTGGTCTTGCAGTGCTGATCCAGGGATTCGCCGGTGATGACGACGGATCCCTTCCGCCCGCCATCGGCAAAGCCGATGCGTGTCTCGCCCGGCGGCAGCGCGGTGTAGCCGAGCTTGGTGCCGTCCGGGCACTCGCATCCGTTCCCGTCGGTGCAGTATCGCTGGTCGGTCGGAATCGCCTGGTCGTTGCCGGCCGAGTCACGAATCTGGCCGCGGACGGAGCTGACGCTCTGGACGCGGATGACGTCGGCGCCGATGTCAACACGTCCTTCGTAGGCTCCCGCCGCGGCGACGGCATGACCCCAGGCGTCGCCGTTGCCCAAGGAGGCGGACGGCTCGGTGCGCGCCGGCATGCCCGGCCCGGCCAGGTCCCAGGGGGGTCCGAGCGCCGACTTGGTGGCGAGGGTGGTACCCCAGTCGGACTCGAAGGTGGGCGGCGCGACGGCCTCGGCTGCTTGCAGCGGCGCCGCGGCGCTCCCTGTGGCGCCACGCTTGACCAGCGCCGGCTGCGAGCCCCACACGTTGACTCCTTCGTGCTCGAGCAGGCTCCAGAACCCGACCGCGTCATAGCTGCGCGTCAGCAGCGACAGCTGCGGCGAGTCGAGATACGTCGACCACCAATCGCCGTC
>JAXDGS010000153.1:0-5439 GCA_034664905.1 Solirubrobacteraceae bacterium | reverse complement strand
GGCGGTGCTCGGCGGCGGCGATCGGTCCGCCACGGTCGAGGCGCTCACCCCCGTCAGCGCGGTGGCGATACCCGCCCGCGAGTTCGGCGCCTGGCTCGCGAGCGCGCCGGACGCGATGCTCGCCCTGGTAGCCACGCTCGAGCGGCGCCTGCGCGAGTCCGACCGCCAGCGCCTCGAGTTCGGCTCGGCGCAGACGCTCGCGCGCGTGGCTGCACGACTGCTCGACCTGGCCGAGCGGTTCGGCCGCGCGGACGACGGTGGCACGGTGATCGAGCTGGCGATCGCGCAGGAGGAGCTGGCCGCGTGGAGCGGCGCTTCACGCGAGGCCACGGTCAAGGCGCTGCGGTCGCTGCGCTCCCTCGGGATCGTCGAGACGAGCCGGCGGCGCCTGGTGGTCCGCGACCTCGACGCGATCGCCCGGCACGCCGCCTGAGCCTCAGGCGAGCGATCGCGCCGCGTCCGCCGGCAGCCACCAGCCGGTCCGCTGCGCTGCCTGCAGCACCGGCAACCCGACGCGATCGGCAGCGGCCTGATCGCCGAGCGAGCGCAGCGCCCGGGACAGTGCGAGCAGCGCGTCGCCGGCGAACAGCAGGGCCGACCCCTCGGGAGTGCGCGCGCGAGCGTGGATCGCGAGCGCGCGAGCAGCGGCGGCCCGCGCAGCGCCCTGGTCGCGGCGATCGACATGCGCCGCGGCAAGAAGCGCCGCGCAGCGCAGGCACTGGAGGATGGCCCCGCCGCGGTCGGCGGCGTCGAGCCCGGCCGCGAGCACGCGCGCGGCCTCGTCGCTCCCGCCCTCCTCGAGCAGGACGGCGCCAAGCGAGGCCCCGCACCACCCGATCCATTCAGCCGATGCGACCCGCTCGGCGGACGCGAGCGCGGCGCGCGCGGCGACGACCGCGCCGGCCTGATCCCCGGCCGCGCGGGCGATCCACGTGAACGCGTCGAGGAAGAGCACGTCGACGGCGGTCATCCCGGAGCGCTCGTTCTCCGCCAGCGCCGCCACGGCACGACGCCGCGCCTCGTCGAGGTCACCGCGCGCGAGCGGCACGAATGCGCGCTCGAGGAGCGTGAACTGGTAGCGGGCGAGCCCGAAGGTGTCGGGGAACGAGCCGTCCGCCGCCGGGCGTACGGATTCGAGCAGCCGGTCGGCGATCTGCTCGAGCCGATCGACCTCGCCGAGCTGGAACGCGATCAGCTTCTCCGCGTCGAGCGCCGCACTGGCGGCCACGCGGCTCCCCGCCTTGCTCGCCGCCTCCTGTGCGCGCTGGACCGTGTCGGCGGCGCCGGCGAGGTCGGTCAGGTTGACCTGCGCGATCGCCATGCGGGAGAGCACGTTCACGAGCGCGTCGCCATCGCCGAGCCGCTCGGCGATCCGGGCCGCGGCCTCGTATCCCGGGATGACCTGGGAGTAGTCGTGGTAGCGCGCGAAGTTCGCGACCTGCGTGAGCACGTCGAGCTCGGCGCGTAGGTCGCCGGCGCTGCGGCTCGCCGCGAGAGCCCGCCGGAAGTGACTCATCGCCCGCTCGGTGTCCTCGGAGAACCACGCGCCCACGGCGCTGATGCGAAGCGCGCTCATCGCCCGCGGGTCGTCGTCGGGGAGTCCGAGGCGCTCGGCCGCGGCGAGCGCGGCGGCCGAGTGTGCGCTCGACTCCGCAAGCGCGCCCTGCCGCTCCGACTCCGTCGCCGCGAGGAGATAGGCGTCGAGCGCCTCGGCATCGTCGCCGGCGAGCGCGTGATGGCGAGCCAGGACGGCCGGCGGCTCGCCGTGCAGGGCGGCCGCGGCGGCGCGGTGCAGCTCCTGGCGGCGGCGCCGGAGCAGGCCGCCGTAGATCGCCTCCTGGATCAGCGGATGGCGGAAGGCGTAGCGCTCGTCGCCGAGATCGACCACGAGGTCGGCTCCCACCAGCGACTCGAGGCCGTCGATCTCCGCCATCGCCGCAAGCGGCCCGACCGCGAAGCTGCGGCCGAGCACAGCGGCGGCGGCCGCGGCTGAGCGCGCACGCTGGTCGAGCGTGTCCACGCGGGCGAGCACGAGCTTCTCGATGCTCGTCGGCACCTCGAGCGCATCGGGCCGCGCCGCATCGGCGGCAGCCAGTGCGAGCTCCTCGAGATAGAGCGGGTTGCCGCCGGCACGGTCCAGGATCCGCTCCGCCAGCGCGGGCTCGGGCGGGCGCCCTTCGAAGAGCCGCGCGAGAAGGGTGCGCTCGTCGCCGCGCTGAAGACCGGTCAGCTCGAGCAGCTGCGCCCCTGGCCGCGCGATCGCAGCCCTGAGCAGACCTGCGCTCGCGTGCTCGGGCTCCGGCCGGCTCGCGAGCACGAGGAGCAGCGGAGCCAGGTCCGAGAGCTCGAGCAGCTGCTCGGCGAGCGCGAGCGACGACGCGTCGGCCCAGTGCAGGTCGTCGAGAGCTACGGCGACTCCCGGCGTGGCGCGAGCGAGGTCCTGAAGGAGCGTCGAGACGCGCGCCGCGACGCGCTGCAGACCGAGCGGCGCTGGCACGTCGGTCGGCGCCGCGAGCGCCTCCTCGCCGCCCTCCACCCCGGCGAGCAGCTCGGCGAAGGGATGTAGGGCCAGCGCCTCTCCGTACGACGCCGATCGCCCTTCGAGCCAGCGTCCCCCGGCGGCCGTGAACCGGTCGCGCAGCTCCTCGAGCATCCGCGTCTTGCCGAGCCCCGCATGCCCGCGCAGCACGACCAGCCGCCCGCTACCCGAGAGCACCGCGTCCACCGCTTCACGGCCGCGGGCGAGCTCGTCGTCCCGCCCGACCAGACGCGCGCGAACGCCGACGCGCCGCGGCGCGCCCGCAACCGCGGCGAGCGCTCGCCACGCGCGGACCGGCTGCGCCTTTCCCTTCAATTCGAGCTCGCGCGGTTCGTCCCAATCGAACAGATGCGACACCACGCGCCGGGTGCGCTCGCCCACGAGGACCTCGCCCGGCGCCGCGGCCGATTGGAGCCGGGCGGCGGTGTTCAGCGCGTCGCCCATCGCGCCCGTTCCGCCTGCGCCGCCCACCGTGCTCAAAGCGACGAGGCCGGTCTCGAGCCCGACGCGAACGCCGAAGCCCGGGATCCCCCAGCGCGAGCGCACCTCGGTCGAGTAGGCGCCCATCTCCTCGATTATCCGGAGCCCTGCACGCACGGCGCGCTCGGGGTCGTCCTCGTGCGCCACGGGCGCCCCGAAGAGCACCATGGCGCCGTCGCCCTCGGGCGTGCGGGCGGTTCCCCCGAATGCCTTCGCCGTGGCCACCATGCGGTCCACGCCGGCGCCCACCACGAGCTGAAGGTCCTCCGGATCGAGACGCTCGCCGAGCGCCGTGGAGCCCACAGTGTCGAAGAAGAGGGCGGTGACCACCCGGCGCGTCTCCAGGTCCTTCGCCTCAGCCAGCGCACGCCCGCACTCGGGGCAGAAGCGGGCCCGGGCCGGGAGCGCCGCACCGCATTCCTCGCACACCGAACCCCCTGTCACGACTGCCGATCGTAGTGGGTAGAAAGACGCAGTCGGGCAGAGCGGCGGGGCGTACAGTTGCGCCGCTATGGCGGTCACGGTCCTCTCTCCGCACCTCGATGACGCCGTCCTCTCGTGCTGGCACCTGCTCTCGGGAACGGAGGACGTGAGCGTCGTGAACGTCTTCGCCGGCGTGCCCCGCAACCCCGAGGCGTCCGGCTGGTGGGACGCGCTCACCGGAGCGCCCGACGCGGCGACGCGGGTGGCCGAGCGCCTCGACGAGGACCGCCGGGCGCTGGCTCACGCCGGCCGGGAGGCGACGAACCTGCAGTTCGTGGACGCCCAGTACCGCCGCCGGAGCCCCTCACGCACCGCGCTCGCCCGCGCCATCGAGGTCCGCGCGACGGGGGTGGTCTACGCGCCAGCCGGCGTATCCGGCCATCCCGACCACCTGCTGGTACGCGACTGCGCTCTCGCGCTCCGCCGCCGTGGGACCCAGGTGCTGCTGTACGCAGACATGCCGCACGCGGTGATGTTCGGCTGGCCGGGCTGGATCAGCGGCGAGGGCGACGGTCGCTACCTGCGCCCGGAGCGGCTCTGGAGCTGGTGGCTCGGCACAGCGGGACTGGAAGTCGGCTCCATGCGCGCTGACATCCACCGGATGAACGGCAGGCTCGAGGGCAAGCGCGCGGCCATCGCGGAGTACCGCACGCAGGAGCCGGCGCTCGCGGCACTCCTGCCGGAGGACCGGCTCGGCTACGAGCTCGTGTGGTCGATTCCGGACGGTCGAAGCTGATGCGCTACGAGGCGATCCGACCGCTCGCGCCCACGGCGTCCGGACTAGCCGACAGCGACGGCGTCGGGGTTCACTGGGAGGCATACGGGGAGGGGGAGAGGACGATCGTGCTGCTCGCCCCCTGGAGCCTGTTCGACTCGCGCGTATGGAAGTTCCAGGTGCCGTACCTCGCGCGCCGCGCGCGGGTCGTGGTGTACGACCCGCCCGGCAACGGGCGCTCGGACCGCCCCACCGAGCGCGAGCGGATGGACGAGCACGCCGAGGTGCGCTACGCGCTCGCGGTCATGGACGCCGCCGGCGCTGAGTGTGCCGTGCTCGCGGGCATCTCGCGCGCCGGACGGCCGCTCCAGCGCCTCGCCGCAGAGCACCCCGACCGCGTGGAGGCCGCGATCTTCATCTCCGCCGTCTTCACGCCCTGCACACGCTGGCTCACCTGGTTCGCCCGCGCGCCGCTCAACCGCGCCTTCGACGTCCGTGCCGGACGCAAGTTGCGAGGGCGGGCGCCGCTCGACGGTCCGGGTGCATATGCGCGCTTCAACGCCGAGTACTGGCGCTACGACTTCGACGGCTTCCTCGACTGGTTCGTCGATCACATGACGGTCCCCGAGCCCTACTCGAGCCGTGTGCTCGAAGAGGCGCGCGCGTGGGCGCACGAGGCCGAGCGCGAGTCGCTCACCGCCTCGTTCCGTCCCGGCGGCGTCAAGGGCCTCGGCGCGCGGGGCCAGCGCGCGCTCGCCGAGCGGGTGCGCTGTCCGTCCCTCGTAATCCACGGCGAGGAGGACCGGATCTTCCCTGTGGCCAACGGGCGCGAGCTCGCGCGCTGCACCGGCGGGCAGCTTCGCGTCCTAGCCGGCGCGGGCCACGGCTGCGCGGTCCGCAAGCCTGCGCAGGTCAACCTCGCGATCGACGCCTTCCTCGACACGCTCCCCGGGGAGAAGCCGGCTGCGCCTACGCCCAAGCCGCCACGCAATGGGGCGCGCAAGCGCGTGCTGTGGTGGTGCTCCCCGCTCGGGCTCGGGCACACGCAGCGCGACCTGGCGATCGCACGCGCGCTGCGCGAGCTGCGACCCGACATGGAGATCGACTGGCTCGCGGAGTCGCCCGTCCGCCAGGTCGCCGAGCGCGCGGGAGAGCGCGTGCACCCTGCTTCCGATCGGCTCCCCAGCGAGTGCCTCGCCTTCGAGTCGCACGCGCGCGAGCA
>JAXDGS010000152.1:0-55639 GCA_034664905.1 Solirubrobacteraceae bacterium | reverse complement strand
ACAGTGCGCGAGTCTCGTTCGTGCTGTTGGTGCGGGGGAACGGCTCGTTCGGGACGGCCACTCCCAGCCGCTCGCAGATCGGCGCCCAGCCGTCGCCCGTAGTCCATTCCAGCAGCTGCCCCGCGGGGACGCCCGCGCGTACCTGAGCGTTGTGGCGCTCGAACGCGTCCATCATCGCGGTGGGATTTCCCAGATCGTCGGAGAAGCGCTCGCCGAACATCTTGTGGACCGAAGCGAACCACGGCTCGAGCCCAGGCGGCGGGTTCTCAAAGACGTGGAAGATCGTGTTGGAAGCGCTGCGGTACCAGGCGTCGGGGTCGCGTGCGGAGAGCAGCACGAGCGCATCGGGATTGGCAGCCGAGAGCTCGCGCCAGAAGGAGGCTCCGGGCCAGTCGACCAGAGCCACGTAGCCGCCCAACAGCTCCTGCCAATCCACATCGCGGCCATCGATCGCATCCGTCCACCCTGGCGCCTGACCGGGGTCGCCGATGATCTCGAGCATGTGGTGGCAACGGCCTCCAAGCAGTTGCTCCAGCGCCAGCTTCAGCGACGCTGTGCCCGTCCGCCCAACGCCAGCTCCGACGACCTCCAGTGGCATCTTCCCTCCCCATCGCTTGCCCGATCCGGAATCCTGCACGATCCGAATCGTACTTCGGACATTGCCGCCGGCCTCATCTCTCAGGCGCCTCATAAGAAGTTCTTACGGCCGCGGCGCATGGTGGCGATCGACCCACCGACCGACTCTCGCGAGGTCGCTCCCACTAGCCTGAGCGGCTCGTGAGCGCTCCCCCCCAGACCGTCGCAGCGCCAACGCGCGGGCGCGAGCTGATCGCACGCCATCCCGGCATCGCGGGATCGGCCGGCGTGTTCTTCGCTGCGCTGCTCGCGTTCATGGCGATCGGCGCTGCGCTGCCCGTCCTTCCTGCGTACGTCCGCGGCCCCGTCCACGCCGGCGATCTGGCGGTCGGGATCGTGGTCGGTGCGTTCGCGGTCACCTCGGTGTTCTGCCGCCCGCTCGCCGGGCGCCAGGCCGATCATCGCGGCCGCCGCATCGTGCTCGTCGTCGGCTCGCTCGCGATGGCGGCCGGCGGCGCGCTGTATCTGCTGGCCGTCGACGTACCTTCGCTCGTCGCGGCCAGGCTGTGCGTGGGTGCGGGCGAGGGCGCGGTGTACACGGCTGGCGCAACCTGGGCTGTGGACCTCGCCCCAGAGGATCGCCGCGGCCTCGCGCTCGGGCTCTTCGGGCTCGCCGTGTGGGGCGGGCTCTCGGCGGGGCCGGTCGCAGGCGAGCTGCTGCGATCCGCTGCCGGCTATGACGCCGTGTGGATCCTGACCGCCGCGCTCCCGCTGTGCGGCGCCCTGATCGCCACGCGCCTGCCCGAGCCGGCGCGAGCAGCAACGGCGTCCGCGCGGCCGAGCCCGCTCGCGTTCATCCCCCGTGCCGCGCACAGGCCGGGGCTTGCGCTCGCGCTTGCGAACATCGGCTATGCGGCGCTCGCGGGCTTTGTCGTGCTGCATCTGCGCGCACGCGGCATCGGCGCCGGCGCGACGGTCTTCACGGCTTTTGCGATCGCGGTCTTCGCAAGCCGGCTCGTGCTCAGCCGCGTGCCCGACCGCGCAGGCGCACGACGCACGGCGACCGCCGCCGGGCTGCTGGAGGCGCTCGGGCTGGCGATCATCGCACTGGCTAGCTCGCTCGCTGCGGCGCTCGCGGGCGCGGTGATCGTGGGCATCGGCTTCTCGATGCTGTTTCCCTCGCTCGCGCTGATGGTCGTCGGCGAGGTCGGCGAGGACCGTCGCGGCTCCGCGCTCGGCGCGTTCACCGCGTTCTTCGACATCGGCGTCGGGCTGGGCGGCCCCTTGGAGGGAGCGACCGCGTCGCTCGCGGGCTACCCGGCGGTGTTCGTGCTCGCCGCCGTCGCCGCCCTAGGCACCGCAGGGCTCGCCGCGACGGCCAAGCGCGCATGATCCGCCGTTGCATGTGAGGACGCCGCGCGTATAGGCTCGATCGAGCCCAACCTTCAGACACAGGAGACATACGATGAAGACCTACGTGATCCTTCGCCGCAGCGGCTGGCGCTCCCCCGGGGACCTGCAAACCGCCGCCGGACGCTCGAAACAGGTCGGCGACGAGGAGATGTCGCAGGACATTCGCTGGATCCGCAGCTACGTGCTCGCTGAGGACGGCGGCTCGGTTGGGACGGTCTGCATCTATCAGGCGAGCAGTCCCGAGGCGATCCGCGAACACGCCTCCCGCGCCGAGCTTCCCGTCGACGAGATCATCGAGGTCGCAGACACCGTCCTTGTCCGTCCGGACCCGGAGCCCGCCGCGGCCGGTTAGCTAGATGACGGGCGGCGGGGTTCCCTCGCTGCTCGCAGCCAGCGCCGGATCCCAGGCGCAGACCTCGCACGCGTGGCGGAACGCCGAGCGCGCGAATTCCAGCGCGAGCGCGTGCGGGTCCGAGCTCGCGGCGATGTCGTCGAAGTCGAGGACGTACTCGCCGAGCGCCTCCTCCCAGCGCGCGGCGTCCGGCGAGAGTCGTGCGTGGGCGAATCCCTCTGGCGCAGGGTGCGCGTAGGCGTAGAAGGCCGCTCGCTCGTAGCGCGTGTCCCCGGGCCACCACCCGACGGCCACCTCTTGCGAATCCATCGCGTTGCGCATGATGAAGTCCCGCGACGGAGGCTCGGCGGGCTCCCCGGAGAAGAGGCTCACGGCGAGGTCGAATGACCCCCACCAGGCGTTCACCGGCGTCGAGCGCCCACGATAGGGCGCGCGGAAAGCCCCGAGCACGAGCGCCGCGTGGGTCGCCTCGGCGAGGTACTGCGCGACGTGCGCGCGGTCGTAGTGCGCATGCTCGTCGTCTTCGTCGAGGGGCACGGTCCACGGCACCTCCTGCGGCGTGGGATCGATCTCGACTGGACCGGCGAGTTCGCGGACCGCCGCGAGCAGCTCGCGCGTAACCTCGCCGACGGACCGGTCCGGCGTGAGCGCCACGCGCCGGCTGTGGCCGTCGCTGTGTTCTGCGAGTACCTCGTGGCCCACCAGGTCGAGCGCGACGACGAGCGCTCCGGAGCCGTCGGGGGCCGGCAGCGGGAGCGTTTCCCAGCCGCGTGCGCTCAGGCACAGCGCCGCGTGCTGCAGCTGCGGCTCCGGCGGCGCGAGCCGCACCGCCAGCTTGCCGAGCACCTGCGTATGTGCGTGAAGCGTGTCGCAGGTCGCTGCCCACTGCTCGTATGGGAGCGCCGACCACTCGCGGGACATGGGCGCACACTAGCCGCTCTGCGGCGGCGAGCACGCGCAGCCCTCGCGGGCGCGCTAGAGGTCGGGGAGGTGCTCGACCTCGGGGGAGCGCAGCGCGATGCCAAGCCCGCGCAGCGACACCCGGCCGCTCTCGGGGTAGAAGCACATGTCGTTTGGCTCGCGCGTGCCGTAGGCGAGGTAGGTGAGGCCATTCGCGCCCGCGCGCAGCGCATGCGCGACGCCGCTGCCGGGAGGTCTGGAGATCACATCGCCGGCGCGCAGCGCGAGCACTTCCGGCGCGCTCGCACCGCGACCCCACAGCTCGAGGCTCCCGTCACCGTCGAGGATCACGAACAGCTCCTCCTCCTGGGAATGGCAGTGCGCGGGCGCGCCACGCCCCTCGGGCCCCAGCGTTACGTGGTTCAGGCCGCTCGCAACCGCACCGGCTGCGCGCCCGGCACGACGGGCGATGCCGTTGAAGACCGCCGGAACGTCCGCGAGCGCAACCACGTTACGGGGACGCTCGGGGAGGGGCTCGGGACACTCCGGCGCGCCTGCTGCGGCCTCGCGCGCGAACGGAGACTCGCCGCCCGCGAGCTCGACCCAGCGCGGGAACGACCATGCGACGCCCGCGCGCGGGAGGGCCGTAAGCGCGGCGTCGCGCCGCTCGCCGAAGACGAGCACGTCGAGCCCGCCCTCGCCGCCTCGCAACGTGTGCGCCCCGCGCTTCGGGCGGTGCACCATCACGTCTCCCCAGGCGACCGCGTAGGTCTCGCCGTCCTGCCACAGCAGCCCCTCGCCTGCGAGCACGAAGAAGATCTCCTCATCGGCGCCGTGCTCATGCGCCGGCGTGGAGAAATGACCCTCCGCTATCTCGATGCGCCGCAGCCCGACCCCGCGCGTGCCCAGCTCGCGTCCCAGATCACGCCACACGCCCTTGATGTGACCGATCGCGAACTCGCCCGCGCGACTCTCATAGATGTTGGCGATCTCGATGCTCACCTTGCGCGACGCTACATGATTAGAGCGGTCTATCTAACGATCGGAGGCGTCGCATGCCGCAGCTCGAGCTCAGCGTCGGGGTGATCGACTACGAGGACACGGGCGGCGAGGGCCCGGTGCTGGTGCTGCTGGGAGGCCTCGCGATGGACGGCTCGGTGTGGGACCCGCTCGTGGAGGATCTGCGCCTCGACCATCGCTGCATCGTTCCGACGCTTCCCCTCGGCGCCCACCGGCGCCCGATGCGACGCGACGCCGACCTCACCCTCGCGGGCTTCGGGCGGATCCTCGCCGAGCTGCTCGAGCGTCTCGACCTGCGCGCGGTGACGCTGGTGCAGAACGACCATGCTGCGGCGCTCGTGCTCGCAGGTGAGAATCCCGAGCGCGTCGCCCGCCTGGTCATCTCCTCGTGCGAGGCGTTCGAGAACTATCCGCCCGGTCTGCCGGGCAAGAACATGCGGGTGACCGCGCTGCTGCCGGGAGGCATCTTCCTGGCGATGAACGCGCTGCGGCTGCGCGCGCTCCGCCGAACGCCGATCGCCTTCGGCTGGATGGCAAAGCGACCGCTGCCCGACGAGCTGCTCGACCGCTGGCTGCGCCCGCTGCAGACACAGAAGGGCGTGCGCCGCGATCTGCGCAAGTACGCGATCAGCGCGCGGCGCCGTCAGATGGTCGAGGTCTGCGAGCGGCTGCGGGCGTTCACGCGGCCGGCGCTCGTGGTCTGGACTCCCGAGGACCGCGTGCAGCGCCCGGAGCATGGCCGGCGCCTGGCCGAGCTGCTCCCGGACGCACGACTGATCGAGATCCGCGACAGCTACACGTTGATCATGCGCGACCAGCCGCAGGCGTTCGCGAGCGCGATCCGCGAGTTCGTGCGCGACACCGCAAGCGCCGCGTCGCCTACGTGAGCGCCGCGTGCTCCTCGCGAGCCCGTACGGTGTAGAGGAGACCCGATGGCATCGATCCTGCCAAGCGCAGAGGATTGGGCACTCCTGGCCCCGGGGCCCGGTGCGGTCGCCTACGAGCGCGGCGGCGATGCGCGGGTCCTGCTCGCCGCCGGCTACGCGCTGCTGCTGCAGGTCTCACACCCGGTGGTCGGCGCCGGCGTGAGCGAGCATTCGAGCTTCCGCGCCGATCCGTGGGGGCGGCTGCTGCGAACGCTCGACTACAGCTACACGATGGTCTACGGCGGCTCCCGCGCGGCCGGCGAGATGGGGCGCCGAATCCGCGCGATGCACAAGCAGATCAGCGGCCAGAGACCCGACGGGCGCTCCTACCACGCGCTCGAACCGGAGCCCTACGCATGGGTGCACGCGACGCTCGCCGAGGCGATCGTCCGCGGGCACGAGCGCTTCGGGCGCGCGCTCTCGCGCGAGCAGCGCGAGCGGTTCTGGATCGAGTGGCGCTCGCTGGGACGCCTGCTCGGCGTGCGCGAACGCGATCTGCCGCCCGACTGGGCGGCGTTCCGCGGCTACTTCGAGGAGATGGTCGAACACCGCCTTGAGCACACTGCGGCGGTCGATGAAGTGCTCGAGGCGCTCGCGCGACCGGCCCCGCCGGAGCTGTTGCTCCTGCGGGCAGGAGGCTGGGCAGCGCTGCGACCGCCCATAGCCCGCGTCATCGGCCTTGCGACGATCGGGCTGCTCCCGCCTGCACTGAGGCGACGCTTCGATGTCGAGCTCACACGCGCGCAGGAGCTCCAGCTGCGCGCGCTCGCGGCCTCCCTCCGGGCCGCCACACCGCTGATGCCGTCATGGTTGCGCAACACGGGGCCCGGCTATCTGCGCTGGCGCCGCGAGGCGCTGGCTCCCAACGGCGCCGAACCGCCGCTGTAGCTGGCGGCAGTGCCGCTATGTCCCGCTGAAGGCGGGATCGCGTTTCTCGACGAACGCAGCGACGCCCTCCATGAAGTCCTTGCTACGCCCGAGCGCATGTTGAAGCTGCGCCTCGAGGTCCAGCTGCGCCTCGAGATCGCCATAGAGGAACCTGTTGAGCGCCTGCTTGGAGCTCGCGTAGGAGCGCGTCGGTCCCGCTGCGAGCTTCTCGACGAGCGCGTCCGCCTCCTCCATCAGGCGCTCGTCCGGATGAACCCAGTTGACCAGGCCCCATTCGAGCGCCTTCGGCGCGGGCACACGCTCACCGAGCAGAGCCATCTGGAACGCGCGCGCCTTGCCGACCGAAGGGGGCACGAACGCGGTCGAGCCGCCGTCGGGCATCAGACCGATGTTCACGAATGCGAGGCCGAAGAACGCCGACTCGCCCGCGAGCACCAGGTCACAGGCCAGCGCGAACGAGCAGCCGATGCCGACGGCCGCTCCGTTGACGGCGGCGATGACCGGCTTCGGCAGCCGGCGCACACCTGCGATGACCGGGTGGTAGAGCTCGTGCAGCTCCTTTTCGATGTTCGGCATGCCGTCCTCCGCCGGCTCGAAGCCGGCCTTCAAATCGGCGCCGGATGAGAATCCGCGACCGGCGCCGGTCACGAGCACGGCGCGCACCGAGTCCTGCGCCGCCTCGCGCTCGATCACCTGCTTGAGCTCGCTGCCGAACTGCGCGGTCCAGGCGTTGAGGGTCTCAGGCCGATTCAGCGTCAGCCGTCCGACGGACCCTGACTGCTCCCAGATGACGGTCTCATAGCTCACTTGGAGGGCTCCTTTTTTGCTCGTGTGATCCTAATCTGCGCAGATGAGCACCGCAACGACTCCACCGCCCCCATCGTATGCGCCGGCGGCCCCGACGCCCGAGCCGCCGCGCAGACGACGCTGGATGGCCAAGCGGTTCCTGCTGGGCGCGCTCGGCGTGATCGTGCTGGCAGGCGGCGCGACCGCCACGATCGCGCTCGACGAGGTCGACAAGCTCGTGCAGGCGCTCGGCCAGACGCGCGCGGTCAAGCTCTCCTCGGCGGTGCTGGCGCCGACGACGCGCGGGGCACCGGAGACGCTCCTGCTGGTCGGAAACGACCAGCGCCCGCCGCCGAAGGGCAACCCGTACGGGTTCGTGCCACCGCACTCCAACGAGATGCTGCTGGTGCGGATCGACCCGAGCAAGCCGACGATCTCGATGCTCTCGATCCCGAGGGAGCTGCGGGTCACGATCCGCCCGCCGGGCGCAGCGCCGGTGGTGAATCGAATCAACGCGGCCTACACCTTCGGCGGCATCCAGCTGATGACGGAAACGATCAAGCGCGTGCTCGGCCTGTCGGTCAATCACGTCTTCGTCGTGACCTTCCCGAAGTTCAAGCGCGCGGTGAACGAAATGGGCTGCGTGTACATGACCGTCGACCGCCGCTACTACCACGTCAACGAACCCGGCGGCGAACAGTACTTCGAGATCAACCTGCAGCCCGGCTATCAGCGATTGTGTGGCACCCAAGCGCTCGAATTCGTCGCCAGCCGCCATGAAGACACCTCGCTCACGCGCGACGCGCGCGACCAGCGCTTCCTGCTGGAAGTCAAGGCTCAGTACGGGGCGAGCCTGTTTGAAAACCGCGACAAGTTCGAGCGGATCCTTGGGCGAGCGGTCGAAACCGATCTGCACGGCTCGAGCCAGGTGCTCGATCTGCTCGAGCTGCTGGTGGCGGCACAGGGCAGGCCCGTGCGCCAGGTCCCCTTTCACGTGAACCTGCTTCCCACCTATGACACCGCGAGCGCGAAGCAGATCCACGAAGCGGTGGGGTCGTTCCTGAGCGGCACCGCTTCGATCTCCAACAACAGGCTCAACCGCGCGCTGCATGCGCCGCGGCCGCCCCATCGCTCCCACGCGCGCCGCGCGAGCTCGCCCGGCCTCGGCCTGAGCGCGACGCCGGCGCCGTCGCTTTCCCAGGCGCGAGCGATGGCGCCGGATCTGCCGTTGGCGCTCGAGTATCCGCGCGTCGCAAGCACCTACGGTGCCGCTTCGCCGGAAGCGTTGCGCCGCTATGACGTGCGCGATCAGCGGGGATACCTGCACCCGATCTACGCGGTCGTCGTCAACAGCGCGCCGCAAGGACAGTTCTATGACGTCCAGGGCACGACCTGGAAGAACCCTCCGCTGCTGGGTCACCCGAGCCAGACCGCGCGCATCGGATCGCGCACCTACGGCCTGTTCTACACCGGCGATCAGATCCGCGTGATCGCGTGGCGTGAAGGGGGCGCGGTCTATTGGGTCCAGAACACGCTCACCGACAGCGTCGGGCCCCGCCAGATGCTCGCGATCGCCGAGGAGACGCAGCCGGTGCTCGGGGGCATTCCCGCGGGCGCGCACCTCCCCAGTGCGAGCGAACGCAACTTCACGCTGCCGCCGCGCGCGGTCGCCGCCGCCAGCGCGACAACCGAGATCGGCTCGCTGCTTGCGTTCGCGAGCCTCGTGGCCCTGGCGCTGCTCGGCTGGGTCGTGCTCTCGCGCGAGCGCCAGCTGCGCCTCCTGCGCGCACAGGTCGCCGCGGCGGTGGCGCTCGAGGCGCACCAGCGCCCGCTGCTCGCAGCCGCCGGCGTGCCCGGCCTGCAGCAGCCGCCGCCGCAGCGCGCAGCGGCGGCCGGGAGGCGTGCGCGGCGGCGCGTATCGCGTCGCTCGCGCAACCTCGCCCTGGGAGCGGTCGCGGCCGGCGCGATCGCCGCGCTCGCGGTGCTCGGCGTGCGCCTACTCGCCCCGGGCGCAAGCTCATCAGGCGGGCGCGTCGTGAACCATGCCTCGGTTGCGGTCGCGGTCTTCAACGCCACCGGACATCCGGGGGTCGCGCACCAGATCGCCGGCACGCTGCGCGCGGGGCGCATCCGTGTCGGGCGGATCGGAAACATCACCGCGAGTCTCGGCCCGGGCGCGTTCGTGCTCTATCCGCAGGGCGCGCACGCCGAGGCAGCGCGCGTCGCACAGCTGCTGGGCGCGCTTTCGCCGACCCTCGCGCCGATCCAGCCACAGGTGCAGAGCGTCATCGGCCGCCGCGATGAGATCGTGGTGGTCCTCGGTTGAGCGAGGGCTAAAGGACGGCTGCGCTCAGGCGCTCAGCTCGCCGGCCATTTCCGCGAAGGCCTGAACGTAGGCGTCGATCGCCTCGGGGGTGTGCGCCACCGACAGCGTCCACTCCTCCTCGCGCCCGGGCGTCATGTAGATGCCGCGGTTCATGTTGTACAGCCACGCGAGCTCGGTGAGCTCGACGTCCTGGTTCGCCTTGAACGTTTCATAGTCGCGCACCTTCGTCGGCGAGAAGGTCACACAACCCTTCGCGCCGACGCCCACCGCATAGCCGGGAAGCCGATGGCGCTCGATGACCTCCGTGCATCCGGCAAGGATGCGCTCGTTGAGCGCATCGAGGTGGGTGTACGCCTCGGGCGTCAGCACCTCCAGGAGGCTCGCGCGAGCCGCTGCCATGGCGAGCGGGTTGCCGTTATACGTTCCGACCTGGTAGACGGTGCCGTCCTCAACGACGCGCATCACCTCCTCCGTGCCGCCCACGGCAGCGGCGGGGAGTCCCCCTCCGAGAGTCTTGGCGAGGGTCACCATGTCGGGCTTGACGCCGAATCTTTCGCTGGCCCCGCCGGCGGCGATCGCGAGGCCCGTCTTGACCTCGTCGAAGATCAGGACGATCCCGTGCCGGCGGGTTATCTCGCGCACCTCGCTGAGGTAGCCGTCCTCGGGCAGCACAACGCCGAGGTTCATCATCGCCGCCTCCATGATCACGCACGCGGGCTTGCGCCCTTCGGCGTCGAGGCGCTGGATACGGCGCTCCATCGCGCCGGCGTCGTTGAACGGCACCGGCACCGTCAGCTCGACGACCGCCGCGGGTATGCCCGCGCCGTAGGCGAGCGATGCGTAGTCCTCGCGATCACCGATGCGGTCGTACTCGACGCCGATCGAGACCATCACCGCATCGTGGTGGCCGTGGTAGGAGCCGAAGATCTTGATGATCGTCTCGCGACCGGTGTGGCCGCGCGCGATCCGTATTGCGTCCATCGTCGCCTCCGAGCCGGAGTTGAGAAAGCGCCACCGTGCGATCCCCCAACGGCGCTTGAGCTCCTCGGCGACTGCGACGCCGTCCTCGGTCGTGGCTGCGAAGTGCGTGCCCAGCGCGACGCGCTCGCGCACGGCCGTCACGATCGCCGGATGTGCATGGCCCTGCACCATCGATCCGAACCCGTTGTGAAAGTCCCACATGCGGTTGCCGTCCACGTCGACGACGACCGGACCCTCGCCGCTCGCGAGGTAGATCGGCCAGGGATGGCGCGCCTGATACGAGGAGGCGACACCGCCGCTAAGGGACTCGCGCGCGCGGCGGAACATCGCCGCTGAGCCCTGCGTGCGCTCATCGAGCGCCGCGCGCTCGCGCTCGGTCAGCGAGCGGATGCGCTCACGATCCAGCTCTATGGTGGTCTCGGTTCTCATCTGAGCTCGGGGCGGCGACGGCGCGGATGCGCCCTGCGTCCAGGTTACGCACTGGCGCGGGCCGATCACGCCGCCAGACGCGATGGCTCACGCGCGCAGCTCAGGCCGCGGCGGCGGCGTGCACTGGAAGGGCGGGAAGGCCCTTGAGCTTGCGGATCCCGCGCGCGACCAGCTTGATGGAGACAGCGTCGGCGACAGCGGAGCGCACGCGCTCGGTCACCAGCAGCTCACCCGGAGGAGCGGCGTCGGCGACACGAGCAGCTGTGTTGACGGTCGATCCATACCAGTCGCCGTCGCGTTCCACCGCTGGGCCGCTGTCGAGACCGATGCGGATCGGCGGATAGCCCTCGAGGTCGCTGAGCGCGAGGATACGACAGGCGAGTCGCACAGCGACGCGGCAGTCCGGCGAATGCACCATCGCCGCATCGCCGATGAACTTGACGACCCTGCAGCCCTCCTGCTCCGCGAGCTCACGCACGCGGATGTGGAACGCGACCGCCAGATCCGCGGCGAGCTCGTCGCCGTGGCGCCACGTGTACTCCGTGAAGCCGCACAGATCGGCGAACAGAAACGCATGAAACGCAGTTTGCTGCGAGGGCCGGCTGGGAGCGCGTCGGTTTGCCATCACTCGCACCTGTCTTGAACGCATGTGCCGGTGGAGATGTGAGGTCGAGATCCGCGCACGGAGGCGGGAGTGCTTTGAGCTGGATCCACCATGCGCGAGACGCTAAGCGCGCCGATCTGGAGATACACCCTCCCCTAGGGTTGGTCTTTCACACCCTTTGCCAGGGAGCCGGGGCGTCGCGGCTGCGGCGCCCCGGCCGCTCGCGCCTTTACGGGGTGAATGTGCCGATCTGCGTTCGCTGTTCCAGCGGCAGCGGCGCGACCCCCACCCCGTTCTGGCCGACGTCAACGATGCTCGGGCCAGGCGGGTTGGAGAGCAGCGCAGCGAAATGCTGGACGTATTCGCTCACACTGACCGGGAACTGGTAGCGATCGCCTTCAGCGAACCGATTCTCCGTCCACATCAGGAAGCTGTTCGTCGGATCCCACGTGAACTCCGGCGTGATCCATCCTTCGTCGCCGTCGTGGGTGAGGCGTCGGACCAGGCTCGGATTCGCGAAGGGAAGCATGTACAGGTCGGTCGACTCCTGGCCGACGGGCTGCAGGAAGCCGGCCTCGAACAGCGGCAGGATCAGCAGGTAGTCGTAGTCGTTCGGAAGGCCGAGCGTCTGCGCGATGTTCACCCAGGTGTTGAAGATGCCGGGCTGCGCACGGCTTGACATGAAGATCACGTCTTTGCCGTCGGGCGTGAAGATCGCCTGCTCGTCCCAGGAAGGGCTGTCGGTCAGCCGGGTGCCGCCGTTCTTGCAGGCGCTGTATTTGTAGATCAGCTGGCAGTAGAACAGCTGTGGCGTTGTCGCCGAGCCCCCGCCGGAGGACGTCGGAGAGGTCTCCGTGTAGAGAAAGCCTGGGCGTTTCGGGTTGGGGTTCCACCACTGCGTCTCATACCAATGGCCGTTGTCCGGACGCACGACGTTGGTGTTCGAGAGGTAGGGCGTGCCGTCCGTTGCGACATGGAACCGTGCAACTCGCACATCCCAGTTGCCCTTACCGCCGCCCGTGACGAAGTTCCAGTTCAGGTGGGCGTACTCGATGTGGGTGCCGTCGGGTGAGAAGTAAGCGTGATAATCGTCGATGCCCTCGCCATTGAACGGGCCGGCGCTCGGAGGCTGGACGTCGGTGAGCTGCGTCTGGTCTGAGCCGTCGATGCGCATCGCCCACAGCGCGGATCCCATTCCGCCGTAGCCCGGTGAGCCGATCGTCAGATAGTGCCCTCGCCAGGAATGGAAGATGATCCAGCTCCCATCCGGCGAGACGGCGGGGACCCCGTTGACGTTGCCGGTGCCCGACCCGGGTCCGGTGCACGTCAGGCACGTGATCGGACCCTGCCCGTCGAAGCGCTCGATGTAGACCTGATTCTTATCGCCGGTCTTGTAGTCCTGGCCGAAGACGACCAGCTGGGGATTGGTATGTGGCACGAACACCGGTGCCTGCCCGAACGCCGGCGTGTGCGTCGTCTCGGAGAACGGTGCCGTCAGGTACGCGCCCTGCGCCCCTGCGGCGCCGACCAACGCGATCGCGGCCGCCAGGCCGACACCTGCCACTGCCCTGCGCAACATCTGTATCTCCCCCGATTCGCAGGCCGGACGCCGCGCCCAGCCCGTAGGTAGCCGTGCCGTACGTGCACGTTCCCGCTCTTCCTACCGCGATCGGAGCGCCGTCAAACATGTTGAGCCCACGTGGTGCGACACCCGGCCTGCCCCCGGCCTCGGCGCCGGCGCCGGCGCCGGCGTTCGCGACCGGCGTTCAGCCGAGCCGTTGGATCATCTCGACGAGCTCCTCGCGGCGGTAGCCGTGGCGGCGCGCGAGCACGAGCAGCTCCCGCGCTCCGGAGAGCACGATCCCGCGCTCGGGCGTGCCGGCCACGCGCACCCCGAGACCACGGCGGAACTCGAGCAATCCCTCGTCGCGCAGGTCGCGAAGCGCACGCAGCACCGTGTTTGCGTTGACGTGCATGACCGCCGCGAAGTCTCTTGCCGGCGGCAGGCGGTCACCGGGGCTCGCGTCGCCTTCAGCGATCGACCGGCGTATCTGAGCTGCCACCTGCTCGTGCAGCGCGGTGGGATCTGAACGGTCGAGCTTGACCAACTTCATAATGCTAGTTATATTAGCTTCAATGGTGGTTGTCCAGGCGCCGAAGCCGCGGAGATAGGCCGATGCTGCTTCTCGACCGCAATCCATCGAGCCTGCGTCCAACCGACCCGCAGCAAGGAGTGATCGACGACGCCCGACGCAGACAACGAGTGCGCCGCAAACGCGCCCGGGTCGCCCTGCTCGGAGCGTGTCTGATCGGCGGCGTGGCATGGGCGTCGAGCGGCACAGCGACACGTGCGCACAGCGGGCATGCGCACAAACCCGCTCTCGGATCGACGCTCCCTGAGCACACGAATCCGTCCGCGTTCAGGGTGCGGCTCGTGCCGATGCTCAGCTTCGTCGGAGTTGCCGGCTGGTGCGAGGTCCCCGAGGAACACGGGGTCATCGGCGGCAGCGCCTGCGGCGGGCTACCGAGACCCTCACAGCCGTTCCTGCAGATCATGGGGGCGGGCGAAGCCAAGTCGCCGGCGGAAACGAAGGTGGCGGTGACCGATCCACAGATCACGGCGATTCTCATCGACGGGCACCGGCGCGTTCAGAGCACCCCCCTCCCCGGCCTTCCCTATGGCTTACGCGCTGTACGCGTGGTGACGCGCGTCGGCGCGCCGCTGGCCGCGCTCGACACGCACGGCCACACGGTTCCGCAGAACTGGCTCCAACCGCCGCGCCAGGCGACCGTACGCCGCTGGCGCTATCCCCAGCGTCCGCCGAGCGGGATCTGCGAGCTGCGGGCGAGCAGGTTGCCGGGCCTCGCGGTCCGCGGCGGGGCGGTCGCGACGAGCATCCGGCCGTTCCCCGGCGGGCTCATCGGCCACGCGTTCCTCCCCTGCGCCGCAACCGAATACACCCTCAGGGATGGGCCGATAAGAGTGCTGATCGTCCTCGACGCCGCGCAACCCGCCTCGCGCGCCGCCGACCTCCCGAGCTTCCACGCCGTTCGCGGAGCACCACGGATGTTCGCCGGCGGCGACCTCACGGCGATCCGCTCTCACGACGCCTGGCTGATCGCCGAACAAGGCCGCGGCCCGGCCGAGCGGATGCTGCTCCTGCGTCACCTCAGCGCAGCGGTGCGCCTGCGCCGCTGAGTCCGCGACCGCGGCATCCGACCTCGCAGGCGAGCATGTGCGATACTTAAGTGGATGCTTCAGTATAAGCCCACGCTCCCCACACCCGGCGAGCCGCAGATCAACGTCCTCTTCCATGCGCTCTCGGACGCGAACCGGCGTGCGATGATCGACCGCCTGCTCGACGGGCCGGCGTCGGTGAGCGAGCTCGCGGCGCCGCTCGCGATATCTCTGCCGGCGGTCGTTCAGCACCTGCACGTGCTCGAAGCGGGTGGCGTGGTGCGCTCGCACAAGGTGGGTCGCGTACGCACTTGCGAGATCGAACCGCTCGCACTGGGGACGGCCGAGCGCTGGATCAGCGAGCGGCGCGCGACGTGGGAGGCGCGGCTCGATCGGCTCGGCTGGTTTCTCGCCGGAGACACCGATGATTCGGCGCCGTCCACGCCGTCAAACAGCACGAAATCGAAAAGGAGATCGCAATGAGCAGCAGGTCGGCGACACACTCGACGTTCACGATCGAGCGCAACTACGCCGCATCCCCCGCGCGCGTGTTCGCGGCATGGGCGGATGTGAATGCGAAGGGTCAGTGGTTCGGCCCGGGCGGCGGGCACGAGCACGAGCTCGACTTCCGCGAGGGGGGCCGCGAGCAGTTCGAGGCTGCCGTCGAGGGTGCGGTCTACTCCTACGACGCGCTGTACGAAGACATCGTCCGGGACGAGCGGATCGTCTACACGTACAACATGCACCGCGACGGCGTGCGGATCTCGGTTTCGGTGACGACCGTCGAGCTGCTCGCCGACGGCGACGGAACGCACCTGCGCTACACGGAGCAGGGCGTGTACCTCGACGGCGAGGACAAGCCGGCGCTGCGCGAGCACGGGACCAAGGAGATACTCGACAAGCTCGGCGAGGCGCTCGCGCAGGGGGCTGCGACGGTATGAGCGCCGTCGCCGGCAGCTCGCAGGCTGTCGCTGAACGCGTCGGAATCAGCCAGCGAATAGCCGCTCGAGCTCGTCGAAGCACCCGCGCCATCCCGCGTCTTGCGCGTCGCGGCGCTCATCGGTCGAAATGCCGCTGTTGACCATCAGCACCGTGGTCGAGCCGTCGGACTCCGAGAAGGAGAGTTCGATCAGCTGCTCATTGGAAGGATCGTCGTCGAAGGTCCAGGTCATCACCAGCCGGTGCGGCCGGTCGATCAGCGTGTACTTGCCGTGCGCTTCGGCTTCGCTGCCGTCGGGCCTGCGCATCACCACCCTGACCGTTCCGCCCACCCGGAGATCGACCTCGGCGTCCGGCGTGTCCCAGTCCGGGCCGGGGTGGAACCATCGCCGCATCACCTCAGGGCTGGTCCATGCGTCGAAGACGTCCTCCGGCGAAGCCGCGAAGGCCCGCTCGATGCGCAGCACCTGGCCGAACTCCTCGCTCACCTTCGCTCCTTCCGTTCCTCCAGGTACTCGCCGACGACATCGAAGAGGCGCTCCCAGCGCTCTCGCTGGCTTTCTATCCAATCCGAGGCCCCTGCGAGCGACTCCGGCCGCAGGGCGAGGCGGTGGGTCCTGCCGTCGATCACGCGACTCACGACGCCTGCTTCCTCCAGCATCTTCAGGTGCCGTGAGACGGTCGGCTTGGAGACGTCGAAGTCCCGGGTCACCTCTCCGACCGTCGCCGCCCCGCCGCTGAGCCGTTCGACGATCTCCCGCCGGAGCGGATGCGCGAGCGCCTTAAACGCATCGTTAGCCATTGTGCTAACTATATAGGCGCTGACCCAGCGCGGACCCCGGACAGGAGGTGCTTTTGATGACGGAGCTCAGGATCGGCACACAGGAGGAATGGCAGGCGGAGCGCAACGAGCTGTTGAAGGAGGAGAAGGAGCTCACCCGCCGCGGCGACGAGCTGACCAGGAAGAGGCGCGAGCTGCCCTGGGTAGCAGTCGAGAAGGACTACCGGTTCGAAACCGAGAGCGGCACGAAGACGCTCGCCGATCTCTTCGACGGGCGCTCCCAGCTGCTCGTCTACCACTTCATGTTCGGGCCGCCCTACGAGGCGGGCTGCCCGGTCTGCTCCTCGATCGCGGACACGCTCGATCCGCAGGTCGTCCATCTGAATGCTAAGGACACCACGTTGCTGCTCGCCTCCCGCGCGCCGCTCGAGAAGCTCCTCGCCTTCAGGGAGCGGATGGGCTGGCGCATCGGCTGGGCCTCGAGCGCCGGCAACGACTTCAACCGCGACCTCGGCTTCGTGCATACAGCGGAGGAGCTGAAGCCGTTCCTGGCAGGCGAGATCCCGTCCACCGTCGAGCAAAACGCGCGCATGTGCGGGACTGACGTGGAGGGGTACGTCTCTGAGCGACCGGGCCTGAGCGTCTACGCGCTCGCGGACGGGATCGTCTACCGGACGTACGTAACGACCTCTCGCGGCCTCGAGCTCGCAATGGCCTACTACGGGCTGCTGGACCGGACACCGGCGGGTCGCAACGAGAGCGCCTCGACGCCGTTGTGGGTGCGTCGCCACGACGAATACGAGCGGACCTCCAACCCCGCAGCCCGCTCATGACGGCGCCCGATCACTGCGCGCGCCGAGGTGCGTGGCCTCCTACGTCAGGCCGGGCTCGTGCCGCGGAAGGTCCCGGCCAGTAGCGGGACCAGTCGTCGTTCCAGTTGCTTCTGGGACTTATTCATGAGCTCAGCGCCGATAGGCGCGAGCACCAGCCAGTTCATCAGGCCGGCGGCACAGCGCGTGCGGAAGATCAGCTCTTGGTCGCTCACGCCTGGGACGTTCTTCTTCAGCACCCGCAGCACGTCGGCGCGAACGCGGTCGAAGCTGTCATCGAAACGGCTCCATCCTGCGGGCGGATCGATCGCGGCCCGAGCCACGATTCGGATCACGGCCAGATCCGGTCCCCCCACGGCCATCGCGCTCGTCATCGGCCGGGCGAACGCTGTTGCCAACTCCTCGAGCGTCGACCCCGGGCCCAGTGAGCTCACCGCCTCCCGCTGGGATTCCAGGTACCGATCCAGCGCCTGCTCGACCGCGGCTTCACAGAGGGATTTCAGCGATCCGAAGTGATAGCTGACCGCCGCCACGTTCGCGTCAGCGGCGCTCGTGAGCTCTCGAAGAGTTACACCGTCCTCCCCCCGGACAGCAAGCAGGTCCAGAGCTGCGTCCATGAGCCGCGCTCGCGTCCGCAGACCCGCCTCACGGCGTTGGTCTGGTTTCGCGGATACCATCGTCACTATTCAAGCAAACGCTTGAGACATGTCAAGCAAGCGCTTGACGGAACCGAAACGGAGTCAGCCCGAGCGCCCCGCAACGCTCATTGGCCGGTGAAGTTTGCGTCGCGGCGCTCGACGAATGACGCGAGGCCCTCTTGCCCGTCGTCGCTCTCAAAGAGCGCGACCATGTCGGGCTCCAGGCGTGCGAACGCGGCTTCCTCCCCCTCGAGCCTGGCGCGGTGCGCCGACTCGAGCGTGGTCCGGACCCCCAAAGGCGCAGAACGCGTCGCGATCGCGTCTGCGAGCTCGATCGCGCGATCTAGCTGTAGGCCAGGCTCGACGACCTCCTGGACCAAGCCGATTCGGTAGGCCTCCGCGGCGTCGTACTCATCGCCGGTCAGCAGCCAACGCATCGCATTTCCCCACCCGGCATCGCGGGGCAGCCTGATCGTCGCGCCGCCAAAGGCGTATATGCCTCTCTTGATCTCCAGCTGAGCGAACCGCGCATCTGCGCTGGCGACACGGATGTCAGCTGCAAGTAGCAACTCGATCGCCAGCGTCATTACCCAGCCTTGCACGGCGGCCACGATCGGCGTTGTCCAGATTCCGTCCTTGCGCCACGGGTCACGACGACCGGGACCGGACAGTTCCAGACGGCCCTCGCGGATCACCGGACCGACCTCCGCGAGGTCAAGTCCGCCGGTGAAGTGCTCGCCGTGCGCGAACAGCACGCCGCAGCGCAGCCACTCGTCGGTCTCGAGCACGTGGTAAGCCCGCGTGAGTTGGTCGATCATCGCGAGGTTGAAGGCGTTGCGCTTCTCTGGCCGGTTGAGGCCGATCAGGAGTACGTGCCCGCGACGCTCTAGCGTCACCGCCGTTTCTTGGGCTGTCGGGGAGGCCTCGGTGTCGCTCACGCTGTTCTCCTCCTAGCAGGGGGATGCCCCGGCAGCTCGCTTATGACGACTTGCATGGCACGCAAGCATCTTTGACAAATGGCGAGACCCAGACTCGAACTGGGGACACCACGATTTTCAGTCGTGTGCTCTACCAACTGAGCTATCTCGCCGCGGGGTCGATGCTACCGGCTCGCTCGACGCGCGCGGCGGGATCTCAAGGCGCGCAAAGCGCGTTCACGCGCTCGCGTGTTCCCATGCTTCCAGATACGGCAGCGGGTCGATCGGCCGCCCGCCGGTGGCCCACAAGCCGCCGACCCAGATCTCGAAGTGCAGGTGCGGCGTGCTCGCATCGCCGGTCTGCCCGGCCTTGCACAGCTGCTCGCCCGAGGAGACGCTCTGGCCGGTGCTCACCGCGAGCGATCCCGCCATGCAGTGCGCGAACATGAAGTCAAAGCCGACCGCGGTGTGCTCCGCGAGGTAGTAGCCCGCGCCGCCCGCCTGGTAGCTCGCGGTGATGACCGTTCCCGCGAGCGGCGCCACGACCGGCGTGCCTTCGGCGGTGAGCACGTCCTGGCCCTGATGCACATGGCTGCCGCGCGGGGCGCCGAACCGGTTTTCGGCGTTTCCGAAGTTGTGCACGCCCGCGATCGGGAAGATCGCACCGTCCGCCGCAGACTGCGCCGGCGTCAGCACGCCCGGTTCAGGCGCGGGTGCAGGCGCAGGCGCGGGCGCCGGAGCGGGCGCCGCAGCCGGGGCGAGGACGGCGAAGCTCGCATCGCCCGAGGCGTGCGCGCGGCGCAGAAGCGGCCCGCCGTGATGATCGTGGGCCCTGACGCTCACCTGGTAGCTGCCGGCCGCGAGCGATGCGCCGGAGGGCCAGCGTACGGCCACGCTGCGGCCGGTGTGCACCCAGCCGAGGGTGAGCGAGATCACGACCTTGTGGGCGAGCAGATTGGTCACGGTCACCTGCGCAGCGACGGTCCCGACGCCGGGCTCATCGATCCGAAACGTGACGCGCGGCGGCCTACCCACGGTCGAGCTGCTCGGCACGCTCAGCTGCGTGATCACCGGGCGCTGCTGCGTCGCGTGCGCGGGCACTCCAAACTGGCTGCCGCCAGCCCGCGTGGTACTCGCGCCGGCCGGTTCAGCAGAGGGGGCTGCGATGCCGCCCGGGTCGCGCGCGAGCGCAGTCGCCGGCGACCCGCACAGGATCGCGGCGAAGCCCGTCAACGCAGGCAGAATCGCAGCCGAACGGAAGCTCATGGGCCTTTCGTCGGCCCCTCGCGGCGTGCAAGGGAGCCGAGAGCATGAAAACTCCACGTCTGTCCGACGCGCGCCTACCCTCCAGCTGGGCGAAATCTTGCAGAGCGCGCCTCAGCTCTCGAATTCCTCCACGAGCGCACGGTAGGTGAGGGCGAGCCCCTGTGCGATCGGCACCTCTGCACGCCATCCGAGCTCGCGCTCGGCGAGCGACGCGTCCAGGCGGCTGTGCTTCAGCTCGCCGGGACGCAGGTCTGCGAGCTTCGCTTCGATCTCGCTGCCCGCGGCCGCGCTCAGCTCGCGCCACACCGTGGCGACATCCGTCTCGACGCCGGTGGCGATGTTGTAGGTGCCGCGCTTGCCTGCGGCGGCGAGCAGCGCTTTGACGACATCCCCGACGTAGACGTAGTCGCGCGTCGGGCGGCCGTGACCGTAGAGCGTCGGCGATTCGCCTGCGTGCAGGTGGTGCGCGAAGATCGCGACCACCCCCGCCTCGCCGTGAGGGCTCTGGCGCGGTCCATAGACGTTGCCGAGCCTGCAGATCGTGTGCGGGGTCCCGGAGGACAGCGACCAGGTCTTTACGTAGGCCTCGGCGGCCCACTTGGATGCACCATACGGCGACAGCGGCGCGGGGATGTGATCCTCGGCGGTGGGCATCGGAGCATCGTCTCCGTAGAGCGCTCCGCCGGTGGAGGTGAACACGACGGGAGCGTCACAGCCCTTCGCGGCCTCGAGCACGTTCAGCGTCCCTTTGACGTTCACGTCGCAGTCGCGTTGCGGATCGTTCACCGACGCCACCACGCTCGCCTGCGCAGCGAGATGGAAGATCGCGCTTGGGCGCACTTCTGCGACGAGCGACTCGAGCGTCGCGAAATCGACGATGTCGAGCTCGTGTAGCTGCGCCTCGCGCGCCACGCGGCGCCGCTCGCCGGAGGACAGATCATCTACGACCGTGACCTCGTAGCCGGCGGCGAGCAGCGCATCGACGACATGCGAGCCGATGAAGCCGGCGCCGCCGGTGACAATCGCGCGAGAGCTCACGCGCCTGAATCTATACAGACGCCGGCGCCGCGGCCAGCAGACCTTCGACGGCTTCAACCGACCCGTCGATGCGCTCGAGCACCGTCATGCCCTCGCGATCGCGCGGTGGCGTCGCACCGACGGCCGCGCCTGCGAGCACGATCGAGATGTTCGGGTGGTTCAGGCGCAGCACGCGCAACGCGAGCTCGAGCTCCTCCGCACTGCTTGGCTCGGTTGCTCCGATGACGAGCACGTCCGGCGATTGGCTTTCGACCATCGCCGGCAGCTGCTTGACGGTGAGCTCCGCGTCGAAGACGGTCCGGTAGCCCGCGGCTGCGAGCTGATCGTGGACCATCTGCAAGCCGAGCGTGAACTCGTCGCCGTGGATGCCAGTCAGCAGCACCCGCGCGCGCGTCTGCTCGGTGTTGCCGGTCATGTACCGGTAGAGGGTCGCGAGCACGCGGCGGATGATCGTCGTTGCACGGCGCATGCGCGCGTTGTCGATCTCGCCGGTTTCTGAGAGCACGCAAACTCGCCGCAGCGCCGGGCCGATCACCTCGGCGTGCAGCGTCGTGGGTGAGATGCCGTCCTCGATCGCGGTCGCGATCGCGCCCTCGGCCATCTCAGCGTCGCCGCGCTCGAGCGCAGTCGCGAACGTCTCCAGCGTGCTCTCGACGAGCGCGGCGGGGTCGGATCGCATCTGCTCGCGAGCATCGGGACCCGACAGGCCGAGCACTTCCATAAAAGCGTCGAGGAGGACCGGGTCGAAGTGGCGCCCGCGCTGTTCGCGCATCATCTGAACCGCCTCCTCGACCGGGAAGGCCCTGCGATAGACCCGGTCGCTGGTCAGCGCGTCGAAGACGTCGACGACAGCAACGATCCTGCCCTCGATCGGGATGCTCTCGCCCACGAGTCCGCGTGGATAGCCGCTGCCGTCCCACTTCTCCTGATGGCTGAGCGCGATCGTCGCGGCCATGTCGAGGATCGATGAGGAGGATCCGCGTACGAGCCTGTGGCCCTCCTCAGCGTGCGTCTCGACGATTGCTCGCTCCTCGGGAGTCAGAGGCCCGGGCTTCAGCAGGATCGCGTCGGGGATCGCCACCTTGCCGACGTCGTGCAGGGGAGCGGCGTGGCTGAGGCGCTCGCAGAACTCCGGCGCCATGCCGATGTGCTCGGCGAGTAGTTTCGAAAAGCGGCCGATCCGCTCGATGTGCGCGCCGGTGTCCTCATCCCTGAACTCGACGGCCATCGACAGCCGCCGCACGGTCTCGACCTGGGCGATCTCGAGCTGGGAGAGTGCGCGTTTGAGCTCGCGCGTGCGGCCTTCGATCTGCTCCACCAGATCGGCCCGACGGGTCTCGCCGAAGTGCCAGCCAACCGCTGTGGCGGCGCACGCGAGCACCACGACACATCCTCCGACGGCGAGGGAAGCTCCTGCGAGCACCGCGCCGACGGCCCCCGCTGCGCCGAGCATGATCCAGATGAGAAGCCACAGACCGGAGCGCAAGCGTCCAGACCCCTCACGGGAGGGCCGACCGCGTCCGGGCGGCCGTGTGCCGGGAGCGCCCTTCACGGGCATGAGCTTAGCGAGCAAGACGCGAGCAATTGCGGGCGATTCGACCGCGCGCTCGGAGCGCGCACGAAGCTGTGGCGACGCCCCACGCCCGGCGGCCCTGCGAAAACTGACTTGGCTCACTCCGTTCACCGAGAACTCTCGCGTCCTGTTCTGTCCCAGATTCAGTCGTATTCAAGCCTCGGTTCGACCGCTCCTGCAGCCGTCTTGACGCAGCTCAGCGCCGCTGGACAGATTACGGAGGAGCTGTCTGCTAGTGACCCCTCTGGAGCTCGTTGATGTTGATCGCGTTCGCGGGCGCAGTTATGGACACCGGCTTGTTCCAGCGGTTGAAGATGATCTTGCCTCCCCTGCCGCCACCCTTGGAGATCTCGACCGGGTAGGGGCTGCCGGTGCTCGCGACGTAGAGGACGCCCCCTTGAGAGGTGTCCTTGACTTCGATCGCCTTCTGCCCTTCCACGGTGCTGGTGCTGCCCAGCACGAGCGTGCCGTGGCTCGCGAGCGTCGTGTCGATCAGCTTGCCGAGATCGGTGAGGGACGCGAGCGAGGCGAAGTTGCCGCTGTTCTCGGGCGCCTTGAGCCATTTGCCCTTGAGCAGCTGCGCGGCCGCAGGCCCGGCGATGTGGCTGTAGAACGCTTCACTGCCCTTGATGTACACGGATCGCGCGAGCCGCACCAGATCGATGCTGAGCCCTTCGAGCGTGATCCGCCCGCGCCCGCCCTTGCCCGCGAGTAATTCCAGATCGATCGTCAGCGGCTTGCCTTCGTTGACGACGCTGCCGACGACATGCACCGATGCCGCGCCGTCGGCGGCGCGCTTCGCATCGGCGACGACCTGCGTCGGGGACTTCGACGCGACAGGGTTACTCGAGGACGAGCCGCCGCCGCAGCCGACGAGCGTGGCGATCGCCGCCAGAGTGAGCGCAGCGGCAGACGGGGGCATAAGCCTCAGACGCATCGCCGCATGACTCTAGCCGCACGCGTCCCGCCCGCACGCCGCTCACCGGTGGTTGCATCCCTCAGACCCCGAGCGCGACGTACTTCGTCTCGAGGTACTCGTCGATCCCCTCGAAGCCCCCCTCGCGGCCGAACCCGGACTGCTTGATGCCCCCGAACGGAGCAGCGGGGTTCGAGACGACGCCCTGGTTGATTCCCACCATGCCGGTCTCGATGCCCTCGCTGATCGCGAGCGCGCGCTCGAGGTCGCGCGTGTACGCGTAGGCGACCAGCCCGAACTCCGTCATGTTCGCCGCGGTGAGCGCTTCCTCGTCTGTGGAGAAGGTCGCGATCGGCGCGACGGGACCGAAGATCTCCTCTCGCAGCACGCGCGCGTCGTGCGGCACGTCCGCGAGCACGGTCGGCGCGAAGAAGTAGCCGCGGCCGTCGACGCGATGGCCGCCGATCAGCGCGCGCGAGCCACGCTCGATCGCGTCGTCGACGAGCTCGGTGACCTTGTCGCGCTGCTCTTCGTTGATCAGCGGCCCGACGTCCACGCCGGGCTCGGTTCCGCGCCCGACCTTCATCGCGCCCATGCGCTCGGCGAGGCGGCGTGCGAACTCCTCGGCGACCGAGTCGTGTACGTGAAAGCGGTTCGCAGCGGTGCACGCCTCGCCTACGTTGCGCATCTTCGCGAGGATCGCCCCATCGACGGCCGCGTCGAGGTCCGCGTCCGCGAACACCAGAAACGGCGCGTTGCCGCCGAGCTCCATCGACATCCGCAGGACTCGCCCGGCGGATTGCTCGATCAGGCTCCGGCCCACCTCCGTCGAGCCGGTGAACGACAACTTGCGCGTGCGCGAGTCCTTGAGCAGCGGCTCGATCACCGCGCCCGAGCGTCTCGTGGTGATCACATTGAGCACGCCCCCCGGCAGCCCCGACTGCTCGAGGATCCGCGCGAGCGCGAGCATCGACAGCGGCGTCTGCTGCGCGGGCTTGACCACCATCGTGCACCCAGCCGCGATCGCCGGGGCGATCTTGCGGGTGCCCATCGCGGTGGGGAAGTTCCATGGCGTGATGAACACACACGGGCCGACCGGCTGGCGCATGGTGAGGATGCGGCCCTTTCCGGTCGTGTTGACCATGTAGCGCCCGTGGATGCGCACCGCCTCCTCGGAGAACCAGCGGAAGAACTCGGCCGCGTAGGCGATCTCCGCGCGCGACTCGCTCAGCGACTTGCCCATCTCGAGCGTCATCAGCATCGAAAGCTCGTCGGTCTGCGCGACTATCGCCTCATATGCGCGGCGCAGGATCTCGCCGCGCTCGCGCGGCGGATGCGCCGCCCACTCGTGCTGTCGCTCTGCGGCCGCCGCGAGCGCGCCGAGCGCGTCCTCGACTTGCGCATCGGCGACCTCGATCAGCTGCTCGCCCGTCGCGGGGTCCTCCACGCCGAGCGTCCCGCCGCCCGCAGCCGACCGCCACTCGCCGCCGATGTAGAGGTTCGCGGGGACCTTCTCGAGGACCGAGCGCTCGAGCTCCGCGCCGCTCATCGTCCAGCGTTCGAACGCCCTGCGCGAGCGCCCGACCGGATAAGCATGGGCGATTCGTCCAGCGAGCGCGCCGAGCGCGCACTCCCCGCCGCCTGCTGGCGATTGATAGGGATCACCGCCTCAACCTACCATCGCACCCGCGCGCCTCGTACCCGTCGCGCAAGGCCGCTCGGCGCGCTTGCCTGCGCGCTTGCGAGCGCTGCCCTGGCGGCTGCGCCGGCGAGCGCATCGACGCTCGTCATCCAGGGCGCGGGCGACGGCCATGGAGTCGGAATGAGCCAGGACGGCGCCCTCGGCATGGCCGTGCACGGCTCCAGCTATCAGGCGATCCTCTCGCACTTCTACGCCGGCACCACGCTCGGGGTCGCACCGGCGAGGGCCGTCGTGCGGGTACTGGTGGGCTCGAAGGTCAAGCGCGTGCCTCTCGAGCGCTATGTGCGCGGGGTCGTCTCGGCGGAGATGCCCTCGAGCTGGCCGCTCGCAGCGCTCGAGGCGCAGGCGATCGCGAGCCGCACCTACGCGCTGACCGCGCACGCAGGCGGATCGCGCTTTGACGTGTATTCCGACACGCGCTCGCAGATGTACGTCGGCGTCGCGGCAGAAACCGCGCAGACGAACACCGCCGTCACAGCGACCGCGGGCCAGATCGTGCTCTACGCGGGAGTCCCCGCCACCACGTATTTCTTCGCGAGCTCCGGCGGCATGACCGAGAACATCGAGAACGCGTTCCTCGGCGCGGCGCCGCAGCCATGGCTGCGCGGCGTTGCCGACCCCTATGACGGGGGTTCCTCCGCAAGCTGGACGCGGACCATGCCGTTCTCGCTCGTCGCCGCGAAGCTGCGCGGCCTCGTCAAGGGGTCGCTCAGCGGCATCGAAGTGCTCAGCCGGGGCGTCTCGCCGCGGATCGTCGCGGCGCAGGTGCTCGGCTCCGGAGGCGCAACAGCGATCAGCGGCCCAGCGCTGGCCGCCCGCCTCGGGCTGCCGAGCACGTGGCTCTACTTCAGCGTCCAGGACGGCGCGAAGCTGACGCGCGAGCCCGACCGCAGCCGGGGCACGCCCGCCGTCGCGCCCACGACCGTCCCCGCACCCTCGCCCACCGCGCCGCAGGGCGGCGCGCGAGCGCCGGGGAGCGCGGACGCGAGCGCCGCGTCGACCGGCGGCGTGGCCGCCGAATAGCCGGCGCACGGCGAGCGCGCATACGCTTAGGCGGTGCCCGAGCCGCTGCTGATCGCCGACGTGCCGTGGCTGCTCTACCGCTCGTTCTTCGCGCTACCCAAATCGATCGTCGACGCCGACGGCAAGCCGGTGAATGCCCTGCTGGGGACGGTGAACGCGCTCCTCTCGGTGCTCGACGCACGGAGCGCGCGTGCGGTGGTCGCATGCATGGGCGCCGAGCAGGCGAGCTATCGGGTGGAGCTCTACCCGCCCTACCACGCCCACCGCGATCCGATGCCACCCGAGCTGGCCGCGCAGTGGCAGCGGGCGCCGCGGCTGCTGTCGAGCCTTGGCTGGGTCCTCGCCACCAGCGAGGATCTCGAGGCCGACGACGTCATGTACTCGTTTGCTCTCAGCGAGCAGGAGCACGGCGGCGAGGCGCTGCTGCTGAGCGGCGATCGCGACATGTTCGCCGTGGTCAGCGAGCGCGTGGCGCTGATCGAGCTCGGCAAGGGCTCGCGGCTCGCGACGATCGGCCCCGAGCAGGTGCGTGAGCGCTACGGGGTCGACCCAGAGCAGGTAGCCGACTTCATCGCGCTGCGCGGCGACCCCTCCGACGGCCTCCCGGGCGCGCCGGGGATCGGCGCGAAGACCGCGGCCGCGCTGCTGCGCGCGTACGGCTCGCTCGAGGCGCTGCTGGGAGCCGCGCAGGCCGCCGGCGGCGAGCGCGCGGAGCTCGCGAGCGTCACCGCTCGCGCGGGCACCGCGCCGGAGGAGCTGCGCGCGCGGACCGCTGCGATTCTGCGCGAGAGCGCAGCTCTGCTGAGCGCGTTCAAGCAGGTCGCGACGCTGCAGCGGATCGACGTCGAGCCGCCGGCGGACCGCCCGACCGACTTCGCCGCAGGGGCGAGCGTGGCGCGCGAGATGGGGATGCGCCGCCTCGCGGAGCGCCTGGAGAAGCTCTCTGGCGCTACGGCGTGAACTTGACGTTGATCACGTCGCCATCGGCCATCACGTAGTCGCGTCCCTCGACGCGCAGCGTCCCGCGCTCGCGCGCGCTCGCGTGAGAACCCGCGTCCACCAGCTCTTTCCAGCCGATCACCTCGGCGCGTACAAAGCCCTTCTGTATGTCCGTGTGGATCTGCCCGGCTGCATGCCACGCGGTCAGTCCGTCGTGCAGGTGCCACGACTGCGCAGGCTTGGCCTCGCCGGCGGTAAAGAAGGCGATCAGCTGTAGCAGCGCGAACGCCTCGTGCACCACGCGCTCGAGCGGCGAATGCTCTCCCGACCCTCGCACTCCTAGCTCTGCGCGCATAGCTGCGGCTTCCTCGTCGTCGAGCTCTGCGAGCTCTGACTCGATGCGTGAGGAGATCGCGACCGCACGCGCGCCCTGCTCGCGCGCGTGCGTGGCGATGGCCGGCGGGATCTCGTCAGTGCCCTCGTCGACGTTCGCGACGAACAGCACCGGCTTAGCAGTCAGCGAGCCGAGCTCGCGCGCCGCACGCGGCGCCTCCTCGGGCACGGGCACGCCGCGCACCGGGCGACCCTCGCCGAGGGCGTCGATGACCGTGCGCAGCCACCGCTCCTCCGCCAGCGCCGCGCGCTCTCCGCCCCTCGCCTGCTTCGCGACGCGCTCGACGCGGCGCTCGGCCTGCTCGAGGTCGGCGAGCACCAGCTCGGTCTCGACCGTCTCGATGTCGCGCAGCGGATCGACGCTGCCCTCGGGATGCACGACTCCGTCGTCGCCGTGCGTGCGCACGACATGCACCAGCGCATCGGTCTCGCGGATGTTCGCGAGGAAGCGGTTGCCGAGCCCCTCGCCCTGGTGCGCGCCCGCGACAAGCCCGGCGATGTCGTGAAAGTCGATCGTGTCCCACACGATCTCCGAGCAGCCGACGATGCCGGCGACGAGCACCAGTCGCTCGTCGCGCACGGGCACCACCGCGACGTTCGGCTCGATCGTCGTGAACGGATAGTTGGCCGCCTCCGCGCCTGCTTTCGTGAGCGCGTTGAACAGCGAGGACTTGCCGGCGTTGGGCATCCCCACGATGCCGATCCGCGTGCTCACGGCGAGCGCGTCCCGCGCTGCTCGCTTCCGCAGCTGCCGCGCGCGACCGCAGTGCCGAGGATCGCGCCCGCGAGCGTATCCGAGGGGTAGTGCAGTCCGAGGTAGACGCGAGAGAGCGAGAGCGTCGTTGCGAGTGCATAGAGCGGCGCGCGCGGCAGCCCCAGGCGCGAGTAGCAGAGCGCACCGGCGAATGACGTCGAGGCGTGCGCGCTCGGAAAGCTCAGCTGCGTGGGCGTGGCCGTCAGCGGCGCCAAGCCCGGCAGGCGCGGCCGCGGGCGGCGGACAAGCAGCTTGATCAACAGGTTGAGTACGTACGCGCCGGCGACCGCCGCGGTCGCGCGCCGCCACGCCGCGCGCCGGGGTGCGTCGAGCGCCTGCCCGAACGCGCCGGTCGCAAGCCACACGCCGCCGTGCTCGCCGAGGCGCGAGAAGCCGGCGACAGCGCGCTCGCGCCCCACCGAGTGCCCGCGCGTGCGCGCAAGGCGGAGCAGCTGCTCGTCGAGCGAGCGCAACCCTCTAGGCGCTGAAGCCGACGCGCAGCTCTTCGCTGTCGGCGCGAACATATGCGACCTGGCCGAGGTTGAGCCGCACCGGGCCCTCCTCGCTGTCGATCTCGTGCCAGCCCTCGCCGCCGAGCGCCTTGTTGAGCCGGGCCAGCTGCTCGGCGCTGACGCGCAGCCCCATCACCTGCCCGCCCTGAAAGCCGATGCTGATGCGGTGTGCGGTCTGGGCCATCAGTGACTCCCCGCCTCGCCCGCCGGCTCGACGATCTCGGTGAGCACCCCAGCGGTCGCCCGCGGGTGCATGAACGCGACGCGCGAGCCGCGGATGCCGACTCGCGCCTGCTGATCGATCAGCTCGAGGCCCGCGTCGCGGAGTGCCTCCAGCGTCGAGTCGATGTCGCTGACCTGATAGGCGACGTGATGGAGCCCCGGTCCCTGCCGCGCGAGAAACCGGCCCACGGGCGTGTCCGGCGAAAGCGGTGCGAGCAGCTCGACGTGACCGTCGCCCACGTCCAGCAGCACGGCCTCGACGCCCTGCTCCTCGACGACCTCGCGGTGGGCGAGCTCCAGCTCGAACCGGTCGCGATAGAGCGCCAGCGCGGGCTCTATCTCCTCGACTGCCACGCCGATGTGGTCGATCCGGCTGAACACCCGCCGCAGTCTATAGACGCAGCGGTGCGCGTCCGCCAGGCTCGCGAGAAATCGTGCCGGCCGTGGCGCTACGTCGTGTGGGGCTTGGCAGCCACCACGCGCAGCCCGACGCCGGGCGCGCGCTCCAGGCGGGGCACGCCCTCCATGATCCGCTCGAGCGCGTCGCGCTCGAGCACCTCGCGCTCCAGCAGCTCGTGGGCGAGCTCGTCCAGCTTGGCGCGGTGGGAGACGATCAGCCTCTGCGCAGCGCGCCTGGCTTCCTCGATCAGATCCTGGCGCTCCTCGTCGCGAATCCGCAGCGTCGTCTCCGACAGCCGCACGTCGCCGTCGGGCGAGCGGCCGACGCCGGCTGTGCCCATCGCGAAGTCGTGGACCATCGTGTGTGCGATCTCGGCGACGCGCTTGAGGTCGTCGGAGGCACCGGTCGTGATCGCGCCGAAGACGACCTGCTCGGAAACGCGCCCGCCCAGCAGGACCGTCATGTAGTCGAGCAGCTCCTCGCGCGTCTTCAGGTAGCGGTCCTCGTCGGGCAGGTTCATCGTGTAGCCGAGCGCGCGACCGCGCGGGACGATCGAGATCCGATGCACGCGGTCGACCGACGGCAGCAGCTCTCCGCACAGCGCATGGCCGGCCTCGTGGAAGGCGACGACGCGCTTCTCGTGCTCGTTGAGCACGCGCTTTGACTGCACGCCCGCGATAACGCGCTCGATCGCCGAGTCGAAGTCCATCGGCGTGATCGCCGTGCCGCCGCGCCTGGTCGCGAAGATCGCCGCCTCGTTGCAGATGTTCGCGAGGTCCGCTCCGGTCAGCCCGCTGGTCTGTTGCGCCACCAGCCCGAGATCCACGTCGTCCAGGGGCTTGTCGCGCGTGTGCACCTGCAGCACGCCCAGGCGGCCGCGCACGTCCGGCGGGACGACGAACACCTGGCGATCGAAGCGCCCGGGACGCAGCAGCGCGGGGTCGAGCTTCTCGAGCAGGTTCGACGCGGCGATCACGACGACCCGGCCGCTTGAGTCGAAGCCGTCCATCTCGACCAGCAGCTGGTTGAGCGTCTGGTCCTTCTCGCCCGAGAAGTCCGAGCCGCGGCGACCGCCGACCGCGTCGAGCTCGTCGATGAAGATGATCGCCGGTTCGTGCTTGCGCGCCACCGCGAACAGGCGACGGATCCGCGCCGCGCCGAGGCCCGCGAACATCTCCACGAACGACGCCGCCGACTGGGCGAAGAACTGCGCTCCGGACTCGTTCGCGACGGCCTTCGCGAGCAGCGTCTTGCCGGTGCCGGGCGGCCCGTGCAGGAGGATCCCCTTGGGAACTTTCGCGCCGAGCTTCGCGAACTCCCTGGGGTCGCGCAGGAACTCGACGATCTCCTGAAGCTCCGCCTTGGCGTCATCGACGCCGGCGATGTCAAGGAACGTGACAGCCTGGTTGGACGCGGGCTTTATCCGCTGCGGCTTGATCCGCGGCATCACCTTCAGCGTGCGCCACATCAGGAAGATGAGCGCGAGGAAGAAGACGATCATCACCACCGGCGACCAGTTGTATGCGGCGGTCTGCAGTTCCTGCACGAACGACGGTCCGGGTGCGCTCGGCTGGGTCACGACGCGCGTGTGCACGGGCGCCGCAGGTACCGGCGTCGCTCGCGATCCCTTAGCGTGCGAGCCACCCGCCTGTGAGCTGGCGTGCTTTGCGGGCGCGTGGGTACTCGAGGCGCTCGTGGCGCCTTCCCGTGGTGGAGTCGCTACCGCCGTCGCGCTCACGCCCACCCTCTCCGCTTAACCATCCATGGCATCGCCCCTCGATTATGGGGCCTGGAGGTGCGCGTGTCGAGGGCTGAGCACGCTCACCCGAGCATGCGCCGCGCCAGATCGCGGAACATCTCCGTCGCGAATGCGAGGTCGCGCACGTCGATGCGCTCATCCGCAGCGTGGATCAGCGGTGCCGCCTGCAGCAGCGACTGATGGCGCATCGGGAAGAAGCCGTACGCGACGCACTCGGGAAACGCGGTGCGGAAATGGCGCGAGTCGGTGAAGCCGGGAAGGATCACCGGGACGAGCTCCGCGCCGGAGTCCCGCTCGGCGATCCAGGCCGCGAGCGCGCTCATCAGCGCCGACTCGCCGGGCGAGCGGTTGCCGACGACGCGCTCGCTGAACTCGATGTGCCAGCCGCCGTCGGCTTCCTCGCCGAGCACCTCGGCGATGCCCTCCCGCACCTCGTGCTCGCCGAGGCCGGGGGGCACGCGGCAGTCGACCTTCAGCTCCGCGCGGCTGGGGATCACGTTGATCTTCTCCGAGGCGCTGATGCGCGTCGGCGCGAACGTGACTCCGAGCATCGGCTCGAACGCGATCGCCAGCCCCGGGTCGGCGGCCCGCAGGCGCGCGATCGACCCGTGCGGATCCTCGGGGTCCTCGCCGATGCCACGAAGAAACGCTCGCGGCTCAGCGGTCAGCGTGTATGACGGCTGGCGCGCGGCGAAGCGCTCGAGCACGGGACCCATCTTCAGCAGCGCGTTCTGCCCCATGCCCGGCATCGAGGCGTGCCCGGCGACCCCGTCGGTGCTCAGCGTGAAACGGAACACCCCCTTCTCCGCGCAGCAGACGCCGTAGCAGCGCCTCCCGGCGTACTCGAAGACCGCGCCGCCGCCCTCGTTGATGAGCATGTCGCAGCGCACCTTCTCCGGATGCGTCTCGGTGAGCCATTGCGCGCCGAGCGATCCGCCGGTCTCCTCATCGACCACCGCCACCACCAGCAGCTCGCCGCGTGCTGGGCGCCAGCCGGAGCGCGCGAGCGAGGCCGCGGCCGCCACCTCCGCGGCGACCTGCGACTTCATGTCGAGCGCCCCCCGCCCCCACAGAAAGCCGTCCGCGAGCGCTCCCGACCACGGGTCGTGCGACCACTCCTCGGGATTGGCGAGCACCGTGTCCACGTGGCCGAGGTAGCAGAGCGTCGGCCCGTCCGCGGCCCGCCCGGCGCCGGCGGGCGCGAGCCGAGCGACCAGGTTCGGGCGGCCCGGCTCGGCCTCCAGCAGCTCGCAGTGGAAGCCCGCCTGCTCGAGGTGATCCGCCAGGTAGGCCTGCGCCGGAGCCTCGTTGCCCGGCGGGTTCACGGTGTTGAAGCGGATCAGGCGGCCGAGCAGCTCCTGCGCCTCGGCCTGCTGATCCGCGCTCATCCCGCGGATCGTACGCCCATCGCGACGAGCTCCTCGCGGCTGAGGGGGTAGTGGCATGCCGCGAGCCCGCCCGTGCCCTTGTCCTCGAGCGGCGGCTCCTCCTGCGAGCACAGCGGCTGCGCCTTCTCGCAGCGCGTGTGGAACCGGCATGCGGATGGCGGGTTGGCGGGGCTCGGCACGTCGCCGGTCAACAGGCGCCGCGCGCCGCCGTGGCGCGAGGGGTCGGGCACCGGCACCGCCGCCATCAGCGCTCCCGTGTAGGGGTGGCGCGGGAAGCCGTAGATGCTCTCGCCGGGGCCGATCTCGACGATCTTGCCGAGATACATGACCGCCACCCGGTCGCACATGTGTTGCACGACCGACAGGTCGTGCGCGATGAACACGAGCGTCAGCCCGAACTCGCGCTGCATATCGCGGAGCAGGTTGAGCACCTGCGCCCGGATCGAGACGTCGAGCGCTGAGACCGGCTCGTCGGCGATCAGCAGCTTCGGCTTCAGGGCGAGCGCGCGCGCGACGCCGATCCGCTGTCGCTGCCCACCGGAGAACTCGTGCGGATAGCGGTTGTAGTGCTCGGGGTTGAGCCCTACGAGCTCCATCAGATTCTGGACCGCGCGCCTGCGCACGACCTTGCCCTCCTCGAGGCCGTGGATCGCGAAAGGCTCGGCGATGATCGAGCCGATCGTCTTGCGCGGGTTCAGCGAGGAGTAGGGGTCCTGGAAGATCATCTGCAACTCGCGCCGCATCGCCTTCAGCTTCGCCCCCTTGAGGTGCGTGATGTCCTGGCCGTCGAAGCGGATCTCGCCCGCGGTCGCGTCGAGCAGGCGCATGATCAGCCGTGCCGTGGTGCTCTTGCCGCAGCCCGTCTCTCCCACCAGGCCCAGCGTCTCGCCGCGCTGGATATCGAAGTCCACCCCGTCGACCGCGTGCACCGCGCCGATCTTCTTCTGCATGATGATCCCGCGTGTGAGCGGGAAGTGCTTGACCAGGTTGCGCACCCGCACGAGCGCATCACCGTCCGCCCTCGCCGCCGGGCTGGGCGGCGCATCGGACGCGGGCAGACCGGCTCCGGAAGCGCCACCCAGGGGTGCAGCATCATCCCCGCGCGCGCTCACACCGGCTCCTGCTCCGGGGGCACGCCGACCGCGGCAAGCGCCTGCTCGGGGAGTTGTCCGGCACGCAGCTGCGCCCAAAGGCGCCGGCGCGTGTCGACCTCGAGCAGGCACGCGACGTGATGACCGGGCCGATCTGCCACCGGGTCCAGCTGCGGGTCGATCTGCGCGTGTGAGGGCTGCGCGTACGGACAGCGCGGATGGAAGTGGCAGCCCGACGGCCGCTGGATCAGGCTCGGCGGCATGCCGGGGATCGGCACGAGATCCTCCTCGCGGGAGCGGCCAAGCGCAGGAATCGACTTCAACAGACCCCAGGTGTACGGGTGCTCGGGTCCGTCGAACAGATTCGCGGCGGATGCCCTCTCGACGATCCGTCCCGCGTACATCACCGCGATGTCGTCAGCCATCTCCGCGACCACGCCGAGGTCGTGCGTGATCATCACGATCGCCATCCCGAGCTCGCGTTGCAGGCGTTCGAGCAGCGCGAGGATCTGCGCCTGCACGGTCACGTCGAGCGCGGTCGTCGGCTCGTCGGCGATCAGCAGCTTCGGCTCGTTCGACAGCGCCATCGCGATCATCGCGCGCTGGCGCATGCCGCCGGAGAACTCATGCGGATAGGCGTCGACGCGACTCGCGGGGTCGGGGATGCCGACGAGCTCGAGCAGTTCGACCGCCCGTGCGCGTGCCTGCGCCTTGGAGATGTCGCGGTGCACGCGTAGCGCCTCGATCAGCTGCACGCCGACCTTGAAGAACGGGTGCAGCGAGGACAGCGGGTCCTGGAAGATCATGGCAATGTCGTTGCCCCTGATCGCCCGCAGCTCGGCTTCCGAGAGCGCGACCAGGTCGCGGCCCTCGAACAGGATCCGCCCGGACACGCGCGCGCCCTGGCTGCGCGTGAGCCCGAGCGTCGTCAGCGAGGAGACGGTCTTGCCCGAGCCCGACTCGCCGACGATGCCCAGCGTGCGCCCGCGATCGACCTCGTAGCTGATCCCGTCGACCGCGTGAACGACGCCGTCCTCGGTGAAGAACTCGACCCGCAGATCCTCCACGCGCAGAAGCGCCTCGGCGGTGCTCATGAGTAGCGCACCCGCGGGTCCAGGAAGGCGTAGGCGATGTCCACGATGATGTTGGCGACGATGATGAACAGGGCGGCCACGAGCACCGTTCCCTCGACGATCGGGAAGTCGGCGTGGGTGATCGCGGTGTAGTTGAGCCGGCCGATCCCGGGAATGTTGAAGACGGTTTCCACGAGCACCGAGCTGCCCAGCAGCACGCCGATGTCGAGCCCGAGGATCGTGACGATCGGATTGATCGCCGAGCGCAGCCCGTGGCGCAGTACGACGCGGCGCTCAGACAGGCCCTTGGCGCGCGCCGTGCGGATGTAGTCCTCGCCCATTGTCTCGATCAGGCTGCCGCGGATCAGCCGGGCGTAGATCGCCGCCGTCCCCGCCGCGACGACCAGCCACGGCAGGATCAGCGACTCAAACCATTTGACGGGTTCGCTCGTTAGCCCGGCGTAGCTGCCGGCACCCGGGAAGATCCGCACCTGCCCGATGTCCGACGCGAACACGTACAGGATGATCAGGCCGAGCCAGTATTCGGGGGCCGACACGAGCACCAGCGCGCTGCCCATGCTCGCGCGATCCAGGCGCGAACCGGCGCGCCGGGCGGACACGATCCCCACGCCAACGCCCGTGACGACCCACACGATGGCTCCGCCCATCACGAGCGACAGCGTCGGCGGCAAGCGGTTGAAGATCAGTTCCTTGACCGGCGCGCCGCTGTAGAAACTGAAGCCCAGGTCGAAGTGCAGGATGAGGTTCTTCAGGTACAGCCAGAACTGCGCCGCCAGCGATTTGTCAAGCCCGTACGTGTGGCGGATCTCGGCGATGATCTTGGGGCTCTGCAGGCGCCCGGCCCTGAGCTTCGCGGGGTCGGCTGTGGGCAGCACGCGGAACATCACGAACAGCAGCGCCACGACGATGATCAGCAGCACGACGCCCCATAGCAGGCGCCGGATGATGTAACGCGTCATGGTCTGTCGCTCGGCATCGCCTGGCCTCTGGTTCTGTGCGCAGCTCCACGAGCTGTGCGTCCGCTGTCGATAGGGAAGCTGCGCCGAGGGGGCGGGGCGGTGACCCACCCCCTCGGCCGCTCTGCTGCGACTACTTCAGCGACGTGAACGAGTAGTCCCAGGCGCCCGAGTTCCAGAACTCCTGCACGCCCGCGACGTCCTTGGACTCGATGTAGGCTTCCTTGGCCCACTGGTAGGGGATCACGACCGCTTCTTCGACCAATTCGCGGTCGACCTTCGCCCACGCTTCACCGCGGGCCTGCTCACCGACCACCTTCGAGGCAGCTTCCATCGCCGCGTTGATCTTCGGGTGGTTGACGAGACCCCAGTTGGAGTTGGTGCCGTTCTTGGCGATCAGGTTGCCGTTGAATGGCACGTCCAGCACCGCCTGGGGGTCACCGAAGTCGGGCACCCAGCCGACGCTCGGGCAGACGTCGATCTTTTCGGAGACAACGCCGCAGTACTTCGAGTACATGACGGTGTGCTCGACCAGCGTCAGCCTCGTCTTGAAGCCGAGCGATTTCAGCGTCTGGTTAACCGCTTCGGCGACGTTGTTCGCCGGCGGCTCGGAGCTGCCGACGATCTGAAGCGTTTCCGAGCCGGTGTATTTGCCGCTCGGGTAACCGGCGAGCTTCATGTACTTTTCCGCGACCGCCATGTCGCCCTGCGGGTGTTCGTTGTAATCGAACTTCGGCCCCGCGAAGCCACCGGCTTCTTCGAACCCGGCGATGCCGTTCCACAGGAAGTGTGTCATCACGTCTGACACGAGTTTCCCGCCGCGCAGCTTGTCGAGTGCTTCGCGATTGGTGCCCGCCCACAGCGCCTTGCGCAGGTTGACGTTCTTGAACGGCCCATCGGTGTTGTTCACAGCGATGTAGCGGTCGCCCGCGCCGCCGCCTGCGGAGATCGCCAGCTGGCTGCGGTGCTGCTGGTCGGCAAGCTTCAGGATCGGAGCTGCCGGCGCGTCGGACTGCGTCATGTGGCTGCCTTCCAGGACCTGGCGGCCGATCACGTTCGTGTCCCCGCCGATCGCGATGTTGATCTGGTCCAGGTAGGCGGGACGGTAGTCCGTGCTCGCGTTCCAGTTCGGGTTGCGCACGAGCGTCAGCGACTTGCCCGGCTGGTAGCCGGTGCCGAGGATCTTGCCCGAGCTGTCGGCCTTGAGCATGTAGGGGCCGGTGGCGACCATGTAGTTGACGTATTCGCTCGGTTTCTTGGCGTCGAACTTCTTCGCGTACTCTTCCGGCACGGGCGCGCTGTAGGGCAGCACCATCGAGCCCACCACGATCGGCGCCTCCGGTTCGGTCAGTTTCAGCTGCAGCGTGTACTTGTCGAGCGCCTTGACGCCTGGAACGGGTCCGCCTTTGGCGGTCTTCATGCCTTCGATCGATGACAGGTAGCCCAGGTAGTACGGGTTGGCGACGTTCGGGTTGGCCGCGCGATCGATCGCGTAGACCTCGTCGGCGGCGGTCACTTCGCGGTTGACCGGCGGGCTGAAATGCACGCCCTTGCGGATCTTGATCGTGATCACCTTGTTTCCTTCGGAGAGCTGCGGCGGCGCTTCGGCCATGTCGGGCGTCACCGTCGAGAACGTGTTCGGCTTGTAGCTGTAGATGCTCCGCTGCGTTGCCGAGGTGATCTCATAGTCGATCTGGAAGTAGGACTGGCCCGGGTCGAGGTGTTCGAAGTCCTCGTTCTGGAGGTCGTTCAGGACGCCGCCCTTTTTGCCGCCAGTGAGCGACTCGGTTGCCGGCGTCTGGACCCCGGCGGGTATCGAGGAGCCGTTGTTGACACTCGCGCTCTTGTTCGAGTTGCTGCTGGAGCCGCATGCGGCCAGGGCAAGCAGGAGCGCCCCCGCGGCCGCGGCCGCCACAATCGTTCTAAGCGACCGCATTGGGACGCCTCCTTTGGTTGTCATTTGGCGGCACCGGCTGATCACCGGGCCGTTCGCGGGTTGAGGGCATCGCGCAGGCCATCGCCCAGCAGGTTGAAGGACAGCACCGTGAACAGCAGCGCGAGGCCGGGGAAGGTCATGTACCACCAGGCTGTGTTGAAGATCGGGGTCGCGGCGGCGATCATCTGCCCCCAGCTGGCTGTCGGCGGGCGCACTCCGACCCCGAGGAACGAGAGCGAGGCCTCGAGCAGGATGTTCAGCGGGATCAGCAGCGTCGCGTAGACGATCACCGGGGCGACGAGGTTGGGCAGTATCTCGCGGAACATGATCCTCGCGTTCGAGGCACCCAGGGCGCGCGAGGCATCCACGAACTCGCGCTCGCGCAGCGACAGCACGAGCCCGCGCACGATGCGGAAGATGTAGGTCCAGTTGACCAGCGCGATCAGGAAGATGATCACGCTCGTACCCGGCGAGATGAGCCCACCGACGCAGCCGCGAACGGCGCACGCTGCGCCGATGCCAAGGCCCAGCAGCAGCACCGGGATCGAGAGCACGACGTCGACGGTCCGCGACAGCAGCGTGTCCATCCAGCCGCGGTAGTAACCGGCCACGATGCCCAACGACAAGCCGATCACCGTGGCGATCGCGGTACCGACGATGCCCACCTCGAGCGACACCCGCGTGCCATAGATGACGCGCGACATCACGTCGTGGCCAAGCTGGTCGACGCCGAACGGATGGCCGGCGCTCGGGCCGATCGGGCTGCCGAATTCGTCGGTCAGGTTGAGGTTCTGGACATATGGGCCGGGCAGACCCAGGATTTTCACGATTAGCGGCGCCGCGATCGCGACGATCACGAGCAACACGACGAACGCCAGTGAGACCATCGCGATCCGGTTCCTGCGAAGTCGCCGCCAGAACAGCTGCAACGGCGATCGCGCGGCGATACCTGCGTCGGCGCCCAGGATCTCGAAGCCCGCTGCTCCGCCCGGGCGCAGCTCGATGGCGCCGGTGCTCATATCAGTGGGATCTCCCGTTCAACAACAGGCTGTCGCCTACACATATACACCGGCGTACCAGTTCGACATCCCCTGCTGGCCAACCTTCCGAGCAGCCCACATACGTCATTGCCCCGATTTGGCGGCAGTTATTCGGAATCTACCGCCGTCGCGCGATACTGCGACCGGGATGGACACGTTGTTCGACGCCGATCCAGATCAGGATAGGCGCCCGCTGGCGGCGCGCGTGCGCCCGCGCACGCTCGAGGAGTTCGTCGGGCAGGCACACCTGCTCGGCGAGCGCTCGGCGCTGCGCACCGCGATCGAGCAGGGACGCCCGCACTCGATGGTGCTCTACGGCCCTCCCGGCTCGGGCAAGACGACGCTTGCGCGAATCGTGGCCGAGCGCTCGCAGGCGGCGTTCGAGGAGCTGAGCGCGGTCTCGGCGGGGCGTGCGGAGGTGCGCGAGGTGATCGCGCGCGCGGTCCACCGCCGTGAGACCGGGACAGGCGAGACGGTCCTGTTACTCGATGAGATCCATCGCTTCAACAAGGCTCAGCAGGACGCGCTGCTCGGCGCGGTCGAGGAGGGCGTGATCACGCTGATAGGCGCGACCACCGAGAACCCCGCGTTCGAGGTCAACGGCGCCCTGCTCTCACGGCTGCGCGTATACGCGCTTCACGCGCTCTCCGAGGAGGAGCTGCGGACGCTGCTGCTCCGCGCGGCGGGCACCGCGACCCCGCTCGAGGAGCCCGCGCTCGACTTCCTCGCGGCGCGCAGCGAAGGCGACGCGCGCACCGCGCTGAACGCGCTCGAGCTCGCGGATGAGACCGCGCGCGAGCTTTCCGAGGAGAGCGTCTCGCTCGAGCGCGCAGCCGACGCACTGCAGCGACGGGCGATCCTCTACGACAAGAAGGGCGACCGTCACTACGACTACATATCGGCCTGGATCAAGGCTACGCGCGGCTCGGACCCCGACGCGTCGCTGTACTACCTGGCGGTGATGCTCGAGGGCGGCGAGGACCCGCGCTTCATCGTGCGGCGCATGGTGATCCTCGCCTCCGAGGACATCGGCAACGCCGACCCCGCCGCCCTCTCGATCGCGACCGCCGCAGCCGCGGCCGTCGAGCACGTGGGGCTTCCCGAGGCGCGCTACGCGCTCGCGCAGGCTGCGATCTACCTGGCGCTCGCGCCGAAGTCCAACGCAGCTTCACGCGCGCTCTCGGCGGCCGAGCGTCATGTCCGCGAGCACGGCGCCGCGCCGGCGCCCACGTGGCTGCGGTCGGGACCGCGGCCCGGGCAGGACAGGGGCTCCTATGAGAACCCGCATTCCCAGCCCGGCCACCTCTCGGCGCAGGAGCTCGCGCCGGAGGGGGTCGTCGGCGCACGCTTCTATGAGCCGGACGAGGCCGAGGCGCAGCTCGCCCAGCGCCTGCAGGAGATCCGCAGTGCTCGCCAGGCGCGATAATCGCGAGCGGTGAGCCACCCGGTGAGCGAGACCAGCGCGGCACGCGAGCTGAGCTCGCGCAACCCCGCAACCGGCGAGGTCCTTGCAAGCGTTCCGGCGACCGCCCCCGGGCAGATCGGCGCGGCGATCGCGGAGGCCGCGAAAGTGCAGCCGCTGTGGGCGCTGCTGCGCGTGCAGGACCGCGCGCGCTACATGCGCCTGATGGCGCAGGCGGTGATCGACGACTTCGACGAGCTCCAGGACTGCCTGGCGCGCGAGGGCGGGCGCTCGCGCGGCGACGTTGCGACGCTCGAGCTGCTCGCGGCGATCGACGCGCTGATCTGGATCGCGGAGGACGGCGCGGAGGTGCTTGGCGGCCGGCGCGTGCGGGTTAGCCGCTCCATGTCCATCGGCAAGCGCGCGCGGATCGCGTACGAGCCGTATGGCGTGGTCGGCGTGATCGGCGCGGGCAGCGCGCCCTTCGCGCAGCCGCTCGGGCAGATCGCGGGAGCGCTGCTTGCGGGCAACGGCGTCGCGTTCAAGCCGGCTGCGCGGGCGAGCCTCGCCGCCACCTGCGTCGGGCGCGTGGTCGGCCGCGCCGGCCTGCCCGAGGGGCTCGTGCAGATCGCGCACGGCGAAGCCGACGTCGGCGTCGCGCTCGCGCGATCGCCGGTGCACAAGATCCTGTTCACCGGCTCGCCCTCGATCGGTCGCCTGGTGGCACGCGAATGCGTCTCGCGCGAGAAGGAGGTGACGGTGGAGCTCGGCGGCAAGGACCCGATGCTCGTGCTCGCCGACGCGCACCTGCAGCGCGCGGTGGCGGGTGCGGTGTGGGCGGGCTTCTGCGCGGGCGCGGGGCAGGCGCGCGGCTCGATCGAGCGCGTGTACGTCGCGCGCGAGGTAGGAGATCGCTTCCTCACGAGCCTGGTCGATGCAGCCCGCGCGCTGAGGGTCGGTGACCCGGCGGATTCGCGGGTCGAGGTCGGGCCGCTCGCCTCTACGCGCCGCTGCGAGCATGTCCAGGCGCTGCTCGAGGACGCCGTCGCGGGCGGCGCGCGACTTCACTGCGGCGGGCCCGTGGACCCGCCGGGTTGTGCGCGCGGCGTCTTCTGCGCACCGGCCGTCCTGACGGGAGTGACGCGCGCGATGCGGATCATGCACGAGCCGATCGGTGGCCCGATACTGACGCTGGTGGCGGTCGACTCGGTGGACGAGGCGATCGCCCTGGCCAACGACGCCGAGTATGGCCTCGCCGCGTCGGTGTGGACGGCTGACCGCTACCAGGGCCTGCGCATCGCCCGCGAGCTGTGGGCGGGGATGGTGTGGCTCAACGACCACCTTCCCGGCCCGCTCGTCTCGCGAGGGCCGTGGGGCGCGGCCGCGGGCGGCGGGCTGGGGCGCACGCTCGGCGAGGCCGGCCTGCGGGCGTGCGCGCAGGAAAAGCTGATCACGTGGGATCCGCCGGCGATGCGCGGGCTGTGGTGGGGACCGCATGATCACGCGAGTGCGCACGCCGCGCGCGCGGTCGCGAAGCTGCGCTCGGAGCGCGAGTCCGACCGCGAGCGCGCCTGGCGTCAGGGCGCGCTGGCGATCGCGCGCGTCGGTGCGCGCGCCCTAGGAAGGGGCCTCGGCAGGGGCTAAGCCACCCGCCGGCGGCGCTGCATGCAGCTACGCTTGAGCCATGCCCGCCCAGGCCTACGCAGGCAAGGAGTGCGTCTGCCAGCTACGCAGGGGAATCTGCGATCAGAGCTGCGTTCAGGGCATGCTCGAGACCCCCTTCTACATCGCCTGCCTGAAATTGAGCGGCCGCCGCTGCGTTGTCGTCGGCGGCGGCGAGGTGGGGCTCGAGAAGGTCGAGGGCCTGCTCGCGTGCGACGGCGCCGTGACGCTGATCGCGCCCGAGGCGCATCCCGCGCTACAGGAGTGCGCGCACGAGGGCTCGATCCGCTGGGAGCAGCGCGCATACGACGGACCGGCGGATCTCGACGGCGCGTTCCTCGTGATCGCGGCGAGCGACGACACCGACGTGAACATCGCGGTGTTCGAGGACGCGGAGCGACGGGCGATGCTCGTCAACGTGGTCGACGTCCCGCCCCTGTGCAACTTCATCCTGCCCGCGATCGTGCGCACCGGTCCGCTCGCGATCGCGATCTCCACCGCGGGCGCCTCGCCCGCGCTCGCAAAGCGCATCAAGCATGAGATCGAGGGCCAGTTCGGCGAGCCGTATGCACGACTCGCGGTGATGCTCAACGAGGTGCGCGGATGGGCGAAGGGCACGCTCGCGACCTACCAGGATCGCAAGGAGTTCTTCGAGGGGATCGTCGGTGGCGAGCCCGATCCGGTCGAGCTGCTGCGCGAAGGCGATGAGCAGGCGGTGCGCGAGCTGATCGCCCAGGCGCAGAGCGCGCACGCGCTGCTCCGCTAGAGAGTCCGGGGTGCCCGCGCTCGAGCTCGAGGGGCTCGCTCGACACTACGGTGAACGCCAGGCGCTGAGCGACGTCTCGCTCGAGCTCGAGCAGGGCCGCACGCTCGTCGTGTTCGGGCCCAATGGCGCGGGCAAGACGACGCTGTTGCGGGTGCTCGCGACGTTGCTGCGCCCGCACGCCGGGCGCGTGTGCGTGCTCGGGCGCAGCCTGCCGCAGCAGGCGTGGGCGGTGCGCGGACACGTGGGCCTGCTCGCGCACGAGCCGCTGCTCTACCGGGAGCTGAGCGCGCGCGAGAACCTGCGCTTCCACGCGCGCCTGCACGGCGTGGGCGAGGCGCGCGTGAGCGAGCTGATCGACGCGGTGCAGATGCAAGCGCGCGCGCGCGAGCCGCTGCGCACGCTCTCGCGCGGCATGGTTCAGCGCGTCGCGGTGGCGCGCGCGGTGCTTCACGATCCCGAGCTGCTGCTGCTCGACGAGCCTTACTCGAACCTCGACCCGGCAGCGGTGGAGCTCGTCGCACCGCTGATCGGCGCCGGCGCGGGCCGCACGCGCGTGATCTGCAGCCACGACCCGGCCGGCGGGCTCGCGGAAGCGGACGTCGTGCTCGGGCTGCGCGCGGGGCGCCAGGGGCTTCTGCGCAGGGCCGGCGAGGTCGGCGCACCGGAGATCTCGGAGCTCTACAGGTGAGGGGGACGGTCGCGGCGCTGTTGCGCAAGGAGCTGCTCGTCGAGCTGCGCACGCTCGAGTCGGTTCCGGCGATGTCGCTGTTCGCGGTGACCACGTTCGTCGTGTTCCATTTCGCGCTCAACCGCGGCAGCGTCGAAGGGGACCTCGGCGCCGGCGTGCTGTGGGTGACGCTGCTGTTCGCGGCGATCCTCGGCGTCAACCGGCTGTTCGTCGCCGACGCCGAGCAGGGCGGCTTCGACGGCTTCATGCTCGCGCCCGTCGATGCCACCGCGATGCTGCTCGCGAAGATGGCGACGCTGCTGTGCTACCTGATAGCGCTCGAGCTCGTGGCGGTGCCGGCCTTCGCGCTGCTGCTGCTCGGGCCCTCGCTCGGACCGTCGCTGCCGGGCCTTATCGGCGTGCTGGCGCTCGGCGACCTCGGGGTTGCCGCGATCGGGACGCTGGTGGCGGCGCTCGCGGTGCGCACACGCGCGCGCGATCTGCTCGGCCCGCTGCTGGGCCTGCCGCTGCTGGTGCCGATCGTGATCGGCGGCGCCCGTGCGACGTCGCCGCTGCTGACGCTCGCCCACTCCGCGCCGTCGGCCCGCTGGCTGGTGACGCTTGGGCTCTATGATCTGGTGTTCGGGCTGATCGCCTACGCCCTGTTCGACTTCCTGCTGGAGGACTAGGCAAAACCGATGTACGGGAAGCGTCTGCGCCCGCTCAGCATCGCCACCATCGCCGCGATGGCGCTTGCGCTGGCGCTCGTCTTCTTCTACGCGCCGCTGGACGCAGAGCAGGGCTTCCTGCAGAAGATCTTCTACGTGCACGTGCCCCTGGCGATAGCGGCCCTCGGCGGCTTCGTGCTCGGCGCCGTCCTGGCGATCGCGCACCTGCGCACGCGCGACCCGCGCTGGGACATGCGCTCCTACGTCGCAATTCACATGAGCCTTATATTCGCGGTCGGTGCGCTCATCACGGGCTCGATCTGGGCGAAGGGCTCTTGGGGGCACTGGTGGGTGTGGAACGAGCCGACGCTCGTATCGTTTTTGATCGTGTTCCTGCTCTACGCGACCTATCAGCCACTGCGCTTCGCGATCGAAGACCCCGAGCGCCAGGCGCGCTACGCCTCGGTGTTCGCGGTCACCGCGGGTGCCTTCGTGCCGATGAACTTCATCGCCGTGCGGCTGTCGACCGCGTATCTGCATCCGCGCGTGCTTGGCAGCACATCGAACCTGCCGGGGCCGATGGCGCTCACGTTCGTGGTCTCGCTGCTGGCGATCGTGCTGCTGTACGCGACCCTGTGCACGTATGAGCTGACCGCCAAGCACACCCGCGCGCAGGTGCGCGCGCTGCGCCGGCGAGTGCTCGGCGAGACTCCCGAGCAGGAGGGACGGCGCCCGCGCAGCGCCGCTCCCACGACGGCGCCTGGAGCGGCGATCGGCGCCGAAGCGGCCGGGAGGGCGCTGTGATCGGAGCCGCCGCCCTCGCCGCGCTGCCGGCGCTGCCGCTGCACGAGGCCGGCAAGTACGTGGCGGGCGCGTACGTCGTCGTGTTCGCGCTGGTGCTCGTGTATGTGGCGATCATGGCGCTGCGCCTGAGCCGCATCGAGCGCGAGCTCGGCGAGCTGCTCGAGAGCTCCGAGAGTCGGCCCGCGGCGCCCGTCGACGCGGAGCGGGCGGGATCGACGCTCCGATGAGCGAGCTACTCGCACTCGGCATCTCGCACAAGACCGCTCCGGTGGCGTTGCGCGAGCGCCTTGCGCTGTCCGAGCCCGAGGCGCGCGAGTTCGCGCTCGAGGCGGTGGCGAGCGCGGAGGTGCGCGAGGCGGTCGTCATATCCACCTGCAACCGCATGGAGGTGTACCTCGTCGTCGGCGACCCGGTGCGCGCCGAGTCCGACGTGCTGGGGATGCTCGCGCGTCGTGCCGACATCCGCCCAACCGAGCTCGCCGAGTTGATCTACTCGCCACGCAACTGCGATGCGGCTCGGCATCTGTACCGCGTGACCGCGGGTCTCGAGTCGATGATCATCGGCGAGGCCGAGATCCAGGGGCAGGTCAGGCGCGCGCATGAGGCGGCAATGGAAGCGGGCTGCACCGGCCCCTTCTCCAACCGCCTGTTCGCGGCGGCGCTGAGCACCGGCAAGCGCGTGCGCTCGGAGACGCAGATCGGCTCGAGCCGCGTGAGCATCCCCTCGGTGGCGGTGGATCTCGCGTTGAGCGTGCTCGGCGGGCTGTCCGGACGCCACGTCGTCATCCTCGGCGCTGGCGACACAAGCGAGCTGACCGCACGCGCGCTCGCCAAGAAGGGGGCAAGCACGGTGTTCGTCGCCAACCGCCACGCCGACCGCGCGCTCGGCCTGGCCGAGCGCTTCGGCGGCACGGTGGTGCGCCTGGAGGACCTCCCCGAGCAGCTGCAGCGCACCGACATCGTCCTCTCCTCGACCTCCTCGCCGCATCCGATCGTCGGCAGGGACGAGCTCGAACTCGTGATGGCCCAGCGCGAGGCGCGGCCGCTGCTTCTGATCGACATCGCGGTGCCGCGCGACATCGATCCGTCGTGCGGCGAGCTCGATGGCGTCACGCTGTATGACATCGACGACCTGCAGGCGGTGGTGGCGCGCAACCTGAGCACGCGCGCGGAGGAGACACCGCGGGCGCTCGAGATCGTCGAGGAGGAGATCCACCGCTTCGCGCGCTGGCTCGGCGCGCTCGACACGCTGCCCACGGTGAGCGCGCTGAGAGCACACGGCGACGCGCTCGTGGAGCAGGTCCTGCGCGAGAACGACGCGCGCTGGGAGTCCGCCTCGCCGCGCGATCTCGCGCGCGTGGAGGCGATCGCGCGGTCGGTGATGAGCCGCCTGCTGCACGAGCCCACGATCCGTCTGCGCAGCCTTCGCGAGGACCACGGCCACGCGAGCCTCGAGGTCGTGCGCGAGCTCTTCGGACTGCGCGAGGAGGAGCCGAGTGGGCAGGAGCCCCCGGCGGAGATGGCCCAGGTCCACGACCTGCGCCGCCGTCGCGGGAACTGATGCGCATCGGCACACGCCGCAGCGCGCTCGCGCTCGCGCAGGCAGAGCTGATCGCGGCGCTGCTCGGCGGGGGGGAGCTGATCCCGATCGTGACCAGCGGCGACCGCGGAGCGCAGGGCGAGGACAAGTCGCGTTGGGTGCACGAGCTCGAGCAGGCCCTCAGCGACGGCGAGATCGACATCGCCGTGCACTCCGCGAAGGACGTGCCGGGCGAGCTCGCGGAGGGTCTCGAGCTGATCGGCGCGCCCGCCCGCGGCGCGGCCGAGGACGTGATCTGCGGCGCGTCGGATCTCGCACAGCTGCCGGCGGGCGCGTGCGTGGGCACGAGCAGCATCAGGCGCGCGGGCCAGCTGCTCGCCGCTCGCGCGGACCTGCAGCTGCTCGCGCTGCGCGGCAACGTCGACACGCGCCTGCGCAAGCTCGCCGACCCGAGCGAGGGGCTGCACGCGATCGTGCTCGCCCGCGCCGGCCTGCAGCGGCTCGGGCGTGAGTCCGAGGCGGGTGGGACGCTCGACCCGCGGCGGTTCATCACGGCTCCGGGGCAGGGTGTGCTCGCGCTTCAGGGTCGCCACGACGATCAGCGGGCACGCTCCGCGGCGTCGGCGATCACCGACCAGTCCACGTTCGCGTGCCTGGCCGCGGAGCGCGCGCTGGCGCGCGAGCTCGGAGCGAGCTGCCACACGCCGCTCGGCGCCAACGCGGTCGCGGTCGGCGAGGGGACGCTGCGCCTGCGCGCGTGGGTGGGGCTGCCCGACGGTTCGGCGTGGGTGAGCGATGAGCTCGAGGGCGCGGCCGCGCATGCGGATGCGCTGGGGCGCGCGCTCGCCGAGCGCATGCGGCTCGTCGGCGCCGATGAGCTGCTTGGCGACGCCGAGGAGATGGCTCGCGTTGCAGGTCGCTGAGCCCTCTCGCGGGCGCGTGTACCTCGTCGGCGCCGGACCCGGCGATCCCGGTCTGCTCACCGCGCGCGCGCTCGAGCTGATCGCGACCGCGGAGGTGATCCTGTATGACCGCCTGATTCCCGCGAGCGCTCTCGACGGTGCGCGTGCGGACGCTGAGCTCCTGTTCGTGGGCAAGGAGGGCGGAGCGGAGTCGGTGCCGCAGGAGCGGACCGAGGCGCTGATGGTCGAGCGCGCGCTGCGGGGGCGCACGGTCGTGCGGCTGAAGGGAGGCGATCCGTTCGTGTTCGGCCGCGGCGGCGAGGAGGCGCTCGCGCTCCGTGACGCGGGCATCCCGTTCGAGATCGTCCCGGGCGTGACGGCGGGGCTCGCCGCGGGCGCATACGCGGGCATCCCGGTGACGCACAGGGATCTCGCGAGCGCGGTGGCGCTGGTGACGGGGCACGAGGATCCGGAGAAGGACACGGCGGCGATCGACTGGCAGGCGCTCGCTGCGTTTCCGGGAACGCTCGTCTTCTACATGGGCGTTCGTCGACTGGCGCAGATCGCGGCCTCGTTGATCGCGGCCGGGCGCCCCCCCTCGGAGGCGGCGGCGGTGATCGAAAACGGCACGCTCGCCGCCCAGCGCACCGTGCGCGCGACGCTCGAGGGGATCGCGCAGGCGGCACAGGACGCGGGCGTGCGCGCTCCGTCGATCACGATCGTCGGATCCGTGTGCGCGCTCGCCGATGAGCTCTCCTGGCTGCGGCAGCGGCCGCTGCTCGGGCGCACCGTGGCGGTGACGCGCGCCCGTGCGCAGTCCTCGCAGCTCGCGGGCAGGCTCGAGGGCCTTGGCGCGCGCGTCGTGCAGGCGCCGGCGATCCGCGTGCACACGCTCCCGATCGAGCCGCTTGACCCGTCGCCGTATGACCTGATCTGCGTGACCAGCGCAAACGGCGTCACGGCGTTCTTCGAGCGCCTCGCGGCCGCTGGGCTCGATGCGCGCGCACTCGCCTCCGCGCGCGTGGCTGCGATCGGCCCCGGCACCGCGCGCGCGCTCGCGCAGCGAGGAGTCCTCGCGGACATCGTGCCCGAGCGCTTCGTGGCGGAGTCGCTCGTGGACGCGCTCGCCGGCGTGCCGGCGACGCGCGCGCTCGTGGCGCGAGCGAGCGAGGCCCGCGACGTCCTTCCCGACGCGCTTCGCGAGCGCGGGATCGCGGTTGACGTGCTGAACCTGTATGAGACGCTCGCCGAGCCGATCCCCACGCGCACGCTCGAGCTCGCGCGGTCGGCCGACTACGTCACGTTCACGTCCTCCTCGACGGTGCGCTTCTTCCTCGACGCGCTCGGCACGGCACCAGGCGCGCAGGGCGCAGCAGAGCTCGGGGATGCGGCCCTCTCGCCCGCCACGCGGATCGTCTCGATCGGCCCGGTCACGAGCGCGGCGCTTCGCGAGCGCGGCCTCGAGCCGCACGTGGAGGCCGCGATGCACGACGTCGACGGCGTCATCGACGCGCTGCTCGGCGACGCCGCCGCGCAGACCTCCAAGGCACACGCCCGGTGAGTGGCGTGCGCGTCGGGGAGCCGAGGCGAGCCGGCGTGCGCACACCGAGCCCCATCACCTTCCTCTCCGACTACGGCTACCTCGACGAGTTCGTGGGCGTCTGCCATGCGGTGATCGCCAGGCGCGCTCCGACCGTGCGCGTGATCGACCTCACGCACGCGATCCTCCGCCACGACGTGCGCAGCGGCGCGAGCGTGCTCGGCGCGGCGATCCCGTTCCTGCCCGCTGGCGTCCACCTGGCCGTCGTCGATCCCGACGTCGGCGCCACCGGCGACCACGGCCGCCGGGCGGTCGCGATCCGAACGGCGCAGGAGGGTCATCTGCTGGTCGGCCCCGACAACGGGCTGCTCATGCCCGCGGCTGCTCGCCTTCGCGGTGCGCTGGAGGCGGTTGACATCGGCTGCTCGCGCGAGCGCCTGACGCCGGTCTCGCGCACCTTTCACGGGCGCGACATCTTCGCGCCGGTCGCAGCGGCGCTCGCCGCCGGGGAGCGGCTGTCCGCGGTGGGCGATCCGCTGGCGGTCAGCGAGCTGCGGCCGCTGGCGCTGCCCACGGCGCGCGTCGCCGATGGCGCGCTGTTCACGCGCGTGCTGCGCGCGGACGGCTTTGGCAACGTGATCCTCGACGCGCAGGTCAAGCAGCTCGCCGAGCTCGGCCTGCGCGAAGGCGATGCGGTGAGCGTGCACCACGGCGGCGAGATCCGCAGCGCGCTGTTCGCGGCGACCTTCGCACACGCTCCCGCGGGCGAGCTGCTGATCTACGACGACGCGCAGCAGATGCTCGCGCTGGCCGTGAACCGCGGCTCGGCGGCCGCGCTGCTCGATGCCCGGCGAGACGACGAGCTGGTGCTTCGCCCGGCGTGAGCGCGCTCGGCCATCCACGCGTTCACCTGCGGCGCACGGGCTCGACGAGCGACCGCGCGCGTGCGCTGGCGCTGGTTGGCGCGCCGCACGGGACGCTCGTCACGGCCGAGGAGCAGACGGCGGGTCGCGGCCGCCAGGGCCGGAGCTGGTCGGCGCCGGCCGGGAGCTCGGTGCTGATGTCGCTGCTGCTGCGCGACCCGCCGTCGCTGCTACCGCTGATCGCGGCGGTGGCGGTCTGCGATGTGGCGGGGCCGGCGGCGCTGATCAAGTGGCCAAACGACATCGTGGTCGCGCGGCCTGCTCGAGCCCACGCGCGCACGCCGCCGCTGGCAAAGCTCGCGGGGATCCTGGCGGAGGGCCGCCTGCAGGAGGGCTGGGCGATCGTGGGAATCGGCCTGAACGCTGCGGTCGTGCTCGATCAGCTGCCGCCCGAGCTGCGTGGCGACCCCGGCGGGGACGGCGCGCTTCCAGCAGCGACGCTCGGGCGCTCACCGCTGGAGCTCGAGGCGACGCTCGAGCAGCTGCTCGAGGCGCTCGAGCTGCGCCTGCGCGAAGCGCCGGAGGCGATGCTCGACGCGTGGCGCGCTCGCGACGCGCTCTATGACCGTGAGCTCACGTGGGGATCGTCCGGGCAGGAGGGCTCGCGGCGTCGCGGCAGGGCACGCGGCATCGACGGCGAGGGCAGGCTGATCGTGGAGCTCGAGGATGGCGCCCGTGCGACGCTTAGCGCCGGCGAGGTCCACCTCGTTGGGCTCGGCTGAGCGACCGGGCTAGGAGTGCTCGGGCGCGGGCGCGATCGGCTCGCTGCTTCGGTCCTGTCGCTCGAGCGCCTCCTGGACGTTGCGCTGCAGCTCATCGTCGACCTCCTCGCCGAGCGCGCCGCTCAGCTTCGGTGGCGGCTCGGGCGCCGCCGCCTTGACGGCCGGCGCATCGGCGCCGCCCGTGCGCGAGGCGGCGAGCGCTGCTGCGCGCGACTCGACCGAGCGCCCCTCGCCGCCCTTGGTGCCCTTGCGCCTGCGCCTGCCGTTGCGCGCACGCCGCTTGGGGAAGTTGCGCAGTAGCTCGCGCGCCAGCGCAGGGGGCTTTCGGCCGAGGCGTGTGCGCGCGCCGCGCAGCGCCTCCTCGGCCTCCGGCGTGTGCGCGAGGGCCGCGGCGAGCAGCGCTGCGGTCAGGCGCCGGTCCTGCTTGCGTGCGGCGTGGATCAGCCTGCGAGCGTTGCGCGCATGCGCGCCGCCGGAGGAGTTGACGAGCAGTCCGAGCAGGCGCTTGGTCTCGGGCCAGCGCTGGACCGCGTACTCCTCGTGCACCTCGCGCGTGTACTCCGCGAGGCGCCAGATCCAGGCATTCGCCTGGTCGCGCCTGCCGATGCGCCGCTCGACCAGCGCGCGGAGCATGATCTTGGTCCCCTCCTTGCGCTCCTCGCGAGACCAGCCGCCGATGATGTCAATGGCGGTGTCGAACGCGTCGGGATCGCGCAGCGCCGCGAGGTCCGCGAGCGCGCGCAGGCGAAGCTGCGGGTTGGTGTTGCGCTGGACGGCGGTGACCAGAAAGCGGCTCTTGAGCTCGCCGGTGCGGTCGAAGTGGAGCATCGCGCGCGCCCTGCGCCAGCCGTTCGGCGCCACGCGCGCGCCCGCGAGCGCCGCCCACACATGCTGCTCGCCGTAGTCGAGGTTCTCGACCGCGATGCGCCACAGCTCGCGCTCGAAGACGGCGAAACGGCGCTCCTCCTCCGCGCACACCGGGAGCACCCGCCGCTCGACGCGCATCCGCCGGCCCCGGCCTCGGCGCACCGGCCCGACGACGATCGCGCCGCCGCGGTAGACGTCGCGGTCGAGCAGCGAATGCAGCGTCACGACGGGATCGTCGTGCTTGGTCGCGGGGTGGACGAAGTCGACGACGAGGCCCGCCTCCTTGCCGGGATGCCGGCGGGTCACACGCCCGACGCGCTGCTGATAGATGCGCTTGGAGGCGGTCGGCGCGAGGTGCACGCAGACGGTCGCGCGCGGGCTGTTCCAGCCCTCGGCGAGCAGCTGCGCGTTGATCAGCACGTCGATCTCGCCGCGCTCGTAGCGCGCGAGCACCTCGGCGAGCTCGCGCTTGGGCGTCTCGCCGGAGACCGCCTGGGCCTTGATCGACTCGGCGCGGAACGCCTCGGCGAGGTTGTAGGCGTGGCGCACGCCCGCCGCATAGACGACCCCGGGAACGCCGTTGAAGCGTGTGCGGTAGAGGTTCGCGACGGCGACGTTGAACGGCTGCTGGTCGAGCAGTTTCGCGAGCTCCTCCTGATCGAACTCGGTGTCCACCTCGCCCCTGCGCAGCGGGACCTTCGCGATCGTGCGAACGCCGACGCCCGGTGAGATGCGCACGCAGCGCAGTGGCGCGATCACGCCGCGACGCGCGGCCTGCGCGAGGTCGAAGCGAGACGTCTGCGTCGGGAACAGGTCGGTCACGTGCCGTGCGATCAGCGCACCGGTCGCCGTCATGCCGATGAAGATCGGCCCGGTCCAGTTGCGGATCGCTGCGCTCGTCTTCTCGCCGAGCGCGGTGTGCGCCTCGTCGCAGATCACGATCGTGTAGGCGGCGGAGATCTTGCCGGCGTTGCGCACGAACCACTGATAGGTCTCGACCGTCACCGGGCCTCTCGAGGAGTCCTCGCCCCTCAGCAGCGGACGGCTTATGCGCTTGGAGTAGCCGCGATCGCGCAGCTCGCCGTTGAACTGGTCGACGAGGTTGCGCCGGTGCGTGAGGATCAGCACGCCGCCGGTCTGCGATGCCGCCACGAAGCCGAGGGCCGCGACCGTCTTGCCGGCCCCGGTCGCGTGCTCGAACCAGAAGCGCTTGGCCGCGTTGGGATCCTCGGGCTGCTCGGCGACGCCCTCCTCGCCCTCCTCGACCCAGTCGCGGGGCTCATCGTCTGACTCCGCTTGGAGCTCGGGCTCGCCCGCGAGCTCCTCCTCGTCCTCAGCGTCATCGTCGAGCTCGTCCTCCTCCTCGTCCTCCTCATCCTCGTCCTCATCCGGCGGGGCGAGTGCAACGGGGCCGAGCTCCTCGTCGTCCTCGTCGTCCTCGTCGTCCTCCTCCTCGTCGTCCTCGCTCTCGGCGTCGGGCTCGAGCTGCTCGACGGACACGGCGGCGCTCTGCGAGCCGTTGCCGGCGAGCTCGGCGTCGTCGGGACCGAGGATGTCCGCGGAGGCGAGCAGCTCGGGCGAGGCGGATGCGGCGGCGCGCCCGTTGCCGTTGGGCGCGGTGCGCTGCGCCTCGGCGAGCAGCGCCGCGAGCGTGCCCGACAGGGCGTCCACCTGGTGGGCTGAGAGCACGGTCCCGTCGGCCAGCTTCGGCTCATCGTCGGAGAGCAGTCGCTCGAGCCCGAGCAGCAGCGAGTATTCGCGGCGCCACGCGGTCGACGGCGCCTTTGCCTTGGGGTCTGCCTCGAGCTCTTCGAGCGCTTGATCGAGCGCACGCCGGCGAGGGCTGCCGGGCGCGAGCGCGGTCGCGGCGTCCTCGCCGTCGTGCAGAAAGCGCTCGCGGACGAGCTTCTCCGCGCGCGCGATGTCGGCGGAACTCGGAACGGTCGCGGCCGCGATGGCCACTGAGGTGGACTCGCCCATTGAGGCTTTGGACTTCGAGAGTGGCCGCCGCCGAAGAGTGGCTTCGGCGGGGCTCGGAACAGGTGGCGCCGGCGGCGCCGTTTGCCGGATGCTCTGAAAGCCATCCGGTCCGTGCTGTGCTCCCCAGGATATACCACCCGGCGGCGCTATTGAAGGACCCCTATCTGCCACCCTTAGCGGCGATGAGCACAGCGCGCATCTCTCTCGCGGCCGGCGGGCTTGCGCTCGCGGCGCTGCTGGTCGTGGGCCTGATACAGCTGGGCAGCTCCTCGAAGGCGCCCGCGACGACGCCGTCGAAGCTGACGCTCGCGCAGATGCGCGCCGCGCTGGCGGGCTCACCCGCTCAGCTCGCGGCCCTGCATGCGCAGGCCGGCGAGATCCTGCCGGGGGGCGCTGCGGCGGTGCGCGCGCGGCTGGCGGCGCTGCGCGGCACGCCGGTTGTGGTCAACAAGTGGGCTTCCTGGTGCGCGCCGTGCAGGGCGGAGTTCGGCGCCTTTCAGCACGTCGCGCTCGCGCTCGGGCACCGCGTCGCATTCGTCGGCATCGACTCCGGCGAGAGCGCGCGTGCCGACGGCGTCGCGTTCCTGCGCTCATTCCCGGTGAGCTATCCCAGCTACGCCGACCCCGGCGGCGCTGCGGGCGCGGCGATCACCGACTCGAGCTTCACGCCGGTCACCGTCTTCTTCGACCCGCGCGGGCGCCAGTACATCCATCAGGGCCCATATTCGAGCGCTGCGAAGCTCGAACGGGACGTCAGGCGCTACGCGCTCGGCGCTTGAGGCATTGCCGGAGCTGCGCATCGACCCGCTGAGCGGGCACCGGACGATTGTCGCCGGCGAGCGATCGCTGCGCCCGGGCGGAGCGCCGGGCTGCTCTGCGCCCGAGCCGATCGACGCCGAGCACGACCCGTTCGCGGAGGGCCATGAGGACAGGACGCCGCCGGAGCTCGAAGCGCTGCGCAGCGACGGGAGCGCGCCGGACTCGCCCGGATGGAAGGTGCGCGTCGTCGAGAACCTGTATCCGGCGCTCTCGCCCGCGGATCCTTCGCAGAGCGCGCGAGCAGCGGCGCAGGAGGACGAGGAGCCGCCGCTGCTCGCCTCGCGGCCGGCGAGCGGCGCGCACGAGGTGATCATCAACGGCCCCCAGCCGGTGCTGTCGCTGGCGGAGCTGCCGTGCGAGCAGGTGCTCGCGGCAATGGAGGTGTGGCGCAGGCGCATGCGCGCGCACGAAGCGAGCGCATGCGTGCAGCTGATCGTCAACGAGCGCCGCGAGGCGGGCGCGTCGCTTCCGCACACGCACGCTCAGCTCTACGCGCTCGACTTCGTGCCCGCTGCGATCGCGCGCGAGCGCGAGCGCTTCAACGCGTATGCGACCCGCACGATGGGACAGAACCTGCTGGCGGACCTGATCGAGGAGGAGGTGCGCTTGGGCGAGCGCGTCGTGGCGATCGATCAGGAGGCTGTGCTGCTGGCGCCATACGCGTCGCGCGTTCCCTTCCAGCTGATGCTCGCGCCGAGGGTCCCTCGCGCACGCTTCGAGCAGGACGGTCCGACGGGGGCGGCGCTCCTGCACGACGGCCTCCGCCGGCTTGCCCGTCACCTCGGCTCGAGCCCGCCGTTGAACCTCTGGGTCCGAACGGCGCCCCGCGGCGCGGATCAGTTCTGCTGGCGCATCGACGTGCTTCCGCGCCTGACGCACCTCGCGGGCCTGGAGCTCGCGACCGAGCTGAACCTGAACATCGTGGCTCCCGAGCACGCCGCGGCGCTGCTGCGCGAGGCGTGAGGCGATCGCGCCCGCGCAAGCGGCTCTCACGCCGGCGCCCGTGGGTTAGGCTGGCCGTCGCATGGCCCCCGTCGAACGTTTCGTGCCGCGCTTCGCGGCCGAGCCCCCGCAGGAGGAGCTCCCCTACGGGCGCTGGCAGGAGCGCCTGCGCGACGAGTTCCTCGGCGCGGCGCGGCAAATCGACTCGCCGCCCGCGGACCTCGGCGAGCCCGGCGAGGTCGTGTGGTATCCGGACAGGACCTGGCACGGGCGCACCTACGTGCCGGCGACGGTGCGCACCTCGGGCGGCTATGAGCTGTTCGGCTATGTGTGCTTCGTTCCCGCTGCGGGAGACGATGAGCCCGGCGAGCTCTCGGCGCACGCCGACTTCACGGCGGAGACCGCCGAGCGCAACCCCGACTGGAGACTCGACCTGTGCGAGGAGGTGATCGGCGCATGGCGCGGGCACTTCGGCGCGGTCGCGGACATGACGCTCGTGTGGGGACGTCCGATGATCGCCGCGGGCAGGATCGCGACCGCCGAGCTCGCTGACATGCCGGTGGACCAGTGCGAGCTGATCGATGAACGCTTCACGCTGATCGCGCCCGACAACTACCGCCAGGACCTGCTCGAGATCAGGCTGTTCGACATGAAGGGCCGCGAGTTGGCGCGCGAGTCGCTCTACGAGGAGGAGGAGGAGGAGGAGGAGGAGGAGCCGCAGGACGGCGAGCAGGAACAGCAGCAGGCCGGCGCGGAGTAAACGCAGGCGCACAACCCTTGACATGTGACCACTTGGGGCGATTATCCCTTGACAGTAGGTAGTAGTTGTGGGATACTTGGTCTATGTCCAAGGTCAACCGCAACGAACCGAAGCGCTCCAAGGCGTCGGAATCGCAGTACTCGCTCATGGAGTTCTCGCGCGAGTTCCCCGATGACGCGGCATGTCTAG
>JAXDGS010000151.1:0-20791 GCA_034664905.1 Solirubrobacteraceae bacterium | reverse complement strand
GTCACCGCGAGCGCGGTCATCGTGTTGAGCCTTGCCGCGTAGCGGAGCGCCACCAGGTCGAGCCAGCCGGTGCGCCGCGGGCGTCCCGTGGTGGTGCCGAACTCGCCGCCGCGGCGTCGGATCGTCTCGCCCATCTCGCCGTGCAGCTCGCTCGGGAACGGCCCGGCGCCCACGCGCGTGGTGTACGCCTTCGCGATTCCCCACACCTCGTCGATCGCCTTCGGTCCGATGCCCGCGCCGACGCTCGCCGCGCCGGCGAGCGGGTTCGAGGAGGTCACGAACGGATACGTGCCGTGGTCGATGTCCAGCATCGCTCCCTGCGCGCCCTCGAGGATCACGCTCTTGCCCGCGTCGAGCATCTCCCACATCAGCTTGGAGGTGTCCGCGATGTACTGCTCGAGGCGGTGGCCGAAGGTCAGGTACTCCTCGGTCATCGTGTGCAGGTCAAGCGCGGGGTCCTTCTCGAATGGACGCAGTGACAGGCGCTTGGGCTCCATCGCCGCGACGATCTTCTTCTTGAGGATCTTCTCGTCGAGCAGGTCCTGAACGCGGATCCCCAGCCGCGCGGCCTTGTCCGCGTAGCAAGGCCCGATCCCCCTGCGCGTCGTGCCGATCTGGAGCCTGCCGAGCGTCGCCTCGCCCGCCGAGTCGAGCAGCAGGTGATACGGCATGATCAGGTGCGCATTCGCGGAGATCCGCAGCCCGCTCACGTCCACGCCGCGACCGCGCAGCGAATCGAGCTCGTCGATCAGCACGCGCGGATCGATCACCACGCCGTTGCCGATGATGCAGCGCTTGCCCGGATGCAGGATGCCGGAGGGGATCAGGTGGAGCTTCCACTCGGCATCGCCGCGCACGATCGTATGGCCGGCGTTGTTGCCGCCCTGGAAGCGGACCACCGCGTCGGCCTGCTCGGCGAGCAGGTCGGTCACCTTGCCCTTTCCCTCGTCGCCCCACTGGGCGCCGACTATCACTATTCCCGGCATGCGCAGTGCAGTTTAGGGGCCGCTCAGCGGCGCTCGGCGAGGTCTGTCGGCTCGGCGCGGTATTCACGCCGACGGTCCGCGCCGTACAGCGGGATGATTGAGCCGCATATCTCCTCCAGGCGCGAGACTGTGCGCGGGCCGAGGCGCTCGTCGAGCTCGTCGGGCATCAGGTTGGTCGTCGCCACGATCGCGCGCTCCGCCTCATAGCGGGCGTTGACGATCGAGTACAGCTGCTCGAGCACCCAGTCGGTCCTGTGCTCCGCGCCGAGGTCGTCGATGTGCAGCAGATCGACGGCCGTCAAGCGGTCGATGAAGTCGAGCTTGCCCGCGTCGGAGTCCATCGCCTCGCGCAGCAGGTTCAGCAGGCGCGGAAGCGAATAGATCGCGACCGAGCGCCCCGCGTCGATCGCCGCCATCGAGACGAGCATCGCGAGCGTCGTCTTGCCGGTGCCGACGTCGCCCTGGATCCACAGCCCGCGGCCGACGTCGAGGTTGCGCGCGATGTCGCGCACGTAGCGGCGAATGGAGCTGATCTGCTCGGGAGCCGTTCGCGCGATGTCGCTGACCGGTGGGCGCTCGAAGGACACGCCGCGGTAGCGCTTGGGCACGCGGCCCTCCAGGCGCGCAGCGCGCAGCTGTGCGATCCGCGCGGGTCTGCAGCGGCAGTCGGTCGCGGTGGCACTCGACTCCTCCACGACGAAGCCGCTGCCGTCGCAGGTCCCGAACGGGCACTCGCGCGTGCCGCGCGCAAGAGGCTCCTCCATGCTCAATCGCCCGCGTCCGCGCCCGCCATCGCCGCCGCGCCGGCGGCTGCGCCCGCTTCGTAGCGGTCTCGCTGCGCGTAGCTCATGAACCTCGGGTACTCACGCTGGAAGGTCAGCGTGACCTTGCTCGTCGCGCCGTTGCGATGCTTCGCGATGATCAGGTCGGCCTCGCCCTGGCGCTCGGACTCCTCGTCGTAGTAGTCCTCGCGGTAGATGAACATCACGAGGTCCGAGTCCTGCTCGAGGTTGCCGCTCTCGCGCAGGTCCGAGAGCTGCGGGCGCTTGTCGGGGCGCTGCTCGACCGCGCGGCTCAGCTGCGAGAGCGCGATCACGGGCACCTCCAGCTCGCGAGCGAGGATCTTCAGGCCCCGGCTGAGCTCGCCGACGGCTGTCACGCGGCTGTCGTAGCGGCTGTCGGTGCGCATCAGCTGCAGGTAGTCGATGATGATCAGCCCGAGGCCGCCCTCGCATTGGCTGTGCAAGCGGCGAGCCTTCGCGCGGACCTCGAGCAGCCCCACGTCGCTGGAGTCGTCAACCCACAGCGGCGCCCGCGCCAGCACGCCGCTGGCCGCCAGGATCTTCGGCCAGCGCTTCTCCGCGACCCGGCCCTTGCGAAGCTCCTCGCCCTTGATCCGCGCCTGCGAGGCGACGAAGCGCTGCGCGAGCTCCGCCTCGGACATCTCCAGCGAGAACAGCGCCACGGGCCGGTTGTGCTGGACCGCGGCGTTTTCCGCGATGTTGCAGACGAGCGCGCTCTTGCCCATCGCCGGGCGCGCGGCGATGATGATCAGGTTGCCACGCTGGAATCCGCCGGTGATCTCGTCGAGATCGTCGAACCCCGAGGGCGTGCCGCTCAGCGAGGTCCCTTCGACAGATAGTTTGTGGAGCCTGTCGAGCTCCTCATCGAGAACTTCCTCGACCTTGCGGAAGTCCTTCTGGCGATCGTCGCGGGCGACCTCGAGCATCGTCTTCTCCGCCTGCTCGACCAGATCGCGCGGCGCAGCGCGGTGCTCGAGCACGCTCTCCTGGATCCCGTAGGAGGCCTCGAGCAGCCGCCGTAGCAGCGCGTTCTCGCGCACGATCTGCGCGTAGCGGCGGACATGCCCGACCGCGGGCACCGCGCCCGTGAGCGCGTCGACCGCCGCGGGACCGCCGACCGTCTCGAGCGCGCCCCGCTGGCGCAGGCGGTCGATCAGCGTGAGCACGTCGACCGGCTCGTTCTCGTTGTAGAGCGCGAGCATCGTGTCGTAGATCGTGCCGTGCTGCTCGCGGTAGAAGTCCTCGCCGCGAAGGCCCTCTTCGATCACGAGCGCATACAGCGCGCGATCGGAGAGCAGGATCGCGCCGAGCACCGACTGCTCCGCGTCGAGGTTGTGCGGCGGGACGATGCCGCGCGCTGCGCCGTTGGCTTTCGAGGTGGTGCCGAGGGCCATCGCCGCCGAGTCTAGATCGGCACCCGACGCGCCCTGAGCACGCTCCCCGCTATGTCGGAGGAAATCGCCGGCCACGAACGCATGTTCGCATCCGGCGGGGACGGAGCCGAGGGCCCGCGCGCGCGCTCGCTCGGGCGGTTATTTCCTTGCGACGATCATCGTCTTGATCGTCGCCGTCGCGCCCTCGACGACCTCGACCACGACCATGTAGGTGCCAACGTTTTTGATCGGCTCCGGCAGGTGCACGTTGCGTTTGTCGATCCGCAGCCCCCGCGCCTCGCGGATCGCGGTGACGATGTCCTGCGCGGTGACCGAGCCGAACAGCCGGCCGTCCGCGCCGGCCTCCTGCTGGATCGTGAGCACCGTGCGGTTGAGCAGGTTGACGTTCTCCTGACCGCGCTCGACGGCTTCGCGAGCAGCGCGCTCGGCCGCGGCCTGGCGCTGGCGCACGGTTTCGATCGCACCCCGCGTCGCCGGCTCGGCGAGCTTGCGCGGTATCAGGTAGTTGCGCAGGTAGCCCTTGGAGACGTCGACGACCGCGCCGCGCTCGCCGAGCGGCTCCACGTCCTGGAGCAGGATCGCTTCCGGCACGCTTAGCGTTCCCGATCGCGGCGCGGGTTGTCGTCGCGGCCGCCCTCGTTCACGTAGGGCAGCAGCGCGAGCTCGCGCGCGCGCTTGACCGCGCGCGCGATCTGCACCTGATGGCGACGACACGATCCCGTGATCCGCCGCGAGCGGATCTTGCCCTTCTCGGAGACGAACTTCCGCAGCGATGCGACGTCCTTGTAGTCGACCTGCTCGACCTTGTCGCGGCAGTGCTGGCAGGGCTTGCGGCGCCCGCTCCCGGGTCCGCCCTTCTTGTCACGCCGGCGGACCGGCTTGCGCGCGCGCGCTTTTGCCATCAGCGACCACCGCCGAAGCGGCGTGCGGGCATAACTGCGGTGAAAGACACAAAGACCTCGCTGTGCTGGCTAGAACGGGATATCGTCGTCGCCGGTCGCGGCGGCGGTCGGTGCAGGCTGGTAATCGCCTTCGTCCACCGGGACCTCGCCGCCCGTCGAGGCTCCGTTGAAGGCTTGCCGGTCTGCGACCTGGCCGCCTGCGCCGGAGCCCTCTTCGCGCGAGCCCAGGAACTGCACCGAGTCCGCAATGATATCGGTTGCCTGGCGCTTGCTGCCGTCCTGGGCCTCCCACTCGCGCCACTCCAGGCGTCCATCGATCGCGACGGGGCGCCCCTTCGACAGATAGCGCGCCGCGTTCTCACCCTGCGCGCCCCACACGGTGACGTTGAAGTAGTTGGGCTTGTCCTCCCATTCGCCGGTGCTGCCGTTCTTGCGCCGCGTGTTGCACGCGATTCGCAGGCTGCAGACGGACATGCCGCTCGGCAGCGAGCGCAGCTCCGGATCGGCGGTCAGGTTTCCGGTCATCACGACCCTGTTGATGTTGGTGGCGGCCACTGCTCTTCCTTTCAGCTTGTTCGGTCCCGTTCGGCGAGGCGCGAGGACCTCTCTCCTGCGAGCTGGTTGCACCCGAGTCTAGAGCCGCGCTCGGGCGGGACTCCCGAACCGCGGGGTAGGAGGGCGCTTATTGCGAAGAACGCTTCGCGCGTGCAGAGGTGCGGAAGACCTCGTCCCAGTAGGGCGCGCTGATGCCGAAGCCGCGCGTGTCGTCCTGGAAGTGGTGGCGCATGTGGCGTTCGCGCAGCATGCGCCCGAGCGGACCGCGCGGGCGGAAGTGGTGGAGGTAGTAGTGGGTCATGTCGTAGATCAGATAGCCGGCGAAGAACCCCGCCGCGAGCGACGGCGCGTAGCGCTCGCCGAAGATCACAAACTGCAGCGCGAAGATGAGCCCGCCCAGCGGAACGCTGACCGCCGGCGGCATCACGAGACGCAGCGGATCGTTGGGATGATCGTGGTGAATGCCGTGGATGATCCAGTGAAGGCGCGCCCCCACGCCCGCCTCCGGCTCGAAGTGAAAGACCAGGCGGTGCAGCCAGTACTCGAACAGCGTCCACATCGCGTAACCGGCGAGCGCGAGCGCGAGCGCCGTCGCGACGCTCAGATCCGACAGGCCCCATGCGGCCGTTGCAATGATCGCCGGCCCGAAGATGAGCACGGGCACCAGCGGATGCACGCGCGAGAGCGAGTCGAGCAGTCTCGACTCGAACATCGGTGGCGACGCGCGCAGCACGTCGGTCTTCCTGGTGGAACCGTCTCCCATGTCCTCAGCCCAAGCCATGGTCTCCGATCTTATTACCACCGCGGCACGTGCGCGGAGGCGGCGCCCTGTGAAACGCGCGCTGCAGGAGGCTAGGCCGGCTCGCCGAGCGCGATCTCGGCGACGGCGGGCTGCTCGACGCCCTCGCTCTCGCTGCTCTGCGCCGCCGCCGGTGCCTCCGCGCGCCGGGGAGCAGCGCTCGCCGAGCGCATGTCAGGTGCCTCGGGTACGCCGGGCTTGAGCTTGATGACGCGAAAGCGCAGCACGCCGTCGGTGATCCGAAGGCTGCGGTTGAGGCTGGCGAGCAGCTCGGGGCCTGCAGCGTGGAACTGCAGCAGGTGGTACTCGGCGCTCGCCTTGCGCTCGATCGGGTAGGTGAGCGGGCGCTCGCCCCACTCGTCGTGGCGCAGCAGCTCGCCCTGCGCCTCGATCGCGGTGCGCGCGTCGCCGACGATCTTCGCGCGCGCTGACTCCTCGGCCTGCGGGTCGAGCAGCAGCGTAAGGTCATATATGGGAGCGGGCAGGGTCATTCTTCGCTCGGGGAAGACTAGCGGGTCTCCGATCGCGGCCGAGGCGGCGCAGCCCGCCCGCGCCGGCCCGCGCTCAGCTGCGCGCGGCGATCGCCTTTGCGCGTATGTCGGCGAGCTGATCGTCGATCCAGTTGCCGGGATCGCGCGAGGTGACGATCTCCACGAGGCCCTCCGCGCGCCTTCGCCGCTCGCCCGCGTCCATCGTGAGCGCCGCGTAGATCGAGTTGGCGAGCTCCTGGATGTCGAACGGATTCACCGAAAGCGCATATCTCCCGAGCTCCTCGTGCGCGCCGGTGTTCTCCGAGAGGATCGACACGCCGTGGCGCTCGTTGACGATCGGACCCTCCTTGGCGACGAGGTTCATGCCGTCGAACATCGCGTTCACGAGCAGCACGTCGTAGTGCTTGTACGCCGCGATCGCCTCCTCGAGGTCGTCGCGCAGCTTCAGCTGGATCGGCATCCAGTCGGGCGTACCGTGCCGATGGTTGACGACCGCCACGAGCGCCTCGACCCGCTCCAGGTACTCCGCATACTGGGGCACGTCGGTTCGCGAGGGCATCATCTGGGCTATGAAGGTGACGCGCTCGCTGAACTCCGGGTGCTGCTCGAGGAACAGATCGAATCCGGAGAACCCGCGCAGGACGTTCTTGCTCAGGTCGGCGCGGTCCACCCGCAGGATCAGGAAATCCCGGCGGCGGCGCAGCAGGTCGGCCTCGAAGCGCTTCACCCGCTCGCTCTGAGCGAGCAGGCGCGTCGCCCGGTGATCGATCGGCAGCGGGTAGGCCCTGACCCACACCTCGCGCTCGCCGTAGCAGACCGTTCCCCGCTCGAAATCGACCTCAAGGTCCATGAGATCGCGACAGCACTGCAGGAAGTTGCGCCTGTAGGAACGCGTGTGCAGGCCGATGATGTCGTTCGCGAGCAGGCCCGCGAATATCTCCTCGCGGATCCGCGAGGGAAGCACGCGCCAGGCGTCGGGCTGCGTCCAGGGAATGTGAATGAAGTGATGCAGGAACGCGTCCGGGCGTGCGCGGCGGACGAGGTCCGGCAGCGTGTAGAGGTGATAGTCGTGGACCATCACGACCGGCTCCTGGACGCCGTCGATCTCCTCGACCACCGCACGCGCCAGATCCTCGTTGACGACGTTGTAGCCGAACTCGAACGCCTCGATCTCCTCGCGCCGGATGTCCGGGGCGTTGGAGAGGTCCCACAGGTAGTGCTGGATGAACCACAGCATCGGGTTCGCGAACACGTTGTAGAAGCGGTCGTAGGCCCCGGGGTCGCTCACCACGAGGCGCACCTCGTACTCGCCGCCCGCCGGCGAGCGCACCGGGAAGGCGCGACCCTCGTGCTCGTGAGAGACGAGTGCGTCGTGCTCGTTCATGGCCGAGGCGATCCACGTGACCCGGCGATGGGAGGCGATCCCCGTCAGGGCCGTGACGAGGCCACCCGAGCCGCGCTGGACCTCGCCGCCCGCGTGGAACGTGACGGGGCCACGGTTGCTCACCAGCACCAGCGGAGCCCGCTGAGCCGGCGAGTCGCTCATGCCTTTTCGAGCTCGTTGAAGATGCGCAGATAGTCGCGCAGGTAGCGCGGCATCAGGAAGTGCGCGCGCACGTGCTCCTTGCCGCGCCGTCCCAGGGCCCTGCCGAGCTCGGGGTCGCTGATGATCTCGAGCGCGCGCTCGCCGCACTGCTCGGCGCTCGAGACGAGGAAGCCGGTAACGCCGTCCTCGATCTGAAGCGGGATGCCACCGACGTCTCCGCCGATGAATGGGCGTGCCTTCCAGATCGCCTCCGCGACGGTCAGGCCGAAGCCCTCGCGGGTGGACTTCTGGATCAGCACGTCGGCGTGGGACTGAAACGCGTTGACCTCGATCGCGCCGACGTTGTTGAAGTTGTTGAGGATGTGAATGTCGGGGTCGCCGTCCGCGTGGGCGATGGTCGCGTTGAAGAAGTCCCACCCCTCCGGGTCATCGCTCGCCATCGAGCCGACCAGCGCCAGCTGCACCTCGGGCATCGACTTCTTCACCAGGCGGTATGCGTCGATCACGCCCAGCGGATCCTTCCACGGGTCAAAGCGCGAGACCTGGCACATGAGCGGGCGGTCGACGTCGATCCCGAACTGCCCGCAGACGAACGCCGCGTCTTCGGGCGAGAGCGCCATGTTCTTGGGAGTTAGGGGGTCGATCGCGGGGGGTACGACGTGCACTCGCCCCTGCATCCCGGCGGGCACGTACTCGCGCATGTGAAACAGCGAGTCGGGATAGATCCTGATGTAGGGCAGCAGGCGCGCCATCGTGCTCGGGTTCGGCGTCGACAGGTCGATGTGGCAGCGCCACAGCCAGCCGCGGGCCTTCTCCGGCACGAGCTGACACAGCGCGGCGGGCTGCGGGTCGTGGACCAGCGCGACGTCCCACCCGTCGGTGAGCTCACGGGCATTGATCTCACCGAATCGAACCCACGTCGCCCACTGCTCCTCGTCGAGGTCCTGGGGCGCTCCCTGCAGCGCGTTGTGCATGAGCTTGGTCGCGTTGAAGAACTCTTCGCGGCCGTAGATCACCTGCCATTCGCAGTCAAGGCCGACGTCGCGCATCAGCGGCACGAGCGCGTAGAGGATCTCCGAGACTCCGCCGCCGAAGGCGGTCGCGGAGATGTGTACGACCTTATGACCCTCGAGCGGCGCCGCCAGCTCGCGGATTTCGGCGATCAGCGCGCGCCCGCAGATGTGCGTGTAATCGGCGAGCGACTTGTGTCCTACGGCTACGGGCTGGAGCACGCGGCGTGACGATACCTAACCACGCTTCCGAATCTCCCATGGATCCGACGATCGGACCGCCGAGGGACCCCCCGCTGCGCGCCGAGCGGGCCGGCCGCGCAACGTGCGCGCTTTCACGTCGGCGCCGGGGCGGTCGTCGAACTATGGTCTAGACGCATGCTCAACGGGCGCCTCTATCGCATGGCCTCGATGCCGTTCCTACTCGCGCTCGCGGTGGCGGCGTTCTCGCTCAGCACCCGTCCGGCCGCGCTGACCTCGACCCTCGCGCCCGACGCGTTCGCGGGCTCGCGGGCGTTCGCCGAACTGACGAGCCTCGCTTCCAGATACCCGGAAAGGCGCCCCGGCAGCGCCGGTGACGAGGCGCTCGCGCGGCACCTAGCGGGCACGCTTCGCGGCCTCGGCGGAGCTGCAGGCGGCGGCTTCTCGGTGCGCACCGAGCAGCTCGAAGGCCAGACGATCGACGGCGCACGCACGCTGAGCACGATCATCGCGCAGCGGCCCGGCTCGACCGACGCCAGCCCGATCGTGGTCCTCGCGCACCGCGACGCCGTGGCCCGCGGCTCGCGGGCGGAGCTGTCGGGCACCGCCGTGCTGCTCGAGCTCGCACGCGTGTTCGCCGCGCGGCAGACCAAGCGGACGATAATCCTCGCCTCGACGAGCGGAGGCAGCGGCGGCGACGCGGGCGCGGCTGCGCTGATCGGCTCGCTTCACGTTCCGGTCGATGCCGCTGTGGTGCTCGGCGACCTGGCGGGCACGCGCATGAGCCGGCCGCTGGTCGTGCCCTACTCCGACGGCTTTGGCTCGGCGCCGCTTGAGCTTCAGCGCACCGTCGCCGGCGCGATCACGCACGAGGCCGGCGTGCAGCCGGGGGCGCCGAGCACGCTCGGCGAGTACGTGCATCTCGCCGTTCCGTTCGCCGTCGGCGAGCAGGGCGTCCTCGGTGAGCGGGGCGTGCCTGCGGTGCTGGTGCAGAGCTCCGGCGAACGCGGCTCGGGTGCCCGCGAGGCGGTGAGCGCGGAACGCCTCGAAGGCTTCGGGCGCGCGATCCTGAGCGCGATCGACGCCCTCGACACGGCGCACGATCTCCCGGCGGCGATGCAGACGAGCGTTCTGGTGGCGCGCAAGACGGTCCCCGAATGGGCGGTCCGCCTGCTCGCTGCGACGCTGCTGCTCGGCCCGCTGATGCTCGCGGTCGACGGCCTGGCGCGGCTGCGCCGGCGGCGTATGCCCGTGGGGCGCTGGACGCTGTGGACGCTCAGCTGTGCGCTCCCGTTCTTCGCCTGGGCCGTCCTGGCGCGCGTGCTCGGCGGCCTCGGGATCATCGCTGCGCCGCGCGTTCCGGTGACGGGCGCGGCGGTGCCCTCCGGTCTCGGCACGGCGACCGCGGTGACGGTGATGGCGCTCGGCTTCGCGCTCGCGGTGCTCGCCTGGGCCAGGCTCGTGCGCCGCGCGGGCTATGGCACTCGCCCCGACGGTGAGGTCGCGGGGCTCTCGACGCTGCTCGTGCTGCTCGGCGTCGCGTTCGTGGTGTGGCTGTCGAACCCGTTCACCGCGCTGCTCGCGATCCCAGCGCTTCACCTGTGGCTGCTCGTCGCCTCGCCTGAGCTGCGCCCGCGGCGCGCCGGAGCGATCGCGCTGATCGCGGCCGGCATCGCTCCGCTGCTGCTCGTAATCGCGTTCTACGCGCACCAGCTCGGCATGGGCGCCGGCGCGATCGCGTGGACGGCGGTGGCGCTGCCGGCCGGCGGTCACATCGGGATCGCGGCCGCGGCCGCGTGGAGCGTAGCGCTCGGATGCGCGCTCGCCGCTGCGCTGCTCGCGGTCTCCTCGCCGTCTGAGCGAGGTGCGCGGCAGGCGCCGGGAGAGACGAAGATCACGGTGCGGGGGCCGCTCACATATGCAGGTCCCGGATCGCTCGGTGGAACCGAGTCGGCGTTACGGCGATAATCGGAGACGTGTCAGAGACGAGCAGCACGTCGCAGGCAGCGCACAGCGAGGAGCTCGCGCGCGACGCTGGCGTCCGCCTTGTGGACGAACATGACGATCGCGTGGTCGTGCTCAGGCCTGACCCCTCGCAGCGCGCGGACGCCGCGCCGGGACGCCGGGCGAAGGCGAGGCGCTCGCGCTCGAGCTTGGCGGCACGCGTGCTCGCCTTCGGCCTGATCGCCGTCGGGGTACTCGTGCTCGCCGACGCCGCGGTGACATTCGTGTGGCAGGAGCCGATCTCGGCGCTTTACGCGAAGCTGCGTCAGGACCATCTGAGCAGCGTGCTGCGCAGCGAGGAACGGGCGCCGCCCGCGCCCGCCGTCGCACGGACGCTCGCGGGCGCGTCCGACGAGCGTGCACGCATCGCGCTGCTCGCAACCGCACTGCAACGCCACGCGCGCGACGGGAGCGCCGTCGGGCGCATACGCGTGCCGCGCATCGGCGCCAACTTCGTGATCGTCAACGGGACCGACACCGGCGCGCTGCAGAGCGGTCCCGGCATCTTTCCGCAGACGCATTTTCCCGGCCGCGCCGGCACGACCGCGATCGCGGGGCACCGAACCACATTCCTTGCGCCGTTCCGCCACATCGACGTGCTCGCGCGAGGCAGCGTGATCTACGTCGAGATGCCCTACGCGCACTTCACCTATACGGTCATCGGTCAGCGCGTGGTGGCGCCGACCGACGTTCGAGCGGCGGTCGCGAACGTCGGCTACAGCCGCCTGGTGCTGTCGGCCTGCACGCCGCTGTTCAGCGCGGCGAAACGTCTGCTCGTGTTCGCGCGGCTGACGCGCATGGACCCTGCAGGCGCTGCGCTGAAGCTGCCCGCGGGCGAGTTCCCCCAGCCGGTCGAAGCTGCTCGGGGCCACTCGAACCGCGCGTAGAGGCCGCTACCAGCGGTGCTCGAAGCCCTCGACTGCCACCTCCTCGCCCCGCTCGTCTAAGAACCTCGCGCCAGCGGCGCCCTCCACGACCTCGCCGATCCAGCTCACCTGCACCTCGCCGAGCTCGCCCAGCGCGTCCTGCACGCGCGCGCGATCTGCGGGTGCGGCGCAGAAGCACAGCTCGTAGTCCTCGCCAGCAGCGGCCGCCATGCGCGCAGGTGGTATCGCAAGCTCGGCGCAGACCTCGGCGACGCCGTCGTGCAGCGGAAGCGCCGCGAGCGCGACGTGAAGGCTCGCGCCACTCGCGCGCCCGACGTGGCCTGCGTCGGTCGCGAGCCCGTCTGAGATGTCGATCATCGCGTGCACTCCCGACGCGGCCAGCGCGCGCCCCTCGCGCAACCTCGGCAGCGGCTTGCGTGCCCGCTCGATCGCCGCTTCGATGCTCGCGCTCCGCCTCGCGCGGCCCTCGAGCACCGCGAGCGCCGCACCCGCGCCGCCGAGGCGCCCGGTGACGCCGATGAGATCGCCCGCGACCGCGCCGTCGCGGCCGACGAGCTCGTGCTCGTGCTCTGCCCAGCCAACAGCGGCGACCGTCACGCACAGCACCGGAGCCGCGACCACGTCGCCGCCGGCGATCGCCGTATCCGTCCGCGCCGCGAGCGCGGCCGCCGCTTCCATCAGCTCGAGCGCGCTGTCCTCGCCGAAGCCGCCGGGTATGCCGAGCGCGATATACGCCTCACCGGGATCAGCACCCATTGCCGCGAGGTCCGAGAGCGCCCCTGCGAGCGCGCGCCAGCCCACGTCCGCCGGCGTGGCCCATCCGTCCTGCAGCCGAAAGTGCACTCCGTCGATGAACGCGTCGATCGACGTGACGCACACCGCGCGCGCGGCCACCACCGATGCGTCGTCTCCGATGCCGCGCAGGACCCTCGAGCGCGGGCGGCCGTGCGCCTGCGCATGCTTGGCGCTTCGCGCGACTGTGTCGGCCAGCTCGGCCGCGATCGATTCGATCAGGGAGCGCTCAGCGATGCCGAACGCTCAGCGGTGCCGGTAGACGATCCGGGCGCGGTCGAGGTCGTAGGGCGAAAGCTCGACGCGCACTCGATCGCCGGGCAGGATTCGTATGCGAAAGCGCCGCATCTTGCCCGCGACGTGCCCCAACACGACGTGATCGTTGTCGAGCTTGACGCGGAACATCGCGTTCGGCAGCGCCTCGATCACCTCGCCCTCGAATTCAACCTTGTCCTCCTTTGCCACGCCGCATCCAATCTGGCCGCGCACGCTCGATGAGCTGCGACCTCGCTTGCTGTACGTGGTGAAACTACCAGCGCTCGCCCGACGAGGGGCCTCGCCGCGGTGGCGCGCCGCTCAGCCGGGACCCGCGCCGCCGGTCCTGTTGATCGGGGGGCCAGTCCCCGCTGGAGGCGAGGCCGGCGCGGTCGGCGCGTTCGCAGCCGCCGGTGGGAGTGGCTGCGCGGTCCCGCCGGCACCACGCTGCGGCTTGTGCTTGGCCGGGCGTTCTACCGCGCCTTCGGATTCACTGCCCCCGAAGCTCTGCCCGGTGGTCGCGAATTTCCCGTAGAAGGGGCTGTAGGAGATGCCTTCGCTTGACATGTTCAGCGGCGCGCATGGATGGCCTTTGGTGACCGCCGACATGTAGTCGTGCCAGATCTGCGCGGGCAACGCTCCCCCCTGCTGCGGTTCGCCGTGCACGGAGGTCATGGACACGCGTTTGCTCGGGTAGCCCATCCACACGACCGTCGAGTATTCGGAGTTGTATCCGTCGAGCCACGCGTCGACGAGTTCGCTGGTCGTGCCCGTCTTCGCGGCGGTGGTGCAGCCGATAGCCGAGCGCACCGCTGTGCCGCCCAGCACGTTCTGGTGAAGGATGCTCGTCTCCTCGCCGGTGACCGCTTCGCTGAGGACCTTGGTGCGGTGGGGAGTGCCCCAGCTGGAGTCGCTGTGGCCGTCGGGGAACACAACCTTCGTTATCGCGATCGGCGAGTTGCGCCAGCCGCCGTCGGCGAGCGTCGCGTACACGTCGGCCATTTCCAGCGGCGTGACGCCGAGCGTGAGACCGCCGAGCGCTTCCGCTGGGTAGCTCGAGAGGTGCGTGGCGACGCCCATCCGGTAGGCCATCTGCGTGATCGTTTCCTCGCCGAGGTCGGCTGCGAGCTGTGCGAAGACGGTGTTGTCCGATGCGAGCGTCGCGGCCACGAGGTTGAGCGACCTGTTCAGGGAGGTTCCCTCGAACGTCTTGACTTCGTATGTCGGATATCCCGGGAGCCATCCCGGGACGAGCGTGTGCGAGAGGTAGGAGGTGCCGTTTGGGTCGACGCCGCGAGAGAGCGCATCGGCCAGGTCGATCGCCTTGAAGGTGGAGCCCGGCTGGCGATGTCCGTCGGCCGCGAGGTTGTACTGGGACTTGCCGTAGCTCTCGGACTCGGCCATCGCCTCGATGTCTCCGTTCTGCGGATTCAGCGTGACGATCGCCGCCGCCGGGTCTTCGGGCTGGTTGAGCACGCCGCCGATCGCCTTGCGCGCGAGGTCCTGCAAGCGCAGATTGATCGTCGTGTAGACCTTCAATCCGCCCTGCGCGACGGTCCTCGCGCCGTAGCGATGGGTGAGCTGCTCGCGCACGTATTCGAAGAAGAAGTTCTCGCGCCGCTGGGAGTAGTAGGTGCCGTGGTGCACCTGCAGCGGAGATTGCACCGCCGCGTCCGCCTGCGCCGCGCTGATGTAGTGCAGTTCGGCCATCTTGCGCAACACGTCGTTGCGTCGGTCGCGAGCGACCGACGGATCGCTGAACGGGTTGTACTGGGACGGCGCCTGCGGCAGCCCCGCGAGCAGCGCAGCCTGCGCGAGGTTCAGCTGGGATGCGGGCTTGTCGAAGAAGATCCGCGCGGCCGCCTGCACCCCGATCGCGGTCTGGCCGCCGACGGTTCCGTAGGGCACGCTGTTGAGGTAGTTGGTGAGGACCTGACGCTTGCTGTGATGTTCGGAGTATTCGATTGCGAGCTTGGCCTCGGTGATCTTCTGACGGATCGTGCGGTTGTCGTTGCCCAGGTACAGGTTGCGCACGAGCTGCATCGCGATCGTCGAGCCGCCCTGCACCACCGCGCCGGTGGTGAGGTCCTTGACGGCAGAGCGGAAGATCCCGGTGACGTCGAGCCCGTTGTGCGCGTAGAAGCGCTGGTCCTCGATCGCGACAGTCGCGTTTCGCAGGTCTGCCGGGATTTCGCTCCAGCCGATCGGGCTGCGCAGCTCGTCGGACTGGATGTAGCCGAGGCGCGTGCCGTCGGCGGCGAAGACCTGTGAGGAGCCTCCGGCAAGCAGCGGGTGAAGCGTCGCGAGCGCCGGTGCCGAGTGGACCACGCTCACCACATATCCGACCGCTGCGAGAGCGGCGATGATCAATGCGGCGGCGCAGAAGCCGCCCCCGATGAGGAGCATCCGCGCGGTTCCGCCGCCGCCGCGCCTGCGCCTGCGCTGTCGTGCCTGTCGTGACATCTCGCGAGATTCGAGATTACCGCGCGCGATTGTGATTTCCTGCTGCTCACATCGCAGCTACCCCCTACGCTCGGTGTAAGCAAGCCATGAACACAGACACCGCCGAGCTCGCAATCGCGGAGCGCACAAGCGAGCCGCGCGTCCGCCTCGCGACCGGGCCGGGCTCGCTCGACGAGGCTCGCATGGCCGCGGTGCGCGACACCTGGCGCGCACTTTGGAGCTCGCGCCTGCTCATCTGGGTGGCGGGCGTGGGGACGCTCGTCGCGTTCGGCTTCGGGCCGGTGCGCAACGCGTTCAACCCGCCGGGCGTCACGCGCGGCTTCGGCTGGCTCGGCGACCTCCTTGCCGCGCCGGCCGCCCGCTGGGACTCCGACTGGTATCTGGTGATCGCGCACTGGGGCTATCGCCCCGACCTCGGGGCGCTCACCGCGACGCGCTCTGCATTCTTCCCGCTGTATCCGCTCGGGCTGCGAGCGATCTCCTGGGGCGGAGTGCCGTTGGTGGCGGCCGGTGTGCTGTTCTCACTCGTTGCGTTCGCGCTCGCGCTGTACGGCATCCACCGGCTCACGACGCTCGAACTCTCGCGCGGCGGTGCCTTCTCGCTGGGTGCGCGCGATCGGCGCATCGCGCAGCTGACGGTGATGCTGATGGCGTTTGCGCCGATGGGCTTCTTCTTCTCGGCGGTCTATTCGGAGTCGCTGTTTCTCGCGCTCACCGTCGCGCTGTTCTGGAGCGCGCGCCACGGGCGCTGGGCGCTCGTCGGCGTGCTCGGCGCGCTCGCCGGCGCGACGCGCAGCACGGGGCTCGTCCTCGTCGTGCCGGCGTTGATCCTCTATCTGTACGGGCCGCGCGAGGATCGGCCCGCAGACATTCCGATGGAGCGCTCCGGCGGGCGCAGCGGCGCGCTGCGCGCCGCGCTTGCGCGCCTGCGCCCGCGCTACCGCGTGCGCAGGGACATCCTCTGGCTTGCGCTTCTGCCCGCCGGCTTTCTCCTGTACGGGGTCTGGCTCGCGCTCTCGGGTGGCGACCTGTTCACGCCGTTTCACGCCGAGCAGTCGTGGGGGAGGCATTTCGTCGGGCCCTACCTCGGCGTGTGGGACGGACTGCGAGCCGCCTTCGACGGCGCGCGCCAGCTGCTGTCCTTCCAACGCGAGCACGTCTACTTCGCGATCGCCTCGGGTAGCCCGTTCATCGTCGCGGGGCACAACCTGATGCTGTTCGCGTTCCTGCTCGCAGCGGTGCCGGTCATCGTCGGCGTGTTTCGCACGCTTCCGCTCGCCTATGGCGCCTACGTGCTCGCTGCGCTCGCGCTGCCGTTGTCATACCCGGTGATCGCACAGCCGCTGATGTCGCTGCCGCGCTACATGGTCGTGCTGTTCCCGCTGTGCATGTGGCTGGCGCGCTGGCTCGCGGCGCATCCGCGCGCGGTCAGACCCGCGCTCGCGGTCTCCGCGCTACTGATGGCGTTCTTCGCCGCGCAGTTCGCCACCTGGCACTGGGTGGCCTAGCGTGGCCACGCAGACGCCGGCGTCGGGCTGGCGGCCCTGGACAGCGGCGCTGGCGCTGGTCGCGGGACTCGTCCTTGCGGCGGTGGGCGGAATCGCGGTGGACCTACCTGCGATCGCCCTCGGCGTGCACATCACGAGCTCGCACACGCCGCCCGGGATCACGATCGCCGACACGTTCGTGCAGGATCTCGGGTTCGTGGCGGCGGCCGTGTTCTGCGCCGGACTCGGCGGACGCACGGTGCGCGCGTGGCAGTTCGGCCTGCGCCCGCCGTCCGTCGGCTGGCGCCGGGCGGCCGGGATGGTGCTCACGCTGATCCTCGCGTTCTTCGCGTTCAGCCTTGCGTGGTCGGCGATCTTCCACCCCGGTAAAGAGAAGCTGCTCGAACAGCTGGGCTCGAACGAGGGCAGCGCGCTGCTTGCGCTCAGTGCAGCTCTCACCTGCGTGGTTGCGCCGATCTGCGAGGAGCTCCTGTTCCGCGGCTTCATGTTCGCGGCTCTTCGCAACTGGCGCGGCACGATTCCGGCGGCGATCATCGCCGGGCTGCTGTTCGGCGGCGTCCATGCGGGCTCGGCGCCGGCCGCAGACCTGCTGCCGCTGGCAGCGCTCGGCTTCGGCCTTTGCCTGCTCTACCAAAGGTCCGGCTCGCTGTATCCGTGCTTCGTGGCGCATGCGCTCAACAACACGATCGCCTTCGCGAGCCTCGAGAATTGGAACGTCGGCGAGTGGGCCCTGCTGCTCGTCGGCGCGCTCATCGGCATCGCGGCCGCGGTCACGCTCGCAAAGCGCGTCGGGCTGATCCCGGTAGCCCCCGTACTTGTCGGTGGCGATGCGTAGGATCGGATCATGAGCGCGATCGCCCGCAGGATCCTGGCGTCCACGGCGCTGATGCTCGCGCTCGCGGCGGCGCCCGCCCCCGGGGCTGCCACGGCGCCGGTGTCCCCGCAGCCGCCGCCGGCCCCGGTTCCGCCGCCGGCGCCCGTCCCACCGCCGGCCCCGGCCCCACCGCCACCGGGCGCGGGTCCCGTCGCGAGCCGCGCCTCGCTCGCGCTGCTGCGCGTGGGCGGCTCACCGCCGTTCGCGTTCGTCAAGCAGCGGATCGCGATGCAGGGGACCGTGCGCCCGTACGTCGCGGGTCAGACGGTGAGCGTGAACGTCTCCCGCGATGGGCACAGAGTGCTGGGCGAGCAGCTTCCGGTGAAGGCGGCTGCGAACGGCTCGGGGAGCTTTCGCGTCACCTACACGAGCTTGGCGCCGGGGCTCCTGACGGTCCGTGCCGTGCACTATGCGACGCCGCAGCAGGCGCAGTTCAGCGCCAACGCGCCGAGCGTGCGCTATGTGCAGGTGAACCTCGGGCCCGGTGCTCGTGGCGCGTCGGTGCGCCTGCTGCAGTCGGAGCTCAACGTCCTTCACTACGCGGTGCCGCTGTCGGGCGTGTTCGACGAAGGCACCGGGCGCGCGCTTATCGCCTACCGCAAGATGACCGGCCTCGAACGCTCCGCTTATGCGGGCAGGCGGGTCTTCGAACGGCTCGCTCGCGGTAACGGCGCGTTCCGCGTGCGCTATCCGCGCGATGGCCGCCACGTGGAGGGCGACCTGACGCGGCAGGTACTTGCCGAGATCGACCCGCGCGGGCGGGTGCGGCTGATCTACACGATGAGCTCGGGTAAGCCCTCGACGCCGACCGTGATCGGTCGCTTCCGGGTGTACATGAAGACCCCCGGCGTGAACAGCGAGGGGATGGTCGACTCCAACTACTTCATCCGCGGATATGCGATCCACGGATACCCGGAAGTTCCGACGTACGCGGCGAGCCACGGCTGCCTGCGCATCCCGATTCCAGATGCGCCGGCGGTCTTCGGGTGGGTCCACGAAGGCACGCCGGTCGACGTGTACAACGAGGGTGGCGGCGGCAGCGTGCACGTGCGCCACAACGTGGGACCGTAGGCGCTAGAACCTCATGCGGATCACCCGCGCGAGATAGCCGAGGCCGAACCCGTACACCAGCAGCGCGAGCAGCAGCTTGGTGGAGCGGATGAGCCACTGGCTCGAGCTGCTGGCCACTATCCCCGAGAACGGCGAGGTGAGCTTGTCCGAGGCTTCATCGAGCGTTTTGTGCACGCTGCTCTCGTGGGTGACCTTGCCGGTGCTCGCCGATTCGGGCGTTCCCTGGAGCTGCGCCTGCTGATGGCTCGATGCGCTTTTGGTCTGATCGACCGCGAACACGAGAAACGAAGCGATCACGATCAGGCAGATGATGAACGCCGCGATCCTCAGCAGGCGGGCGAGCAGGCCAAGCACAACGCTAGATTAGGTTCCCGCGTGGACGGCCTCGACGAAGATACGGCAGATCTCACCGGCGCACGCCGGCGTCTGGTCGAGCAACTGCGCACGCACGCACTGGTGATCGGCGAGGTGACGCTCACGAGCGGGGCGCGGGCGAGCTACTACGTTGACGCCAAGCGCGCAATCCTGCGCCCCGAGGGCTTTGCGCCGCTGGCGGCGCTGCTGGCGGCGAAGGTGTCAGAGTGGGAGGGCACGGCGGTCGGCGGAATGACGATGGGAGCAGACGCCGTCGCTTGTGCGGCGCTCGCCGGCGGGGCGTGCTCGAAGGCGTTCTTCGTGCGCAAGGACGCCAAGGCCCATGGGCTGCAGCGGCGGATCGAGGGGCCGCCGCTCGAGGGCCACGACCGCTGCGTCGTGGTCGAGGACGTCGTGACGAGCGGCGGCTCGACGATCGCCGCGATCGAGGCGCTGCAGGAGGCGGGCCAGCGCATCTGCGGCGTGATCAGCGTGCTCGACCGGCTCGCTGGTGGCGGGCCCGCGATCGAACGCTCGGCGAGCGCGCCGTATCTCGCGCTCACGACGATCGACGATGTCTACCCCGACCGCCCCGAGCGGGCGCGCTGACGTGGACGCGCAGGCACCCGCCCCCGGGCAGACGCTGATCCGCGACGCAGAGCCGCGCGACGTCGCGCAGCTGCTCGAGCTGTTCCGCGAGCTCGCCGTCTACGAGCACCTCGCGGAGGGGCTCGTCGCGAGCGAGGATCGCATCGCGCAGGCGCTGTTCGGCGAGCGCCCAGCGGCGGAGGCGCTGATCGCGCAGCGCGGGGAGCAGATCGCGGGCTACGCGGTGTTCTTTCCGACCTTCTCCACGTTCCTTGCAATCCAGGGGATCTGGCTCGAGGATTTGTTTGTGCGCCCGGAGCACCGCAAGGCAGGCGTCGGGCGCGCGCTGATGGCGGCGGTCGCGGCGCGCGTGCGCGCGCGCGGCGGTGAGCGCCTGGAATGGGCGGCGCTCGACTGGAACGAGCTGGCGCTCGGCTTCTACACGCGCCTGGGCGCTACGAGGATGGACGACTGGATCACCCACCGGCTGATCGGCGCGGAGCTCGAGCGCCTCGCCGCGGAGGGCACACCTCCCGGCGGTGGGCAACGCTAGCCTGTCGGCGGGCCCACCCGCACGATTCGTCACGCCCTCGTAGTCCAATGGATAAGACGACCGCCTCCTAAGCGGTAAATCCAGGTTCGACTCCTGGCGGGGGCACTCGCGAGAAATACCCTGCTCTCGGGGCTGTTAGGGACAGGCCAGCCTGGGCTCAGGCAAGCGGCGCCAGTTTGCCGGTTTGCTGCCCATTGCTGCCCAAACCACAGATCTGCATAGACTGGCTCCGCGCTTTGCAAGTCGTGGGCTGGGTGGTGTTGGAATGCTGAGAGCCGCCGGCTTGGCGGCCGGCGGCTCTCAGGCGCGATGTGATGCGCTACTGACTACCGGGGCGTGATGTAACCGCTGCCGGTGACCTGTTCGGGATCGCGGCGGTTGGCCATCCCTGAGTCGTGATCGATCTGCGTCTGCTCGTGCCACGAGACGCTGTTGTAGCTGCCGATGACGTAGGTCATGTTGTACGGCCCGTCGGCCGGCGTGACGAGGAAGGTCGGGGCAACCGACTTGAAATATCCGTCAAGTGCCGAGGGCAGGGTGTTGCTGTCGTTGGTGAACAGCAGCGGCGCGTGGAACCCGAGGTGGGAGAGGATGGCCGAGCCCACCGCGCCCTGCCAGTCCGATTCGTTCACGAGCGTGAAGCCGTGGCCGGCGCCGGTGATGTTCCACCCCATCATTCCCACGGGGTCCCACATCTTCGAGAACGCGATGGAGGTCGTGAGCGGCGTGTTCGGACGCGGCGAGTTGGCCGCGAC
>JAXDGS010000150.1:0-3293 GCA_034664905.1 Solirubrobacteraceae bacterium | reverse complement strand
ACGGCGCTGTTGGAGTCTGCGATCGGGTCGGCTCCGGGGTTTCGGGTTGCGCGGGCGGTTGGTGTGGAGTCGGAGATGGAGCTTGCGTTCGCGGCCTTGCAGCAGTTGTGCGCGCCGCTGCTGGATCGGCTGGACCGGCTTCCTGCGCCTCAGCGGGATGCGCTGGCGGTGGCATTCGGGTTGCGGGCGGGGGACGCTCCGGATCGGTTTCTCGTGGGTTTGGCGGTGCTGAGCCTGTTGGCGGAGGTCGCCGAGCAGCAGCCGTTTCTGTGTGTGGTTGATGATGCGCAGTGGCTTGATCGGGCCTCGGCGCAGGCGCTTGTGTTCGTTGCGCGGCGGCTGTTGGCGGAGTCGGTCGCGCTGGTATTGGTGACGCGCGAGCCGGGCGATGAGCTCGAGGGATTTCAGGAGCTGCTGGTCGAGGGCCTACCGGATGGTGACGCGCGGGCGCTGTTGAGCTCGGCGGTCCGCGTTCCGTTGGATGAGCGGGTGCGGGAGCGATTGGTCGCGGAGACGCGCGGCAATCCGCTGGCGTTGTTGGAGTTGCCGCGGGGGTTGACGCCGGCTGAGCTGGCGGGCGGGTTCGGTTCGCTCGACGCGCCGGGGCTTTCCGGGCGGATCGAGGACAGCTTCCGCCGCAGGCTCGCGGGGCTGCCGGCGGATACTCAGCGGCTGTTGTTGGTGGCAGCGGCAGAGCCCATTGGCGACCCGGTGCTGTTGTGGCGCGCGGCCAACCGTCTCGGGATCGCCGTCGACGCAGCATCGAAGACCGATGGGTTGCTCACGATCGGCACGAGCGTGACCTTTCGTCACCCGCTGGTCCGCTCATCGGTGTACCACGCCGCCTCGCTCGAGGACAGGCAGGTTGTGCATCACGCGCTGGCCGACGCGACCGATCCCGAGGTCGATCCCGATCGCCGCGCGTGGCATCTAGCGCAAGCGACGCCGGGGCCCGACGAGGACGTCGCGTCCGAGCTTGAGCGCTCGGCGGGCCGCGCTCAGGCACGGGGCGGCCTGGCGGCCGCGGCCGCATTCTTGGAGCGTGCCACGGCCCTGACGCCCGAGCCCTCGCGCCGAGCCGGGCGGGCGCTGGCCGCCGCACAGGCCAAACGCCAGGCCGGCGCGTTTGACGCGGCCCTGCGACTGGTTGCCATCGCGGAGTCAGGGCCGCTGAACGAGCTCCAACGCGCCCAGGTCGCGTTGCTGCGCGGTCAGATCGCGTTCGCGCTGACCCCCGGCAGGGATGCTTCACCCCTGCTGCTGAAGGCCGCCAAATCGTTCGAACCGCTCGATCAGAGGCTTGCGCGTGAAACCTATCTAGAAGCGCTCACCGCCGTGTTCTTCCCCGGCTTGCCGGCGAGCGACGACGGTGTACTTGAGGCCGCGCGTGCCGCCAGGGCAGCGCCTCCAGCGCCGCAGCCTTCGCGCGCGTCTGATCTGCTGCTGGATGGCCTGGCACTGGTGATCACGGACGGCTACGCCGAAGGAAGGCCGACGTTGACAGAGGCGGTCAAGGCCTTCCGAGGCGACGACATCTCCCCAGCCGAAGGGCGTCGATGGCTGTCGCTCGCATCCCGTGTCGCTGCACTTCTGTGGGACGACGAGAGCTGGGACGTGCTGTCTGCGCGCTTGCTCCAGCTTGCACGTGATGCCGGTGCACTGAGCGTGCTCCCGTTGGCACTCAACACACGTGCGGGGGTGGAAATCTACGCGGGGCGGTTCGCGATGGTCTCTTCGCTGCTTGAGGAGATGGCGGCGGCGAACGCTGTAACGGGTGCCGTCCTCGCGCCGTACGTCGGGCTAGCACGGGCGGCTTTTCAGGGCCGCGAATCCGAGGCCGCCCGGCTGGTCGAGACCGCCACGAACGAACTCATGAGTCGCGGCGAATCACAGGGGCTGACATTCATTCAATTTGCCACCGCTGTGCTCCATAACGGCCTGGGTCGCTACGAGGAAGCGCTCGCCACGACCCGGCGGGCCGGCGAAGCCACCCACCCCTCGTGGTGGCGCAACTGGGGGTTGGTCGAGCTGATCGAGGCGGCCGCCCGGAGCGGGGAGGCCGAGGTCGCGGCCGACGCGCTCGGCCGGCTTTCGCAGACAACCGCGGCCAGTAGAACCGACTGGGCGCTCGGCATCGAGACCCGCTCCCGAGCGCTCCTGACCGAAGGGGACGGCGCCGAGCCGCTATATCGCGAGGCAATCGAGCGGCTGGAGCGGACCCGCATCCGGGTGGAGCTCGCGCGCGCCCACCTCGTCTACGGCGAATGGCTGCGCCGCGAGCGCCGCCGACTCGACGCGCGCGAGCAGCTACGCACTGCCCACGAGCTGTTCACAGAGTTCGGCATGGAGGCGTTCGCGGAGCGAGCCCGGGTCGAGCTCGAGGCGACCGGCGAGCACGCGCGGAAACGGACCGTCGAGGCACGCGATGACCTGACCCCCCAGGAAGCACAGATCTCCCGCCTCGCAGCAGAGGGGGCCACGAACCAGGAAATCGCGGCGCAGCTGTTCATCAGCCCCAGCACCGTCGACTACCACCTCCGCAAAGTGTTCCGCAAGCTGGGAATCAAATCCCGCCGCCAACTCAGACAGCACCCGCTCTAGCAAAGCGCACACACCAACGCCGCCGCTCGGGAGCCCTCACAGGCCCGGGTTGGGCTGTCCGCCTGATCTGGCCCTGACTACGAGGTTTCAGGGCGCGGACTACGCGTTGTGCGTGATGCGATGACCGCCCACCGCTGCGACCGTCGGTGCTCACCCGCTAACGGAAGGAAGCCATGAGCACACGCGAAGCCTTGTCTGATGAGAGCCTCGTCTCCATCGTCCAGCATGGTCAGCTGACGGCCAAGAACCTCTCGCTCGAAGTCGGAGAGGTATCGTTCGTCTACCGCCGCTTCGGCAATGCGCAAACGGTCGCCCCGGCGCTGGTGATGCTGCAGCATTTCCGGGGGAACCTCGACAACTGGGATCCGGCGCTGGTCGATCGCCTCGCGCAGGATCGGGAGGTCGTCCTGCTCGACAACCGCGGTGTTGGCGGTTCGACGGGGGTCGTCCCTGAGAACGTCACCAGCATGGCTCGCGATGTGCTCGCGTTCATCGACGCGCTTGGGTTGCAGCAGGTCGATCTGTTGGGGTTCTCGCTCGGCGGGTACGTCGCCCAGGAGCTCGTGCTCCTGCGCCCGCGACTGGTCCGTCGCGTCGTCCTCGCCTGTACAGCACCGCAGGGTGGCCCGGACCTACACCGCTGGAGCGAGGACGTGTACGCGCTCGCGACACCGAACGAGCCCACCGCCGAG
>JAXDGS010000149.1:0-4524 GCA_034664905.1 Solirubrobacteraceae bacterium | reverse complement strand
TGCCGAACGCGAGGATCGGCGGCATCGCCATGTCGGTGTGAACCGCGATGCCCATCGATAGGCCGCCCGAGTTGGCGTTGCCGATCTCCTCCGCGAGCACGAGGCTCGTGTAGTAGTCGCCGCCCTGCCCGCCGTACGCCTCCGGCTTGTCGAGGCCGAGGAAGCCGAGCTCGCCCATGCGCGGGAAGACCGAGTCGGGGAAGGTCGTCTCCTCCCATTCCTCCGCGTGCGGCGCGAGCTCTTTGATCGCGAAGTTGCGGATCGACTCGCGCAGCTGTTCGTGCTCATCGGTGAAGATGAAGTGCTTGCGCGCAGCCTGGAAGTCCGGCTTGAGCACGCTCTCTGCGGTGGCGGCCATGGTCGCGGCGATCTCCTTGTTCGGGGTGCGAGTGCGGGCCGAGCGCGAGCGGGACGGCACCGTCGCGGGGACGCTAACGCAGCGACCGGGAAAAGTAAACAGTAGAGCTGCTCACTTCCCACCGGCGCGAGTTGCGGCTAGGATGCGCCGGTGGGAAGCGAACCCGTCCTCTACGCCCTCGACGACGCCGGCGTCGCGACGATCACGCTCAACGACCCGGACACGCGAAACGCGCTCTCGCCACAGCTGCTCGAAGGCCTCACCGCCGCGCTCGAGCGCGCGCGCGATGATCAGCAGGCGCGCTGCGTGGTGCTCGCCTCCTCGCACGAGAAGACCTTCTCCTCGGGGGCCAATCTCGGTGGCTTCGCCGACGATCATCCGCTCGTGCTCAAGCACTTCGCCTCCGAGCGGTTCGTCTCGGTGTTCAAGTTGATCGGCGAGCTCGGCAAGCCGACGCTGTGCGCCGTGCGCGGCCACGTGCTCGCCGGCGCGCTCGGGATCGCGCTCGCGTGCGATCTGATCATCGCCTCCGAGCACGCGAGCTTCGGAACGCCCGAGATCAACGTCGGCGCCTTCCCGTTCATGATCATGGCGCTGATCTACCGCAACGTCCCGCGCAAGAAGGCCAATGAGCTGTTGCTGCTCGGCGAGCGCTGGAGCGCCCAGCAGGCGCTCGACGCGGGGATCGTCAACCGCGTCGTCGAGGCCGGCGAGTTCGACCGCGCGGTCGCCGACTGGGCCGGCAAACTCGCTGCGAAGTCGCCGGTGATCATGCGCCTCGGCAAGGATGCGATGCGCCGCCAGCTCGACATGCCGCTCGACGACGCGCTCGATTACCTGCGCGCGCAGCTGTCGCTCGCGCTGTCCACCGAGGACATCGTCGAGGGCGTGAGTGCGTTCTTCGAGAAGCGCGAGCCGCAGTGGAAGGGCCGCTGATGAGCGAGCTGGAGAGCACCTCGCTGCTGCGCCCGCTGGTCGAGGACCTGCACGCGCGCCGCGCGCAGATCGAACAGGGCGGCGGCGAGGAGAAGATCGCGCGCCAGCACGCACAGGAGAAGCTGACCGCGCGCGAGCGCCTCGCGCTGCTGATCGACGACGGCACGTTCACCGAGCTCGGCATCCACGGCCGGCCCCATTTCTCGGTGCGCTCGATGGACGGCAAGGAGGCGCCCGCCGACGGCGTGATCACCGGCTACGGCAAGGTCGAGGGCCGCCTCGTCGCGGTCTGCGCGTACGACTTCACCGTGATGGCCGGCTCGATGGGGATGACCGGCGAGCTGAAGGTCGCGCGCCTGCGCGAGCTCGCGCTGACCAAGCGGATCCCCTTCATCTGGCTGCTCGACTCCGCCGGCGCGCGCATCCAGGAGGCCGTCGGCTCGCTGTTCGCGGGCTCCGGGCACCTGTTCCGCGAGGAGGTCGTGATGAGCGGCGTGATCCCGCAGATCGCCGCGCTGATGGGGCCATGCGCCGCCGGCACCGCCTACATCCCCGGTCTCGCCGACTTCGTGCCGATGGTCAAGGGCCGCGGCTCGATGGCGCTCGCAGGGCCGCACCTGGTGCGCGCGGCGATCGGCGAGGACGTCACCCAGGAGGAGCTCGGCGGCTCGCGCGTGCACTGCCGCTCCTCCGGCGTCGGCGACCTCGAGGTCGCAGACGACGAGCACTGCATCGAGGCGATCAAGCACTACCTCTCCTTCATGCCCCAGAACTGCGAGGCCGAGCCGCCGCAGCACCCGAGCGAGGATCCGGTGGAGCGCATGGACGAGGCGCTGCTCGACGTGCTGCCCGAGTCAAACCGCAAGCCGTATGACATGTACGAGGTGATCTCGCGGATCGTCGATGACGGCTTCTACTTCGACCTGAAGCCGCAGTTCGCGCGCACGATCATCACCTGCTTCGCGCGCTTCGGCGGGCGCCCGGTGGGAATCGTCGCCAACCAGCCCAAACACCTCGGCGGCATCCTCGACAACGACTCCGCCGACAAGGCCGCGCGCTTCGTGAACCTCTGCAACGCGTTCTCGATCCCGCTCGTGTTCCTGATGGACGTCCCCGGCTTCATGGTCGGCACGAAGGTCGAGGCCGCCGGCATCATCCGCCACGGCGCGAAGATGCTCTACGCGGTCGCCAACGCGACCGTGCCGAAGGTCACCGTGATCACGCGCAAGGCATACGGCGCCGGCTACTACGTGATGAACGGCCGCGCGTACGAGCCCGATCTGATCGTCGCGTGGCCGAGCGCCGAGATCAGCGTGATGGGAGCCGAGGGCGCGGTCGAGATCGTGATGCGCAAACAGGTCGAAGAAGCCGAGGACCCGGAGGCCAAGAAGGCTGAGCTGATCGCCGCGTACCGCAAGATCATCGACGTGTACATCGCCGCCGGCAACGACATGATCGACGACGTCATCGACCCGCGCGAGACGCGCCCGGTGATCTGCAGGGCGCTCGAGATGGCCGCCGGCAAGCGCGTCGAGCGCCCCTTCAAGCGTGGGGGCGTGGTGCCGGTATGAGCCTCGCCGACGCGGTCGTGATCACCTGCTCGATCTCCGGCGCGATCGCCAACCGCGAGCAGTGCCCCGCGATCCCCTACACGCCCGAGGAGTACGCCTCGGAGGCGCGGCGGATCGTCGACGAGGGCGGCGTGATGATCCACATCCACGCTCGCAAACCCGACGGCACGCCGAGCTATGAGATCGAGGACTTCGCCGCGATCACCGACGCGATTCGCGCGGAGGTCGGCCAGGAGGTGATCGTGAACTTCTCGACCGGCACGATCGGCGTCCCCGTGGAGAAGCGGATCGAATACCTGCGCGCGTGCCGCCCGGAAGTCGCCGCGCTGAACATGGGCTCGATGAACTACGCGAAGTACTCGCGCACGCGCAAGCAGTTCGTCTTCGACATGGTCTTTTCGAACCCGTTCACCGAGATCATCGAGCTGCTCGGCGCGATGAACGAGCTCGACATTAAACCCGAGCACGAGTGCTTCGACGTCGGCCACGTCGGCAGCCTCGAGCCGCTGATCGACATGGGCACGCTGCACACCCCGCTTCACGTCGACTGCGTGATGGGCGTCGTCGGCGGCATCCCCCCGACCGCGCGCAACCTCGCCGCGATGGTCGAGAACATCCCCGAGGGATCGCACTGGGGCGTGATCGGCATATCGCGCGAGCAGTGGATGCTGATCGCCGCCGCGCTCACGCTCGGCGGCTCGGTGCGCGCGGGCCTCGAGGACAACCTATACCTGCCGAACGGGGAGATGGCGCGCTCCAACGGCGAGCTGATCGCGCAGGCGCGCAGGATGGCCGAGGACGTCGGCCGGCGACCCGCGACGGTCTCCGAGGCGCGCACGATGCTCGGGATCTCAAGGTGAGCGCCTGCGCGCCGGGGATTCCGCGGTGAGCCTGCCGCTGCAGGACATCCGCGTGCTCGACCTCTCGCGGCTTCTGCCCGGCGGGTTCTGCTCGCTGTTGCTCGCCGACTTCGGCGCGGACGTGCTGAAGGTCGAGGACACCGGCATGGGCGACTACATCCGCTGGTCGCCGCCGTTCTACGAGGGCGCGCACGAGAGCGCGCGCTCGGCGCTGTTCCTCGCGCTCAACCGCAACAAGCGCTCGATCCGCCTCGATCTCAAGCAGGCCGGCGGGCGCGACGCGCTGCTGCGGCTCGTGCGCGACTACGACGTGGTGCTCGAGTCCTTCCGCCCCGGCGTGCTCGATCGCCTCGGCGTCGGCTACGAGCGCATGCGCGAGCAGAACCCGCGCATCGTCTACTGCGCGATCTCCGGCTACGGCCAGGACGGGCCCAAGCGCGACGCCTCCGGGCACGACATGAACTACCTCGGCCTGATCGGCCTGCTCGGGCTGACCGGCGAGCGCGGCGGCGCGCCGGTGCAGGCGGCCGGGCAGATCGCGGACATTGGCGGCGGCGCGCTGATGGCCGCGTTCGGGATCATGCTCGCGCTGCGCGAGCGCGAGCGCTCCGGCGAGGGCCAGCTCGTGGACGCGTCTATGTCCGACGGCGCGCTCTCCTGGCTTGCGATGGTCGCGGCCGCGCACTTCGCCGACGGCGAGGTCCCGCGCAGGGGTGATCTCCCGCTCGCGGGCGCGCTGATCTGCTACCGGCCGTATGAGTGCGCCGACGGCTGGGTGACGCTCGGCGCGCTCGAGCCG
>JAXDGS010000148.1:0-3378 GCA_034664905.1 Solirubrobacteraceae bacterium | reverse complement strand
GGCGCGGTTGAGCGTGATGTGCCTGAGATCTTCGAGCGTTGCCGGCGGCTGATCGCCGAGCGTCTGGAGAACCCGACGGATGATCTGACGAGCGTGCTGGTGCACGCGCGGGTCGATGGCGAGAAGCTCGAGGAGCACGAGATCGTGATGGGGTTCTTCTTGCTGTTGGCGGCGGGCAACGACTCGACCAAGGCGACCTACTGCAGCGGCATGCGCGCGCTGATCGAAAACCCCGAGCAGAAACAGCTGCTCTTAGATGACCCGTCGCTGGTGTCCGGGGCGGTCGAGGAGTCGCTGCGGATGTTCCCCGCGTTCGCGCACTTCCGGCGCACCGCCACCTGCGACACAGAGCTACACGGACAGAAGATCCGCGCGGGCGAGAAGGTGGTGATGTGGTACGTCTCCTCAAACCGCGATGAGACGCGCTTTGAGGACCCCGACAGCTTCCGCGTGACCCGCGAAGGCGAGCACCAGGCGTTCGGCGCCGGCGGACGGCACTTCTGTCTCGGCACCGCGCTCGCACGCCTGGAGCTTCGGATCATGATCGAGGAAACCCTCAGACGCCACCCCAACATCCAAATCGCAGACACACCGGCCTACGTCGAATCCCCGTTCATCAATCAGCTCAAGACGCTGCCTGTCCTGCTCGGCGCCTGATCCGCGGCTGCGCAGTCCGCAGCCGTTTGGCGAATAAGCTCGAGCGATGTGCGGGCGCTACACGAACACGGCGGGCCCTGACGAACTGAACGACCGCTTCCGGATCCCGATCTCGAGTGCGGCAGGCACGCGCCGCTTCAACATCGCTCCCACCGAGGATGTCCTCGCGATCGTCGCACCCAAGGGAGAGCCGCAGGCGCGCGTACTCCGCTGGGGCCTGATCCCGCCCTGGGCGGATGACCTCAAGGGTGCCGCGAAGATGATCAACGCGAGGATGGAGACGGTCACCTCCAGGCCTGCGTATCGCGGCTTGATCGGGAAGGGCTCGAGGCGCGCGCTGCAGCTGGCAGACGGCTACTTCGAGTGGCTCAAACCGGAGAAGCGCGGCGAGCCGCGTCAGCCGTTCTACTTCCAGGTGGACGGCGGGGTCCCGTTTGCGTTCGCGGCGCTGTGGACGCCCGCCAGGGTCGCCGGCGAGTGGATCGACAGCGTCTCGCTGCTCACCTGCGACTCCGCACCCAATCGCGTGGCCTCGGCGATCCACGACCGGATGCCCGTGATCCTCGCCGATCGAGACGCACAGCAGGCGTGGCTTGACCACGCGCTCGGCGCCGAGGACGTGCTCGAGCTGTGCGGAGCGCTGCCCGCCGAGCGGCTCACCGCGCGTCCCGCGAATCCCGCGGTGAACCGTTCAGGAGACCCGGAGCTCGAGGGGCCCGATCTGCTGCTCGCGCCCGGCTGACACGCGAGTTCAGCCCGTCAGCCAGCGCTTGGGGTTCTCCACGAAGATCGTCTTGAACGCCGCATCATCCATCACCCCGAGCTCGCGCAGCGACGGAACCACCTCGTCGAAGACGAGCGTCATCGACCAGTTGCGGATCGCGCCCGCGCTCTGGAACGCCTCGGCGGCCTCCGGCGGGAACCAGTCGATCGTCGCGCAGTAGTCCTGGGAGATCATCAGGCGCTCGGCATGCCCGCGCCGCAAAAGCTCGGCGGTCGTCGCGTTGCGCTTCTCGATCGAGAGGAACATCTCGAGCCCGTAGCGATCGAGGCCGACATACACGCCCTTGGCGATCAGGCCCTCGATGTAGGCGATGTCGTCCGTGTCGCCGCAATGGGCGATCTGGACTCGAGCGAGATCGACCCCCTCCTGCTCGAAGATCTCCACCTGCCGCGGCCCTGTTGCGACCGCCGGCATCGAGTGCGCCATGATCGGCGCGCCGGTGCGCAGGCTCGCGCGCGCGACCGCCCGGTGGATCTTCTCCACGTGCTCGGTCACGCCCGCCGCGTCGGCGGCGCACTTCAGGAACGCCGCGCGAATCTCCGTGCCCTGGATGCCGCCCTCGATGTCCGAAACGAAGTGATCTGCCATCGCGTCCACATCGCGGTTCTCGAAGTAGTGGGGGAGATAGTCGTAGCTGTAGATGCCCGTGCACGCGAGGATGCGCACGCCGGTCTGATCTGCGACGCGCTTCATGAAGCGCACGTCGCGGCCTCCGAACATCGCTGTCGGATCGACGATGCTCTGCACGCCTTTTGCCTTCACCGCGGCCACCGCCTCGATCGCAGCGTCGAGTTCGCCCTGCTCGTCGTAGCGGCCTGGCCACTCGGCTGCGACCGCCTCGTCGCGAAATCGCACGTGCTCGTGGGCGAGCATCACGCCGAGCTCCTCCGCGTCGAGCGCGCCCTGGACGGTCTCTACGGTCGGCATGTTGCTCTCTCCTGGATGGGTTCTCAGCGAAGCGGCTCGCCCCAGCGGGTCTCCTCGCGCAGCTGCGCCTTCAGGAGCTTGCCGCCAGGGTTGCGCGGAAGCGGCTCTGCGCGCACGTCGACGTACTGGGGGACCTTGAAGTCGGCGAGGCGCGTGCGCAGGTAGGCGATCACCGCTCCCACATCGAGTTCGGAGCCCGACGCCGGCACGATGATCGCTCCGACCTTCTCGCCCATCATCTCGTCCGCCACCGCGACAACCGCCGCCTCGCCCACGCCGGGCGCGCCTGCGAGAGCGTTTTCGACCTCGATCGAGTACACGTTCTCGCCGCCGCGGTTGATCATGTCCTTCTTGCGATCGACGATGTAGAGCAGGCCGTCGTCGTCGATGCGCGCGCTGTCGCCCGTGTGCAGCCAGCCGTCCACGAACGTCTGCGCGGTCTCCTGCGGCTTGTTCCAGTAGCCCGCGACGACGTTCGGCCCGCGCACGAGCAGCTCGCCGGCGCCGGTGTGAGGATCCGGCTCGGCAAGCGCCAGATCGACGACCGGCATCGCGAAGCCGACCGAGTCGGCGTGCTCGGCCGCCTCCTCGTGTCGAAGGAAGGAGGTCAGGGAAGAGGTCTCGGTCAAGCCGAATCCGTTGCCGACGCGGGCGTTGGGGAACGCCTCCATGATGCTGTGAACCAGCGTCTCGGCAATCGGTGCGCCCCCGTAGGAAACCCAGCGGACGCCGCTGACGTCGAGCTCTCCGAACTTCGGGTGGCGCATGACCGCGTGGTAGATCGCAGGGACGGACACGAGCTGGTTGACGCCGTGCGAGCCGACGGCCTCGAAGAATCCATCGAGATCGAGCGGGCCCGAGAGGATCTCCACGCGACCGCCCATCTCGAGCATCGGGATCAGCTGGCTGTTGCATCCGGTGACGTGGAACAGCGGCACCGAGACGAGCGTCGAGATGTCCGGGCCCTCGCTGCGCTCGACCGACAAGCACCGGAAGGCGTTCTCGCTGTT
>JAXDGS010000147.1:0-2557 GCA_034664905.1 Solirubrobacteraceae bacterium | reverse complement strand
GAAGCGCTCACGGAACAGGCGGCGCTGCTCGTTGATCGCGAACGCCCCCAGCTTTCCCTGCGCGAACTGCGGGAAGTACTTGGCCTTCAGCTCTTCCGGCCCGGCCCCGTAGACCACGTGGATCAGGTTGTTGTGGAACATGAACGACATCCCCGTCGAGCCACAGGCGGCGGAGATGATCTCGATCGCCAGAACGGTGGCAAGGGCGCTGCCCCCCAAGCCGCCGTACTCCTTCGGGACATAGACGCCCAGCAGGCCCGACCTGCCGAGCGCCTCGATGCTGTCCCGCACGAACGTCCCGTCCCGGTCGTGAGCGTCGGCCCGCGGAGCAACCTCCTCGCGTGCCACCTCCATCGCCAGGTCTCTGATCCGGCGCTCGTCGTCGCTCAGGTCATACCAATCGAGCATCTGCCTCAGCATTTCGGACCCCCTTCGGACTCCCGTTGTTTACGGTCTTCGGCGGCGCCCGTCACTACTTACTCCTCGAGCTTGCGTGCGACCAGGCAGCGCATCGCGGTGCTCATGAAGAACTGGCGCGCGCCCTCCGGAGTCGACATATCCCGTGGCGTCTCGATCAGCGGATCGAGCCTTGCCTCGAGCTCGCGGATCTGCGGCTGCTTGCCGAGGTGCGCGGCCGCCTCTCGGAGGTCGCCCTCGATCTCCATCACCCGCACCACAGTGTTGTCCTTCATGAACACCTGCGTGCCGAGCAGCTTGCCCTTCTCGTTGCCCTGCTCGTCACGGATGATCCGGTCGGGGCTCTGGTAGTTGGAGAAGATCTCCTCCACCTGCTTCTCGGTGCCCGGCTTCACAGTCCAGATCAGCGCCCAATGGTGTGACAACGTCAGCCTCCTCTGTTGCAGCTCGGCCCTCGCGCAGCCCGCCCCGGGGCCCCCAAGTGATGCATGTCCCGAATAACACCACCTTATCCGGGGGGCCGCTCGCTGTAAAGCGAACCGGCCGCGCCCGGAGGACCGCGCGATACACGGCGAGCGGAGCCCGTCCGCTCCGACCAACAGGTCGCCGGCCTCCTCGCCACCGCCGTCGAAGCTAGCCGTGAAATTGCCCTCACGCCTCGGCCGGGCGGGCCTCGATCGGCCACGGATAGTCCATCCCGGCCATCCGCTCCTGGAACGCGAGAATCGCCGCAACGTCCAAATCGCCCAGCCCCTGGGCGCTGGCCGCGGTCAACATCGCGTAGGCGGACTCGGCGACCGGCATCGGCACGCCGAGCTGCTGGCAGCGCTCGAGCACGAGCATCATGTCTTTGCGCATCAGCCCGAGGCGGAACATCGGCGGCATGAAGCGTCTCTCGGCCATCATCGGGCAGCGGAGGTCCATCACCGGCGAGCTGTACCCCGTCCCGTTGATCGCCTCGAGGATCTGCTGGCGCTCCAACCCCGCCCGCTCCCCGAACACCACTGCTTCGGCCAGCGCGGGCATCTGGATTCCCATCAGCATGTTGAGCACGATCTTCATCGTCGCTCCCATGCCGTTGGACCCCATCAGCGTGACCTGCTTGCCGATCGTGCTGAGGATCGGCGAGATCGCCTCGAAGTCCGCCTGCTCGCCGCCGACCATCACCCGCAGCTCGCCCGAGCGGGCGTGGAACGGGGCCCCGTAGACGCAGGCCTCGAGCGCCTTGTAGCCCGCCTCCGCGGCCTCCGCTGCGGTCTCGACGCAGAACTCCGGCGGCACGGTGCTCATGTCGACGACGTACCCGCCCTTGGGCAGCGACCCGAACACGCCGTTCTCGCCATGGAGCATGTCGCGCACCGCGTCCTGATTGGCCAGGCTGAGCATCACCACGTCGGCATCCCGAGTGGCGTCGGCCGGTGATTCCGCGACGCGGGCGCCGAGACGCTCGGCCTCGGAGGTCTTCTCCCGGGTTCGGTTGTAGACCGCGATCGGATGGCCTGACTCGGCGAGCCGCTCCGCCATCCCGCCGCCCATGTTGCCCAGCCCGATGAACGCGATCCGCTGTGAGCCCATGGCTCGATCCTCCTCAGTGGCTTGTCTCCTGCTGCACCTCGAACTTCAGCGAGCGCGCTTCGGCGAAGCATTCGCGCATCGGCTTGACCAGATCGCGATGCTCCTGGGTGCGCTCCCAGGCCAGGAAGTGCTCGAGGGTCTCCCACTCGCTCGTGATCAGCCAGCTGTCCGGATCGTCGGGTGCCTGGCAGACCTGATCGACGAGGTGCCCGGCGACGCCATGTGCCACATCGTGACGGATGCCCTCGTAGGCCTCCAGGAACTGTTCCTGCGTGCCCGGTTTGATCCGGATCAGGAACACCACTCGGCCCTTGGCCTCCCCGTTCATTGCTCGGGCTCCCAGCTGTAGAACTCCCGGGCCTGAGCATCCTTGGGAGACTTCCAGGTCTCCGGGTTGTAGGGCTGGATGTACGGATCGAGCTTGCGCGAGATGTCGCGGAACAGCTCGTGGTCGCGCACGTTGTCGACCGCGTCCGCGAGCTCGTCGTCGGTCTCGACGAGGTGGATGTAGATGTCGTCGAGCACGTACAGGCCGCGATGGCGCACGCCGGTGATCCGCGGCAGC
>JAXDGS010000146.1:0-2630 GCA_034664905.1 Solirubrobacteraceae bacterium | reverse complement strand
CATCAACCTGGACGGGCCGAACTGATCTTCAATCCCACCACGGGGGTCTTCCTGGCCGAGCGCGGAATCTCGCTCGACCCCAAGACGATGCACGCCCCCGTCGGCGCGGTTGTCTACTGGACCGCGATCGAGCATACAGGCGTTGTGAGCTCCGAATACCAGCCCACAACCTCACCGACGCCGTAGTTGCGCAAGGGGTGGCCGAGTCGCAGCGCCGGAAGGCTTCGGCTTGCATCCGCGTCTCGCTCCCGCGTCGATTCTGCCTCGGCGCGGGATCGAGCGCGGACCGTGAGAGTGATGACTCCGCTTGGCCCCACCGCGATGGTTTGAAGTGGCCCCTCTTCGCGATGGTTGATGTGCTGGCTGGATAGTGCCTGATCTGGGTGTCGAGGGCTAGCGCGTGGGTGTCGTCGCGAGGGTCGAGCCCGTAGGGCGAGTGCCCGAGAGGCGATACTCACGCGGGCGTGCCGGCCGCCCTGGGTCAGGTCTTGGTCTTGGTCAGGCCGTGACGGAAGCGCCAGGATTCGGTGCCGGTGTCGATGATGTGCGCGCGGTGGGTGAGCCGGTCGACGACGGCTTTGGCGAGGCGGGCGTCGGGGAACACCTTGGTCCACTCGCCGAACGGCAAGTTGGTGGTCACGATCAGCGATCCACGTTCGTGGCGTTCGGAGAGCACCTGGAACACGAGCTCGGCCGCACCGTCGGGCAAGGCGAGATAGCCCAGCTCGTCCAGGACGACCAGCTCGGTCCGGGCGTAGCGGCCGACGACTCGGGCGAGCTCTTTGTTGCTGGCGGCCTCCTGCAGCTCGTTGGCCAGGGCGGCGAGGGTGGTGAAGCGGACGCGTCGGCCTTGTTGGCAGGCACAGACCCCGAGCGCCGTGGCGAGCATCGTCTTGCCAGTGCCAGAGTCACCGATGAAGATCACTGACTCGCGATCATCGATCCAGGAGCCTTCGGCCAGCGCAGCGATCGTCGCCTGCGGCACCTTGGGGTTGTCCGCGAACCGGAAGTCCTCCAGCCGCTTCATGGCGGGAAACCGGGCGTCGATCAGCCGCCGCTTCTCACGTCGTTCGGCCCGCTCGGCCATCTCGGCTTCCAAGAGCGCGGCGAGATACGCGATCGGGGTCTGTTGCTCGCGGACCGCCTCCTCGGCCAGCGTCCGGAACCGCCGGCGGACGGTCGGGAGCTTGAGGTCGACCGCGTGCGCATCGATCAACGCCTCCAAGGCGGCGGTCCTGGCGTTCTTGGCCGCGGTCATCGGGCACCGCCGACCAGCTGGTCATAGCCGGCCAGGTCTGGTTGGGGGCGATCGTGCGCGGTCAGCCGAGGATCAAGACCGTTCAGACGCGCGGGTGGCAGGGGGCTGCTGGTCTGGCGGGCGAGCACCGCGACCGCGCGTCCATCGATCGCGCCGGCCGCCAACGCGCCGCGAACCGCGAGCTGGACCCGGGCGGGTCCGTGCTCGCGGATCAGCATCAACACGTCGACCATCTGCCGATCGGCTTCCGAGGCACCCCACCTGGCTCGCAGCGCGGTCCACAGCTCATCAAACCGCTCCGGCCAGGTTCCGCGATCGCGTTCTTGGGCCAATGGCAGCGACCGCGCCAGCCCGCCAGGCTTGCGCGCCAGCAGCTCGAGATAGTGATCGAGCACCGCCCGGGTTCCATATTTGCCGTGCAGCCGCTCGTGACAGGCGACCTGTCGGCCGTGGTGCATCACCTGGATCTCGGTCGCGCCGATCGCGACCGACACGCGCAGCCCGGCCAGCGCGACCGGCACCGAATACCGGTTCTGACGGACCGTGACCAGCGCCTTGGCGTCGACACGGACCGTGGTGGTCTCGGTCGCGTCAAACGGGCCGGGCAGCATCCTGAGCAACGGGCGCTCGACCGCGAGCTGCTCGGCGACCGTGCCCGGTCGCCCATCGAGCCGGCGACCCAGGTCACGCTCGCACGCATCGACCATCCACGCGTTGAGCTGCGCGAACGACCCAACGCTCGGCACGGGCACCAGATGGTTGCGCCGAAATCGGCCGACCTCGTTCTCCACGCCGCCCTTCTCGTGCGCGCCCTCGATCCCTGGGGTCGCGAACAGCGACTCAAACAGATAATGCGACCGCATCGCGACAAACCGGTCGGTCTCCACACGACGGCGGCCGCGCAGCACCTTCTTGACCGCCGACCCCAAATTGTCATAGCGGACCTCTTCAAACACGCCGCCGAACCAGTCAAACGCCAGCGCGTGGCCTTCCAGAAACGCCTGCTGGGTCTGCACCGGCGATGCCATCGCGAATGCCGCTGCCGAGAAACACGCGCGCATCACGAACACGTGCACCACCGTCCGGGCGCCCGCCAGGTCGATCTCGGCCTGTCCCCAGTCGACCTCCGCGGTCCGCGCCGGCGCGTGCACCTGGGGGACGAACACCTGCCCGACCGCCAGCCCCAGCTCGCGGCGGCGCTTGCTGACATGCTGACGGACCGTCACCTCCGCGACCCGCGCGCCGTGCTCATCCACCAGCCGCTGCCAGATCCGCCTCGCCGTGTGCCGCTGCTTGCGCGGCGCCACCAGATCAGCGATCAACCACGAGTCGATCACCTCGCGGTACTCACCCAGCTTCGGCGCCGGCCGTA
>JAXDGS010000145.1:0-3779 GCA_034664905.1 Solirubrobacteraceae bacterium | reverse complement strand
AGACCTAGACGGCCTCTCCTCTGCAAGTGCGCGTCGAACATGCCGAACGACCAGGCGATTGCGCATCGCCGGATCCGAGTGATTCCCGCAAACCAGCAGATGTTCAGATCGCCGTTCTCGCGAGCTAAGCCCGGGTGTGCGTCTGGCGCTCGCGCTCGATTGCACCGCCGGACCGAGTGATCGTTGTAGGCCCCAGGCCGACGATCTCGACGGTGTCGCCCGGCGAGCACAGTTTGATTGCGTCGGTTTCACGGCGTAGGAGCACACGGAGCTGCACGAAGGCGGCGATCCCGAGGACGGCAGGAATCCACAGTTCGATTACGCGGTACAGCAGGACCGCTGCAGTCGCGGTGAGGGCGGGCAACCCGTACAGGACGAGCGCTCCCACGAGCCCGAGCTCGGTCCCGCCGATCCCGCCAGGAACCGGAAGCCAGTTACCGAGCTGGCCGATCAGGTAGGCCATCCAGATCGGAGCCAGCTCCGGCGAGGCTCCCACGGCCCGGAAGCTCGCCCAGAAAGCGAGCTGGTCGAAGACTAGGTACCCCACGAGTCCGACGAGCAGGAGCGGGTCAGCCTGTCTGAGTTGGTGTAGCGCCTCATCGACGCCATCGGACGTGGCTGACAGCGCTGAAGCTAGGCGGACCCATCTCGACCCCTGACCGTGGCGCCTTATCCGCGCCTCGGCCCCGCGTGCCAGCCGGCGCAAGGCGAGGATCGCCGCGACTGCTCCCGCCCCGACAACCGCGGGGAGCACCGTGAGAAGGAGCCCGCCGCCGCCGGGGAAGATGCCTGTGGCCAAGCCGGCGCCCAAGAGCACGAGCATCCCGACTGACGGAGCACTTGTCAGCAAGAAGAACGCGATCGTCTTGCGTGCGATCTCGTCAGCGGGCATTCGGCCGCGGCGGAGCGCCCAGACCCCTAGCGCCAGGCTGCCTGCGCCACCGAGCGGGAACAAGGAGCCGGCGCCCTCCTCGGCGACCCCGATCTTGTAGCTCGTTGCCCAGCTCATCCGCGTGCAGAACACGGCCCGGAAAGCCGGAACGTAGGCCAGCACCGACAGCACCTCGAACCCGCAGGCGATCACGATCCAGACCGGCCGCGCATGGGCAAATCGGCTACGCAACTCCCCCAGACCCGGCGCGAGAGTCACGACCCCCACCGCGATCGCGACCAACCCAGCGAGCCTCAAAAGTCCGCGTCTCAGTCGGTGAGGCGAGATGTCGGTCGGGAGCGGCTCGGGGTCCGCGACAAGCGACGCGCCACTCCTGTCGGCGATTACGGGTTGGCCTTCTTCCTGCATGCCGTCTACTTCGGCAGTGTTCAGGAGCGCCCGGTTGAGAGGAGCCGCAGCTCCCGCGCGCGTTGAACGGCGCAAGAGCGATCGCGCGCGCCGAGCTTGGAATAGATGTTGCGGATGTGCGTGTTGACCGTGTTGATGGAGACGTAGAGCTCTCGCGCGATCTCTGGCCGCGTCAGGTTTGTCGGCAGATATCGCAGGACGCGCAGCTCGCTTGGGCTGAGCTCCTCCGGTTGCGATAGGCGCTCTCGGTCGGTGCTCGGCGACGATCCGCCTCGCAGCAGGTCGACGATGTCGACGAGAAGGGCGCCGTGAGCCGTTTCGTGACGCGGGAGCGCGTCGAGTAGCTCGGCGGCTTCGATCATTGCAAACGGGAAGATCAGCCGGTCGGGCTCGGCTGCCGCGAGCGCTGCCTCGGCTGCGGCAGCGGCGCCGTCTCGATTCCCAAGCTCCAGGTGCGCGGTACCGGCGAGCAGGTGCGCTTCGACGAGCGTGAACGAGGGGACAGTCGGCGCCTGGAGAACGTCTCGGAGTACATCCAACGCCGTAGCGGGATCCCCGTCCGCCATGCAGATCACTGCACGCGCGTTGTCAACGCCACCCATTCGCTCAGGTTCGGCGGAAAATCCGGTGAGCGTTGCGCGCGCCTCATCTGGCATCCCAAGGCGAGCCTGCGTGGCCGCGAGCCATGCGGTGATCCGCGGCGCGAGGGCGTGCACGCCGGTGAGTTGCGACTCCACCCGCGCTGCCGCGGCGAATTCTTCGAGTGCCGCTAGATGCTGGCCGCGACCGGCGTGCAGCATGCCCGTCACCATGTGCAGAAGCACTGCGGCGGGCGGGTTGAACTGTGCCTCGGCGACCTCCCAGGCGCGGCCTAGCCAGCGCTCTCCCTCATCGAACTCGCCCATCCAGATCGCCATGCCGGCAACCGTCCCGAGCGCGGGCGCGAGTATCGGCCGATCCTCCAAGCCATGACGCTCGGCCAGGGCTACCGCTTGCTGGCCGCGCTCACGTGCGGTCGCGACCGAGACTAGCTTTGACGGGAAACCTTGATGCGCGCGACACGCGACCTCTAGGTAGGGTTGGCCGATCGTCCGGGCGAGCGCGGCTCCCTCGGAGAGGTGCCGCTCAGCGTCAGCGAGTCGCCCAGACCACGTTTCGACGATCCCGAGATTCAGCAGCGCGACTGCCCGCAGTTCACTATCCATCGCGATCTGATCGTTCGATTCGTCTGAGATCGAAGCATCGAGCAACTTCACTTGCTCGATTACTTCGGTGAACTGACCACTACGCCGTGCAAGCGCCAATCGTAGGGACGCGATGGCCACCGCGCGGCGGCGAGCCGCCGGAGCGCTCTGGACGTGGGACTCGGCCAGCGCCAGCTGAGCAGCCGCTTCCTCCAACCGCCCTTGGTTCAGCTCTGTTGCCGCGTGAGCCAGCGCCAGGTCCGGATGATCGGCTGATGCGCCGCCGGGAAACGCCTGGAGCACCGCGCCGATCGTTCCCGCTTCCCCGTCGAGCACCCACCTGAACGAGTGGTCTGCGACCAGCCGGGCGGCATCAGTCCAATCGCCGGCCGCGAGCGTGTGCCGTACGGCCTCGACGACCTCCCCGTGGTCGGCAAACCACCCTGCGGCCCGGCGGTGGAGGTCTCCAACCTCATCGGCCAACGTTCGGCGGAGCTCCAGGCGCAGGAAATCCGCGAGAAGCTGGTGGTAGCGAAACCAGGTGCGCTCAGGGTCCAGCGACACGACGAACGCGTTGGCGTCCTCAAGTTCCAGCAGCATCTGCTCCGAGCCCGAGCGGCCCGCCAGCAGGTCGGCGAGTTCACCGTTCATCCGGTCGACAAGCGAGGTTCGCAACAGCATGCTCTGAACCTCGCTCGGTTGGCGTTCGAGCATCTCGGCTATTAGGTATTCCCCAATCGCCCTGTCGGTTCCAGAGAACTCAGCCACGAAACGCTCGGGATCCGGGTGACGGCTGAGCGAGATCACCGCCAGGCGCAGGCCAGCCGCCCAACCTTCCGTGCGCCGGTATAACGCGGCCGCACCGCCGTCGGACAATCTGATCCCGGACGCAGCAAGCAGTTCGCGCGTCTCGCGCTCGGTGAACCGTAGATCGTCAGCCCGAATCTCGGCGAGCTCGTCGGCAAGCCTGAGCTGGTGAAGCCTGATCGGTGGATCCCGGCGAGACGACAACACCACGCGCGCAGAGCTAGGCAGAATCGCGAGCAAATGCTCGAGCTGCGTGAGGGTGTCAGCTGACCTCAGCTCGTGGAGATCGTCGATGATCAGCACGACGGGATCGACTTGCTCGGCGACCTCCGACAGGACTCTCTCGACCAGCTCATCGCCGTCGGGCGCAGCGCTCGCCGCGGGTTGCGTCTCGGGAACGAGCGAGAGCTCCGGACCGCGAATCACGTCCAGGACAGCGCACCAGAACCGCTCCGCGTCCTGTTCATCGCGCTCGACGGACACGAACG
>JAXDGS010000144.1:0-3150 GCA_034664905.1 Solirubrobacteraceae bacterium | reverse complement strand
ACCTTGACGTCGTCGACGGTGCCGAAGCAGCGGGGGATCCACTCGCCGATCTGCTCGGGCGAGCCCTGGCCGAAGATCGCGGCGACGGCGAGCGCGGTGCCCATGATCGACATGCCGATCCCGGCGTCGCCCCAGATCAGCTCCTCGTTGACCAGCGGCAGGCCGTGCCCGCTGGGGTCGGCAAAGAACTGCGCCATGCCTTCAAAGCCGTAGAGCCCGATCTTCGCGGCCTCGGAGATGATCGGCCACGGCGTCTCCTCGCGCTCGTCCCACTCGTGCGCGGCGGGACGCACCACGTCGGCGGCAAAGCCGTGCACCCAGTCGCGGATGTCCTTCTGGTCCTGGCTCAGCGCGAGCGAGAACGCCACGTCCTGATCGGCCGCGCCGGCGATCGCCTCGACGGCGGCCTCCGCGGCATCGACGGAACCGGGCGCGGCGACGGCAGATGAGGCTGGTGCTGACATCGGGGGAGACTCTCCTGGGTAGACGAGCAACGGGACCGGAGGACTGCGCGGCCGGAGCACAGCGAAGCGCCCCCACGCTCGTCCCAGGATACCCAGGCGGGCGGATCGTCAAACAGGCGTGTTTCCTACGGTCCCCGTCGAATCGCTGTAATTCCGATCTTGTTTACCGGTTTGGTTTCCCCTACGATCACTGACACCGATATTTTGTTCATTTTTTCAATGAAGAAAGTGGTTATGAAAACGCACTCCGTTGCAGTCCTCCTGTCGGTCGCCGCAGCCGCGATCGGCCTCAGCGCATGCGGTTCCTCGAGCAGCGGCGGTGGTGGCTCCAGCAAGCAGCTGACGCTTGTCGCCTACTCCACGCCGCAGGCGGCCTTCGAAAAGCTGATCCCGGCATTTCAGGCCACCCCGGACGGCAAAGGTGTGAGCTTCAAGCAGTCCTATGGGCCTTCCGGCGAACAGAGCCGCTCGGTCGTCAACGGGCTGCACGCCGACGTGGTCGACTTCTCGCTCGAACCCGATGTGGAACGACTCGTCAAGGCCGGCCTCGTCGACGCGAGCTGGAACCAGAACGCCACGCACGGCTTCGTCAGCGACTCGGTCGCCGTGATCATCGTGCGCAAGGGCAACCCGAAGCACATCCAGGGTTGGGCCGACCTGGTCAAGCCCGGAGTGCAGGTCGTGACGCCGAACCCGTTCACGTCGGGCGGCGCGCGCTGGAACATCATGGCCGCATACGGGGCGCAGATCAAGGAAGGCAAGAGCCCAGCGCAGGCGGAAGCGTATTTGAAAGGGCTGTTCAAGAACGTCGTCAGCCAGGACAGCTCCGCGCGAAACGCGCTGCAGACGTTCGTCTCCGGCCGCGGCGATGCGCTGATCGACTACGAGAACGAGGCGATCACCGACCAGCAGAAGGGCGAACCGGTCGAATACGTGATCCCCAAGGACACGATCCTGATCCAGAACCCGATCGCCGTGGTCGGCAAAGGCGCCGCCGCGGGCACTGCGCAGAAGTTCGTCGACTACCTGATCTCCCCCGCCGGCCAGGCGATCTGGGCCAAGCAGGGCTATCGGCCGGTGGTCTCCGGAGCCTCGACCGCCAAGTTCCCGACTCCCCCGGGCCTGTTCACGATCGACTCGCTCGGTGGCTGGAAGAAGGTCACGAAGGAATTCTTCGAACCGGAAACGGGGATCGTGACCAAGATCGAGCAGTCGCTGGGGGTCTCCACTGCCAAATAGCAGCGGGATACTCCGGGCATCGCCGCCACGTGCGCCCAGGCTGGGCGCGCGCGGCGGGCGCGTGTTCGCGCGCGCGGGCGGCGGGCTCGGCAAGGGACTGCTCGGCATCTACCTGTCGGTGCTCGTGCTGTTGCCGATCGCGGCGCTGCTCGCGAAGTCCGGCACCGGCGGCACGAGCCGGTTCTGGCGTGAGATCTCAAACCCCGAGGCCGTCGCCGCGATCAAGCTGACGCTGATCGTGTCGACGATCGTCGTGCTGATCAACGCGATCTTCGGGACGCTGATCGCCTGGGTGCTCGTGCGCGACGAGTTTCCCGGCAAGCGCATCGTCAACGCGCTGATCGACCTTCCGTTCGCGCTGCCCACGATCGTCGCCGGCGTCGTGCTGCTCGCCCTCTACGGGAAAGGCAGCCCCGTAGGGATCGACGTGGCGTTCACGCGCACCGCGATCGCGCTGGCGCTGCTATTCGTGACGCTGCCGTTCGTCGTGCGCTCGGTGCAGCCGGTGCTGATCGAGCTCGACGTCTCGATGGAGGAAGCGGCTGAGTCGCTCGGGGCGAGCCCGTTGACGGTGCTGCGTCGCGTCGTGCTGCCAAGCCTGACGCCGGCGATCATCTCGGGCGTGGCGCTCAGCTTCGCTCGCGCGGTCGGCGAGTTCGGCTCACTCGTGCTGATCACGGGCAACCTGCCGTTCAAGACGGAGGTCGGCTCGGTCTACGTGTTCGGGCAGATCCAGAACGAAAACCTGCCGGCTGCGGCGGCGGTCTCGGTCGTGCTGCTGCTCGCCGCGCTCGTCGTGCTCGCAGCGCTGACGCTGCTGTCGCGTTGGAGGTCCAAGCATGTCGCCTGACGGCTCCGCCACGATCGCGTCAGCGCCGGACCCGGCGAGCGGGCGCGGGCCGCGGTCGGCCAAGCGGTCGCGCACGGAGCCGGGCGTGCGCGCACGCTGGGTGGGGGTGCGGTGGGTCGCGCTCGGCTACCTCGCGCTGCTGCTGCTCGCGCCGGTGGCGATGATCTTCTACCGCACCTTCGAACACGGCCTGGCTCCCGTCTGGAACGCCGTCACCGCGCCCAACGCGGTCCACGCCTTCTGGCTCTCGCTCGAGATCGTCGCGATCGCCGTCCCGCTCAACACGATCTTCGGCATCGGCATCGCCCTGCTGCTCGAGCGCGGGCGATTCAAGGGCAAGGTGCTGCTCGGGATGCTGATCGACCTGCCCTTCGCGATCTCGCCCGTCGTCGTCGGGCTCGCGCTGGTGCTGGTGTACGGAAAGACCGGCTGGTTCGGCAACTGGCTCGCCGAACAGGGCATCCAGGTGATCTTCTCGGTGCCCGGCATGGTGCTCGCGACCGCGGTGGTCTCGCTCCCGTTCGTCGCACGCGAGACGATCCCGGTGCTGCGCGAGCTCGGCACCGACTCCGAGCAGGCGGCCGAGACGCTCGGCGC
>JAXDGS010000143.1:0-4602 GCA_034664905.1 Solirubrobacteraceae bacterium | reverse complement strand
GCGATCACCGCGAGCGCCATGACCGCCGCCGTGAGTCCCTGGTAGGCGTCGGAGATCGCGAGCTACACGCCAACGACGCCGAGCCCGAACGCGGTCAAGAACGTATCGGTGTCCGCGTCGCCGACATCGATGCCGATCACCTCGCAGCGCCGGGTCTCGAGCACGTCGTGCGCGCCACAAGGCGCTCGCGTACAACCCGCGCGCCGTCGCGGACCTTGTCGACCCTCGCGTCGAGCCGCAGATAGCGGTAGCGATCCTCCATCGGTCCAGACTCCCTGCAGGCCTCGACCTCTTGTGATCGCGCTGATGGCAGAGTTGGGGTCCTCGTCGCCCCGTCGCTGGTGTGAGATAGTGGGCCGGTGACCGCCTCCGAGCAGTCCGCCACCCGCCTGGTTGCCGTCGATGACCTCGGCGTCTCACAGGTCGTTGTCGTGGAGAACACACCGCACGGCGCTCTAGCCGTTGGCATCAGCGCGGGCAAGCCATTTGCGGTCTCTAACCGCTGTCGCCACCTGTTCGCCTCACTGGGTAAGGCTCGGGTGACCGACGATGGGGTGCCTGCAGTGTCCGTGGCACGCAGCGCTTTATGACGTCGGTACCGGCGCGATGCTGCGCGGTCCCCATGGCGCGTTTAGGCCGCTGGCGGGCGCTGTAAGGCGACGACCGGCGCTCGGTCGCTGAAGACATTCCCGGTCGAGGTGCGCGACGGCGCCATCTGGCTGGTCGCCTGATCGACGGTTCGATCTCGTCTGCGTCGCGCCCAGGCCGAGATCCAGGATCAGCTTGATGACCTCTAGATTCGGTGCCCGATCCGGCGCCGGGGATAGCCGGAAGCGATCTCGACGTCGTCACGCAGCTGCTGGGCTTCGGGGAGGGTCTGGAGCTTCTTGAGCGACTGGTTTTCTATCTGGCGGATCCGCTCGCGGGTGACGTTGAACGTCCGCCCGACCTCGTCGAGCGTGCACGGGTGCCCGCCGCCGAGCCCGTAGCGCAGCTCGAGCACTCGACGCTCGCGGTAGCTGAGGTTCTCGAGCGCGGCTCGCAGGGCTTGCTTGGTGAGGATCTCCTTGGTGCGCTCGTAGGGCGACTCGGCTTGTTCGTCGGCGATGAACTGGCCGAACTCGGACTCCTGCTCGTCACCGACCGGCTTCTCGAGCGAGATCGGCGCCTGCGCGAAGCGCTTGATCGCCTCGACTTCCTCGGGATCGATGCCCGCTACGAGATCGGAGATCTCCTCGGCGGTCGGCTCACGACCGAGCGCCGTGACGAGGCTGCGCTCGGCCCGCCCGATCTTGTTGAGCTTCTCGGCGATGTGGACGGGGATCCGGATCGTGCGCGCCTTATCAGCGAGTGAGCGGGCGATCGCCTGGCGGATCCACCTCGTGGCATAGGTGGAGAACTTGAACCCCTTGCGGTGGTCGAACTTCTCCGCCGCGCGGACGAGACCGATCGTGCCCTCCTGGATCAGGTCGAGAAACGGCAGCCCCTGGTTGCGGTAGTTCTTCGCGATCGAGACCACCAGGCGCAGGTTCGACTCGACCATCTTCTGCTTGGCGTCCACGTCGCCGCGCCAGATCCGCTTGGCGAGATCAACCTCCTCCTGAGCCGTCAGCAGGCGCACCTTGCCGATGTCCTTCAGGAACAGCTGCAACGAGTCGGTCGTCATGTCCGGCTTGAGGTCCAGCGCGGTCTTGGGCTTGCGCCGACGACGCTGGTCGGGCGCGCGCTCCACCTCCGCGGCCGCGAGCGCCGGATCGACCTCTTCGACGAGCTCGATCTCACAGCGCTCGAGGAAGCCGTGCAGCTCCTCGATGTCGGTTTCGTCGAGGCCTAGCTCGGCCGTGGCGGTCGCGATCTCGGCGTAGGTGAGCACGCCGACCTGCTGGCCGCGCGTGATCAGAACCTTGACCTCTTCAAGCTCCTGAAGGTCCGCTACTGACATCTGGTCCTCATTTTCGGGTTCAGCCCGCGTGGCTCAAACGAGCTCACGTCGCTCCGTAGCTTTGCCGACGGTGATGTTCGCGCGGGTCACGCTGCGAGGTGTCTTTGTCTTCGTGGCTCGGGGCCGATCCGATTTCGCGGCGCTCCAGCCGAGCCCAGGCGCAGGGCGAAGTGCGAACCTTCGTCTTGGGGAGGCCGTCAGCGTCGATCACGCCCGTCAACGAAAAGCTTGGATGACGCGCGGCATTCGCGGCGCGGGCGCGGGGCGCGGGGCGTAGCCGGCCGGAAGCGACGACGTAGTGATCTGCCGGCGCCGCTCGTGGGTGTCAAGTCGCGCGCCGACCGGTCGTCCGTGCTCGTAGACACGCAGCACCGGGGCGCCGACGAACTCAAGCTGACAGGTCACGGCGGCGGAACACGCGACGCCCGCGCGAGCGAGCATCGCGAACGTCACCGGCCGGCCATGCGCGGCGCTCAGCAGATCGACCAGCCGCTGCGCGCCGTCGCGTGTCGGAGCCCCGGCATCGACCGCGGCGCTAGCAGCTGCGTGCTGGTCGCCGTCAGCGGTCAGCCCGCCGGTCGGTGCGTCAGCAGCGGAAGCAACGAAGGGCTCGCGCGCCGCGCGTGTCGTGGAAGCGCGTGACGGCTTGAGCTCGCGTCGAGCGGTGATCTCGCCGACGCGATCGGCGATCAGCTGACCCGCCACCGACGCGCCGCTGTGCGACGTGCTGCCGCAGTTCTCAATTACGCGGCACCCAACGATTTCACTCAGATCGCCGACTGGCTCCAACAGCGAGCCGCAGACGGAGCATAAATCCCCGATCGGATCGGCTCGGCCATCCATGCTGTGTAGGCGCGTCTCGCACGCCAGACATTTCAAATGCGCCATCGGCACGCCCTCCTAGTCATCCGATCGCTTCGGGTCCGCGTGGCGGGGATCGCTCGGACCGACCGGGTCTGCCTTGGTCCGGGGGCCATCCGCTCGCCGAGCGTTCAGGCGGCGTCGGGCATCGATCGCCGCCGCAAGCCGCCGCGACCAGCGTTCGCGATTGGGTTCGGCTCGCCCACGCGCCGCCCGATTGGGTTCCGCGGGCGTCATCGTCTTCACGCCTTCCCGTCCCTCTATTGGGGTCGCGCAGAAGAAGAGGGCAAGAACCCCCGCGCGTTCAATCACGTAGGGACGAGGCCACCGAGCCGGTGAGGTAACGCCCGTAGAAGCACGGCACCAGCCCCGCAGTCAAAACCGGTAACCCCCGCCCACGCGCCTCGTGGCGCAGGTCGCGCCATCGGTGGCATCCGGGCTGGAGCCGAGAATCCTGGCCGCAGGGCCAGCTCGCGACCGACTGTACTCCCATCACGGGCGTGTTGTGTGCGCAAACCTCAAAGCCCGCTCGAACTCGTCCGCGAGCGGAGCATCGGCTGATTCGTCCCCAGCCGCCAGCTCGTCTCCGACGGAGCTTGCCCGCCGCGGACTCATCGACCGGGACCGCGACCCCAGGAGACCGTATGGACACTAGGCAATCCGCTCACTGGCCATTGAGCCCATCAGCCCCAGGTGCTGCTCCCGGGGAGGTCGGTCGGGTAGGCGAGACGCGCCCGGGCCGCGCGGCTGAGTGAGCCCGACTGGCTTGGTTCCTCCCGCCCCCCATCGATCCGCGCATGCGGTTCTCCCGCACACGGCTCACCGACGTTCTTCACCTACCCGGACCGGCCCCGGCAGGCGACGACGAGCTGGCTCCCGCCGAACTGTCCGCGGGACATTGCTAAAGCACGTGACCCCGTATTGATCAGTGCTCGGGCTGCCCGACCCGCCACGGTTGAGAGACGAACGGGATCGCTAGACAAGCTGGACGTTGGCGAGCGCTCGGCTCTCACGATGCCCCGGTCGGAGCATCACAGCCGGATAGGTGCTCGCGCAATAGATCACAGCTCTCTACTGACCACCGCTCACTGCTCTCCAAGGCCTCGATCAGAACCTCGGCTGACCGGACCGCCGACTTGCTGTCAGGCTCGCCGAACAGCAAGACATCCGCGGCCTCCAGCAGTTGCTCCCGCTCCCTGGCGTGCAGTTTGGTGGCTCCCTGGTGATCGATCGTGTCAACCAGAGCCGTGTAGTGGACGCCACGAGTAATCATTGGCTCTGCGGTCATCATCGCGGTACTCACGTTAACGACCCTTGCGGCCGCTTATTCGATCTTGACATCAGCGGTTCGCTGGCGAACCAAAGCGGAAGTGTGCGCGGACACCGATCGCGTGCCCGCTCTGGACGAGCAGGCGGCAGTCCGGCATCGACCTCGGTCCACTGCCCCTTTGCGGCAACACCGGCTATCTCCCGGAGGGTGGTCGCGCTGCTGCTGTTGGTGCGAAGCGGTCACGATATCGACGTCGCCTTGGCCGTCTCACGCTGGTGCTCTCGGACAAACCCGGTCGCGCTGGGGCTGTCCCGGGGAGCTGTCGCGCGCCCGCAGCTCGCCGGTTGCAGGGCGGGCACGGCCGCATGCAGAATCGGGCGATTGCATAGGCGCCGGGCGACGGCCGCGGTCTCGAGATTGGCGAGGAGCCGGTGCATTTTGCGGTGGGCGGTCGAGACCCGCATTCGTGGCTGCACGCGCATAGGCGGCGGGTGCCGCCTTCGTCCGATACGGATAGCCGCGTCACGAG
>JAXDGS010000142.1:0-12931 GCA_034664905.1 Solirubrobacteraceae bacterium | reverse complement strand
TGCGCGACGGCGGCGGCGGGACCATGGTCGTGCTCTCGTCTGTCGCGGCTGAGCGTCCGCGGCGTGCAAACGTCGTCTACGGAGCGTCGAAGGCCGGGCTCGACGCGCTCGCACGCGGCCTCGGCGAAGCGCTTCGCGAGCACGCGGTGCGCGTGCTGGTGGTGCGTCCTGGGTTCGTGCACACGCGGATGACCCGGGGCCTTGCGCCCGCGCCGCTTTCGAGCACGCCCGACGCGGTCGCGGTCGCGGTCGCCGACGGCCTCGACGGCGGCGCAACGGTCGTATGGGCACCGCCGAGGCTGCGCTGGCTTATGCTCGTCGTGAGGATGCTCCCCGGTCCCGTCTTCCGCCGGATGAAGCAATGAGCGTGACCCGGCCGTCGCGAGAACCGGTCGCGCGCGCTGATGGCAGCGCACGCGCGCGCGAGAGCGCGCTCCGTGCGAGGCGCCGTCTCGCTCGACGCCGCCGCCGGCTGGCGAGGCTCGACCTCGGACTGGGCGTGCTGGCGGCACTCGTTTTGATCCTCGCCACGCCCGGGCTCGCGATCAGCACGCTCATCGCGCTGCTCGTGCTGGGGGGATGCGCGCTCTCGTTCATCCTCGAGCGCAGGCGGCGCGTCCGCGCGCGCGCGGCAGCCGGCGCCAGGCGATCGTCGAGATCGCCGCGAGCTCGGCGCTAGCGAGGCTCGAGGACGAACACGGCGATATCGCGCGAAGTGCGCTGCGCGTCGTCGTATCTCATCGCCGCTCGCGCGTCGCTGCGTGAGCGTCGCTGTAGAGTCCGGCGGATGCGCACGTGGCGCACTCGCCGGCGCCGCTCAGGCGCTCCTTCAGAGGCGCTCGCCGCGCGATGAGCGAGCGGGGCTGCGTACGCTACGAATCCGCCGAGCGCATCGCGCGGATCACACTCGACCGTCCGGAGCGCGGCAACGGAATCACGCTCGAACTGGTCTCCGAGCTGGTCGCGTGCGTCGAGCGCGCGGACCTCGATCCCACCGTGCACGTGCTGGTGCTGGCAGGCGCCGGCGCGGGCTTCTGCGGCGGCTATGACCTGGTGGAGAGCGCCGAGGGAATGGGGGAGGAGAGCGCGGCGGCGAATGCGCAGGCGGTCGCGGGCTCGCCGCTTGACGGAGCGGTGATCGCGGCCAACCACGATCAGCGCGGGACCTGGGATCCGATGGTCGACTACGCGATGATGAGCCGCAACGTGAGGGGGTTCATGAGCCTCTTTCACTGCGCCAAGCCGGTCGTCTGCAAGGTGCATGGCTTCTGCGTCGCGGGCGGGACCGACATGGCGCTGTGCTCGGATCTGCTCGTGATCGCCGCGGACGCGAAGATCGGCTACCCGCCGGCACGGGTGTGGGGCTCGCCGACCACGGCGCTGTGGGCCCATCGCGTCGGAGCACAGCGGGCCAAGCGCCTGCTGTTCACCGGCGACTCGCTGTCCGGCGCGGAGGCGCTCGAATGGGGGCTTGCGATCGAGGCGCCGGCCGCCGAGCAGCTTGACGAGCGCACGGAGATCCTCCTCGAGCGGATCGCGCGCATGCCGCTGAACCAGCTGATGATGATGAAGCTGCTCGTCAACCAGACGCTCTACGCGCAGGGCCTGCACGCGACGCAGGTGCTCGGGACGGTCTTCGACGGTCTCACGCGCCACACCGCAGAGGGCTACGCGTTCCAGGCCCGCGCGGCGCAAGCGGGGTTCAGGGAGGCGGTGCGAGAGCGCGATGAGCCGTTCGGCGACGCGGGACGCTCGACGTTCAAGGGCTAGGCGTCCGCGCCGCGCGCGGCGAGCGCCTGCTGTGCGAGCGCAGGCGCCGGGGGCTAGAATTGCTCGACCTGCGGATGTAGCTCAGTTGGCTAGAGCGTCGCCTTGCCATGGCGAAGGTCGAGGGTTCGAGTCCCTTCATCCGCTTCGAATTTTTCGCGCCGGAGCGGCTCGTCAGGCGGCGGGCGCCACCGAGACGGCGGGACGCGCGCGCGCCTCGCGCAAGAAGGCGCCTGCGGCACCGGCCTCGAGCGGCCGCGCAAAGAGGAATCCCTGGCCGCTGTCGCAGTGCTCGGCCTGGAGCATGCACAGCTCCTGCTCGAGCTCGATGCCCTCGGCGAGCGTCTCGATCGAGAGCGCCTTGCCGAGTTGCACGAGCGTATGGATCAGTGTCTTGCCATCTGGGTTGGCGGTCAGCTGCGTGATGAACGAGCGGTCGATCTTCAACGAATCGACCGGGAAGCGCTGGAGGTGCGAGAGCGAGGAGTAGCCGGTGCCGAAGTCGTCGATCGCGATGCGCACGCCGAGCTGCTTGATCGCGCGCAGGCGCCTTCCCGTCTCCTCGGTGTTGCGCATCAGGGTCGTCTCGGTGATCTCGAGCGTCAGCGCCGCCGGGTCGAGCCCGCTCTCGGAGAGCGTCTCCTTGACGTCGGCGACGAACTGGTCGCTGTCGAGCTGGCGCGGCGACACGTTGACGGCGATGCCGACCGGGTGGCCACCGTCGCGCCATGTGGCCGCCTGACGAACGGCCTCGCGCAGCACCCAGCGTCCGACGTCGACGATCAGCCCGGTGTTCTCGAGCAGCGGGATGAAGTCGTTCGGCTGCACGAGGCCGCGCGCGGGATGCCTCCAACGGATCAACGCCTCGAGTCCGGTCGGCGTCATCTCGCGCAGATCGAAGGTCGGCTGGTAGAGCAGGAAGAACTCGTCGTGCTCGAGCGCGCTTCGCAGGTCCATCTCGAGCGCCATCTGGGTGTGCAGCAGGTCCTGCATGCCCGACTCGAACACGACGCGGGCATTCTTGCCTTCCCACTTGGCGCGGTGCATCGCGATGTCTGCGTCGCGCAGGAACTCGTCCGCTGATACGCGTTCGCCGATGGCGATCCCGATGCTCGCGGTGACGGTCAGCGGTATGCCGCCGCTCGCGGCGATGCTGAAGGGAGCGCGCAGAGCTGCATCCAGGCGCTCGGCGAGCATCTCCGCACCGCCGCTGGCAGAAAGCTCCTCGGCGAGCACGACGAACTCGTCGCCCCCGATCCGCCCGAGCGCGTCGGTGTCGCGCACCACCGCGTCCAGCCGTGCGGCGATCGCACGGAGCAGCTCGTCACCGGCGGCATGCCCGAGCGTGTCATTGATCGCTTTGAAGTTGTCGAGGTCGATGATCAGGGCCGCCACGAGTCCCTGGCGGCGACGGGCGCGGCCGAGCATCTGCGTCCCGCGGTCGAGGATCAGCGTGCGGTTGGGAAGCCCGGTGAGCTGGTCGTGCGTCGCCATGAACGCGAGCTCCGCCTGGCGGCGCGCAAGCTCCTCCTCTGTGCGCGAACGCTCCGCTTCGAACATCTCGCACACGCGCACCAGGGTGACGTCGAGCGTCACGCGCAGCATCGCGCGCGCGTCGGCGAGCACGTCGGCGGGCATACGAAGCTCCTCGACGCACTGATGCAGAACTTCCTCGACAGCGTCGCGCCAGCGCAGGCAGCGCTTGGTGACCTCCTTCAGGCTCGCCTCGTCGTGGGCCGCGAGCTGACCGAAGATCTCCCACGCTTCACGACCTGTCTCCAGGCCCGCGCGCGGGTCCCCGCCGGCCATCCAGCGTGCGACGGCGGTCGTCGAAAGCGTGCAGACTCGCTCGAAGCGGCGCTTCGCCGCGTCGCTGATCTCCGACCCGGCCTCGTGGGAGCGGGCGACGGTCTTCGCGAGCACAACGTCGACACGTTCCTCGAGCTGCCGGCCGAGGTGACGGAGCTGCTCACCATCGCGCACCGCTGGCGCCGGCGGGGCTGGGTCACGCATTACGCACCATTGCATTTCCCCGACGATCCATGTCACCAATGGCTCGGCCGCCGACCCTTATACCTTGAGATATGCCTGCAGAACGGGGAACTTTTGTCCAATCAGCCACGCGCGAGCGCCGTGCCTCGCGTTCGGCACGGCATGGAGGCTGCACGCTTCAACGCGAGGGTGGCGGAGGCAGCTCGCGCGCGATGTAGCGCCCGCCGTCTCCGCGTGCCAGCAGACCCATGAGCTCGAGCTCGGTCAAGCTCATCAGCACCTCGGCCGGGTCCGCTCCCCCGAGCGTGAGCTTCCTTGCGGTATCGCATCCTTGGCCGACCTGATCGAGCGTCCAGCGCAGCCTGCCATCGAGCTGCGGCGCCGGCGTCGGCGCAGGCGCCGCGGTGGCGCTTTCAGCCTGCATCGGCTCGAGCAGCTCGAGCACGTCGGCGGCGCTGCGGATGATGACCGCGCCGTCGGTGAGCAGCGCGTTGGTCCCGGCCGACAGCGTGGAGGTGACGCGGCCGGGCACCGCCCCGAGCGTGCGGTCAAGCGCCTGCGCCATGCGCGCGCCGGCGAGCTCGCGCGGACGCTCGCTCGCCTCGACGACCACGACCACCTGGGCGAGAGCGATTGTCAAGCGCTGGCTCGCAAGCTGGGCCCAGCGTCGAGGCGCAACGTCGTGGGCGAGCTCGGAGATGGCGCATCCGGCTTGGCATACGCGCTGCGCCAGACGGCGCCTGCGCGCCGCGGGACGTCCGAGACCGCCGTCGAGGACCGCGATCGTGGCGCCCGCACGCTCCAGCGCGCCCGCGTGCGCCGCGGCTGCGATGCCATCGGCCATCGTGCTCGCCAAGGTGACGCCGCTCGCTGCGAGCCCCCGTCCGAGGCTGCTCGACACCTGCATCCCGTAGTCGCTCGCGCGCGTGCTCCCGAGGATCGCGACGACGGGCCGGGCTGTGATCTCAGCCAACCGCTGCGAGCCACCTGCTACATGCAGGAGCGCAGGTCCGGTCACCGCGCGCAGCGTCGTGGGGTAGCAGTCGCCGTGGCGACAGACGCTCTCCTGCTCCGGCGGCGCACACGCGGGCGGTTGACCGGTGCGCGCTGCATAGCGAGCTTCAAGCTCGCGCGCCCGCCTTCCTGCGACGGCTCGAAGCAGCTCCTCATCCGGGAGCGCGAGCAGCGCCACGAGCCGGTCGGAGTCGCGTGCGTAAAGGTCGAGCGCGGCGCTCAACTCCCCGAGTAGCCAGCTTCGACGAGCACACGCCGCGCACCCCTGCGGCGGCCGCGGCGCGTGGCCAACGCCTGCGCTCATGTCCCGCGATCGCCGCCGTGGACCACGTCGGCTCGGAGCGCGAGCGCAGCGCCGATGTCCCGCGCGCGCACGCGAGCGCTGCCGTCGAGATCAGCGATCGTGCGTGCGACGCGCTGCACGCGATGCTCTCCGCGGGCACTCAGCATGCCACGCTGACTGGCGCTTCGAATCATCGCCGAGCCCTTCTCGCCGAGGCGCACGTGCGTGCGGATCTGAGACGCATCCATGTGGGCGTTCACGCTGATGCCCTCCCGCTCGAGCCGATGGGCCTGACGTTCGCGTGCGAGCGCGACCGCCTCACGCGCCTGCCTCGAGCTCATCAATGGCCTCGAGGAGAGCTCGCGCTCGTCCTGGCGATCGAGGTGCAGGAGCAGATCAACCCGATCGAGCAGCGGGCCGCTGAGCCGGCGCCGCTGCCTGGCCAGGTCCGCTTCGCTGCACACGCAGCGCTCTGCGTCGCCTGCGTATCCGCATGGACACGGGTTCGTCGCTGCGAGGAGCATGAAGCGCGCGGGATACACCGCCGAGTGCTGTGCCCGCGCGATCGCCACGCGGCCGTGCTCGAGCGGCTGGCGCAGAGCCTCGAGAACCGGTCGCGCGAACTCGGAGAGCTCATCCAGGAACAGCACTCCGTTGTGGGCGAGAACCACCTCGCCGATCAATCCCCGTCGTGCTCCTCCGATGAGACCCGCCGCGGTGATCGAGTGGTGGGGCGCCCGGAACGGGCGCTCGCGCGCCAGCGAGCGGATCGGAGCACCCGTGACGCTACGGATGTGTGTGACCTCGATCGACTCCCGCCGACTGAGAGGAGGGAGGATCGATGGCATCCGCTGCGCGAGCATCGTCTTACCGGTTCCCGGCGGCCCGCTGAGGAGGCTGTTGTGCGCTCCCGCCGCGGCGATCACGAGCGCTCGCACGGCATGATGCTGTCCTCTCACGTCTCTCAGATCCGGTTGGTCGGCCGTGTCGCTGCGCGCAGGTGCTGTGCGTGCGCACGTGGGCATCGGGTCGCCCGGGCCGCCGTCGAGGACACGAACCGCGCTGCTCAAGCGCTCGACCGCCACGACGCCGATCCCGTCGACGAGCCGCGCCTGGAGCGCGCCCCGCCCGGCAAGAGCGAGCGTGCTCAGGCCCGCTGCGCGGGTGGCGAGGGCCGCGGCGAGCGAGCTGCCCGAGGGACGAACTGCGCCACTGAGCGCGAGCTCGCCGAACAGCGCATGGCTGTCGAGGCGATCCGGCGAGAGCTGTCCGCTGGCGGCGAGCACCGCGCACGCGAGCGCTAGGTCGAGCGCCGCTCCCGCCTTGCGTACGTCACCGGGTGCCAGGTTGGCGGTTATGCGCCTCGCGGGGAACTCATAGCCGGAGTTGACGATCGCCGCGCGGACGCGCTCGCGCGCCTCGCGAACGGCCGCGTCGGCAAGGCCGACGATTGCAAAGCTGGGCAAGCCGCGACGGACATCCACCTCGACGATCACATGCCTGCTGTCGAGTCCTTCGATCGTGAACGTATGAGCCCGTGCGAGCATCGCCTCGCTTCACCCGCCGCTGGTCGGTGCCGAAGCCCAGCAACGTAGGGCGCGCTTGAGACGGGACGCTCGACCGTGCGTCGCAGCAGGGACCCTGGAGAGGGCTCACCGCGGCGGTGCGGCTATGGCGCGTGGTGAGGAGCGCTCAGTAGCCGGCGGGGTGGCGCACGACGTAGCCGCTCGTGGAGGTCATGCTGTTCGACCAGCGCGAGCCGGATTCCGCCTGGGCGACCGTGTCGAAGCGGCGGCCGTCGACGACCATGAAGGCGTGTTGGGCGTTGGCGTAGATCGTGATGTCCCGTCCGGGTCCTGCTTCGCCGTATGACTCGAGTTCGCTCGAATCCTCGGGAGAGCTCAGCAGGCCGCCGCCGTGCAGCGCGTAGGAGACCGACCCCGAGCAGTCGTACCCGGCCGATTGGAAGGAGCCGTGGCCGCCGCCCCACACATAGGGCCTGTTGGCTATTTCTTCGCCTGCAGCGATGACGCGTGCCACAACGCTCGAGCCTTCGCCGCCGGCGGTGCTGCTGGTGGACCCGCCGCCTTCGCCGTGGCTTTCGTGTTCAGCGACGAGCGCCGAGGGCGGAGGGGTGAGCGTGGACTCGCTCGAGATGCCGAGCAGGCTCCAGGTCTCCGGCCCGACGACGCCATCGGCGTTGAGGCCATGACGCGCTTGCAGCCTGCGGACCGCGGCCTCGGTTGCGGGCCCGAATTCGCCGTCGACGGGCTCGCCCAGCGCCGATTGCAGGCGGGCGATCGCGGAGCCTCCGCCGGGTGGTGCTTGGGCGGGCGCACCAGCGTGTTCGGCGGGTTCCGCGGCTGCGCTGTGCGCTGCTTCGTGGTGCGCCGGCGCCGGGAGCGCTGTGGCCGGCGGCGTGAGTGTTTCCTCGCCGTGCACGTCGATCAGGCTCCATGTGGCGGAGCCGACAACGCCGTCCACGTTGAGGCCGTGACGTGCCTGCAACCTGCGCACCGCGGCCTCGGTTTCCGGGCCGAAGGTCCCGTCGGCGGGCAGGCGCAACGCGGCCTGTAGGCGGGCGATGGCGCTACCGGCGCTACTTTCCTGCGCCGTCGCGGAGCTTTCCTTGGGTTCTTGAGCCGGCGCTTCAGCTTCGGCCGGCGCGGTGGCCGGCGCGCTCGCTTCGGCGGGTGCGGTGGCTTCGGAGCCCGCCGCTGGTGCGGCCGCGGCGCTCGATGGCGCCTGCGCGGCTTCTGCAACGTAGCTTGCCGGCGTCGCTTGGGCCGATTCCTGCGTCGCTTGCGCACCGGGTACGACGGGTTGGAAGTCGGCGGCGAGCGCGCGGCTTGCGCCGCCGGGGCGCAGCGCGGCGCTGGTCTGCGATCCCATGATCCCATCGACCGCGAGCCCCTTGCTCGCCTGGAAGCTGCGGACGGCTTCTTCGGTTTCGGGCCCATACGTGCCGTCGACCTTGACGCCGAGCGCCTTCTGAAGCAGCTGCACCTGCCTGCCTTCGCTGCCGGGGCTCAGCACGATGCTGTGTTCGGTGGTCGTCGGCGGTTCGGGGCTAGCCGGGCTCGGGCTCGCGCTCGAGTGGCTGCTCGCGAGGCTTGCAGCGGGTCCGACGGTGATCGCGGCGAGCGCTCCCAGGGAGGCGCGCTTGGCGCGCGAGCTCGTGGGGACGAAGCGCAGCGTGGCGGCACGACGGCGCGCGCGTGAGCGCCCGAGCGACAGCTTCCATGGCTGCTGGTCTGCGAGATCGCGGGCGTCGGGCACGCCGGCTCGAGCGTCGAGCAGCGCGCTCAGCGCACCGCCGACCGCGACACCGGCGCGGCTGCGCCTGCGCGCGTCGCGCGCGCGGCGGGCTCGCGAACGTTCCAGCGAGACCGTCCAGGGGTCAAGAACAGCAAGATCACGCGTCGATCCCGACATGCAGGCGTCCTTTCTAACCATTCTCCTAGTGGGCGCCTACGGGGTTAGCTGTCGGGCTCGCGTAAGTCACCTACGCTACGCCACAATCGTGGCGATTCGCCCCCGCGGCGTGGCCGCATTGGGTCCCCCGATCCCTTACCCCGTGAGGTGAAAGGATTCGGCACGACGCGGGCAAACTAACATATTTCCCTGCAAGATGCGTTACATCGGGAGGTCTGCAAGGTTTTTTGCCGACGGCACCGGCGTTTGCGGCGAAGGGTCACTGATAACTTCGTGTCTCGATGGCTCGACGACGGCGATTGCTCCTGTGGACACTCGTGGGGGTGGCCGCGATCGTCGCGCTTGCGGTGTTCGGCCTCGCTGGTGAACACTCGGCCTCGGCGGGCCGGCGGGCTCCCGCTCTTGCGCGCGAACGCCTTGCAGGGCCTCCGGTGACGCTCGCCGACCTGCTCGCAGGCGCGCGTGGACACAGCGTGCTCGTGGTCTTCTGGGCGAGCTGGTGCTCACCGTGCGCGCGCGAGGCACCTGCACTCGAGCGGCTCGCGCAGAGCCCTCTAGGTCGCGGGCGCATCGCGGGTGTGGACTGGAGCGATGAACTGTCGGGCGCGCGGGCGTTCCTCGGGCGCTACTCGTGGACATTCCCGAATGTTCGCGACTCCGACGGCACGGTGGGCAACGCCTACCGCATCACCGGCCTGCCGACGAGCTTCATCATCGATGCGCGCGGGCGCATCCGAAACGCCCTTCGAGGTCCGCACTCCGAAGGCGACTTCAGGCGCGCGCTCGCTGCCGCTTAGCGCGCGGCTCAGGCGTGGCGCGTTTCGATGCCGAGCGTGCGGCGCAGATGCTCGCGCATGAACACCCGGTACGCCACGTCACTGACCGCTAGGGCCGCAATCATCCGACGTATGAATCGGCTCCGTGCTCTCGATCCCCTCATCCAGTCCCTCCTTGGACTTCGACGCGCTTCCCGACGTTCCCCTCTCACCGCGCCGCATCACACACGGTAGGGCACCGAGCGCAGCCAGTCAATCGCCGAGGTGGGTCGGTTAGGATCGAAAGATGAAGACTCGGGTGCTCGTCCTCGGTGCCGGCTTCGGCGGCCTCGAGCTCTCGAGCATCCTCTCGGAGGCGCTCGGCGAGAGCATCGAGGTGACGCTGATCGACAAGAGCGACTCGTTCGTTTTCGGGTACTCGAAGCTCGACGTGCTGTTCGGTCGCACGAGCCCGCAGGCGGCCCAGCTCGCATACCGCGACATCGCAAAGCCGGGCGTGCGCTTCCTGCAGGAGCAGGTCACTGCGATCGACCCGCAGGCACGGGCGGTGAGAACCGACAGCGGCACCCACGAGGCCGACATCCTCGTGCTGGCGCTCGGCGCCGACTATGACCTCGACGCGACGCCCGGCCTCGCGGACGCGGGCAACGAGTTCTATTCGGTCGCGGGAGCTGAACGGCTGGCCGAGCGCCTTCCCGAGTTTACGTCAGGCCACGCGATCATCGGCGTGTGCGGGACGCCGTTCAAGTGCCCGCCTGCGCCCAGCGAGACCGCGCTCTTGCTACACGATCATCTGAGTGCACGCGGTGTGCGCGAGGACTGCGAGATCTCCTTCGTGATCCCTTTCAGCACCCCCGTGCCGCCGTCGCCGGATACCTCGCGCGCACTCGTGGCGGCGTTCGCGGAGCGCGACATCAAATACATCCCCGAACGACGCGTGAGCTCGCTCGACGGGGCACGCAGTACCGCGGTGCTCGACGACGGCAGCGAGCTGCGCTTCGACCTGTTCCTCGGCGTGCCCAGGCATCGCGCTCCCGACGTGGTCGACGCGAGCGGTATGACCGCCGAGGTCTATGTGCCGGTGAACCCGAGGACGCTCGAGACACGCTTCCCGGGCGTGTATGCGATCGGCGACGTGGGGGAGGTCGGTGTGCCGAAAGCGGGGGTGTTCGCGGAGGGCATGGCTCGCGTCGTCGCAGCTTCGGTGATCGCGCACGTGACGGGCGGCGGCGAGCGCCCGCAGGGCTACGACGGGCGCGGCTCCTGTTACATCGAGTTCGGCGCAGGCCAGGTCGGGCGCGTCGACGTAGATTTCTTCTCGGGGCCGAAGCCGACCGGGACCTTCCAGGCGCCCTCCAGCGCGCTGGTGACGGAGAAGCAGCACTTCGGCTCCAGCCGCCGCGCGCACTGGTTCGGCTACTGACGTTCGACGTCCGTCTCTTTCACGAGCGTCTCGACGATCTCTTTGGGGGCGTCTTCTTCGTCTCGTTTAGCGGCCTCTTCTTCCTGCTTGACCTCGACGCGCGCTGCCTGCCAGGCCGACCAGTGCCCTGCCACGAGTGCCCACAGGCTGAGTGCGGAAACGAACACCACGCTCTTCACCCAGCCGGTGGCGAGCGACGCGGGGATCATAAGGATCCAAACGATCGTCAGCCAGCCGTTGACCCTGCGCATGAACACCGGGTCACCCTGCACAGCTGCCCACAGGCTCTTCAACATCGCATTTCCTTCGACACGCTCATGCGCACTCCTTGCATGCCCGATCAGCGGAGTGGGGCGCCGGGCGTCGCGCGTGTACGCGATACTGCGAGCACAATGTCGCAGGAGGAAGTCGAGCTGGTACGCAGAGCGGTCGACGCGTGGAACCAACGCGATCCCGAGCTCTGGCGCAGCTATGCGACGCCGGACATCGAGTGGACGCCGGCCGGGCCTGCGGCCGTCGAGGGGACCGTCTATCGCGGCTACGACGAGGTCGTGGCGGGGCTGGAGTCGGTTTGGCAGACGTGGGATGAAGTGTTCTTCGAGGAGTCTGAGATTCGCGCTGTCGAGGGGGCAACGCTGTGGTTCGGCCGGCTCAAAGTGAGAGGTGCGAGCAGTCATGTCGAGCTCGATCAAGAGTTCGCGGTGCGCTTTGTCCTGCGTGGCAGCAAGCTCGCGAGCATCCAGGCATTCCTCTCGCGTGGCGATGCACTCGAGGCCTCCGGGCTGGGGGGGTAGGCGCGGCGCGTCTCCGGGGGGCTGCTGCTGCAGGCCACCACGGAATCGGCTGGGCTCCGTTCGACGACCCTTAGGCACGTCTACAAAATGGGCCGGCCGGTCGGGTTAGGTGATGAACTCCCAGCCGTGGCGGGTAGCTGCGGCGAGCGCTTGCCTGGCGTCGACCTCGTCGTCCTCTGCGGGTGTGCCGGATTCGAGGAAGAAGTTCTCCATCCCCGCCGGGCTGAAGATGACGATTCGGCGTCCGGTCGCGGCACCGACGTTCCCACTAGTGTGTACGACGTCGGGCGGTATGTGGCAGGTTTCGCCAGCGCGCACGAGTTCTCGCTGCCCGTTGATCGTCATCTCGAACTCGCCCTCGACGATGTGAATCGTCTCTGCGCTGCCGTGATGAAGGTGGGCGGGCAGCGACCAGCCTGCGGGCGGGTGATCGACTAGCAAGCAGAACTCCCCAGCGGTGTCGTGGGCGGTCAGGTGGATCTCGGTCCGAACGCGGCCGGGCATCCAGACAACGCGAGGGGGGTCCATGCCGTGACGCTATCGCCTACTCGGCGGCGGCACGAAGCGCCTGAAGCTCGCGGTCGTGGATCTTCGACCAGCACGGGCGGTCAGCGAGCGGGACGCAGCTCGAGGCGCACGAGGACCGGATCGATTCCGAGCGTTCTCGGACCGCTGCGGGCATAGCGATTGAAGCGGCGGACCGTGACCTCGTCGTACTCGTGGATGCTCGCGTGCGCGCGCCGCCAGCGACCTGAGAGCTTGACCCGGACGTCGGGGCTCGCCTCGAGGTTGCGCACCCAAAGTGCGTGTCGCCCGTGGACCGAGCTCAGCCACACAGCATCGCCCTCGACCGGACCGCGGGCGAGCGGCGTAGTCCTCGGGATTCCTGTTCGCCGGCCCTTGGTCTCGAGCAGCACCCACCAGGGCGCAAACCCCGCGAGCCACCGGGTTGGCGGGTTGACGATCTTCCAAAAGATCCTGTGGCGTAAGCGCCGCCTTCGTTGGGACTCCTCGAGCGGAGGTGCGGACTCCGAGCTCATCGCGTGACTCTATACGCGATTGGCCTCCGTCAGCGAGAGTTATTGCTGCTGGAAAAGCCCGCCAGGTTCGCGTGCTCAGCGCGGCGGACGCCGACGAGCTCGCCACTGGTGAACCCGCAATTGCTGCCTGTCAAAAAAGGCAGTCGGTTCGGGCCCGCGCCTGAGCAGCTAGGCTGCGGAGTCACCGCCCCCAAGCCTCCCACCTCGCCACAACAGACGCCGTCGCGTAGCCCTCTCTTGGCGGGCCGCGATCAAGGTCAGCAGCGCGTTGCACCAGGCATTGGCCTCGTCGGGCCCCGAATAGAGCACCAACAGCGTTCCCGGAGCGGTGGTCGCGACGACCTCGTGAACGTTGGGAAAGTCAGCGAGCAGGGTCCGGTGTGCAGCCGTGAAGTCCGATTTGATCG
>JAXDGS010000141.1:0-38763 GCA_034664905.1 Solirubrobacteraceae bacterium | reverse complement strand
CGGCGGGCCGCGCGCTTGGCGATCGACAGGGAGCTGACGATGCGCAGCGCGCTTGGCGCAGCCGTAGCTGCGCCAAGCAGCGGAGCGCGCCCTGCGCAGCCTGGCGCCGCCACTTCGCCGCGCGCGTCCGTCGGCGGGCGGCGGACAACGGCGGCTCCGCGGGGCGAGAGCTCGAGCGTGATGCGCGACGCGCGCGAGGTCGAAGCACGGCGCAAACGCCAGCTCGGAATCGACCGGAGTTGACCCGGGCTGTAATCGCGGGCGGTGTCGCAGCGCTGGCGATTCTCGGCGTGATGTTCTCCGCCGCGCTTGCGAGCATGCTCGGCGCGGCAGGCGGAGCCGGTGCGCAGGCAGCCGGCGCGCAGCCGGTCGGCTCCTCCAACCCGTTGGCGCGTGAGATTCCCGTCGCGTACCTGCGCCTGTATCAGGCCGCCGCGCAGCGCTTCGGGCTGGACTGGGCGATCCTCGCAGCCATCGGCAGGGTCGAGTGCGACCACGGGCGCGACCCCGCCCCGTCGTGCACGCGCGAGGGTGCTGTCAACTCCGCGGGGGCCGGCGGCCCGATGCAGTTCATCGCGGGCACATGGGCGCGCTTCGGTCGCGACGGAAACGGCGACGGCGTCGCCGACCGATGGAACGCCGCCGACGCCATCTACGCCGCGGCGAGCTACCTGCGCGCATCCGGGGCGCCGGCTGACTACGGCAAAGCGGTGTTCGCATACAACCATGCCGGCTCCTACGTGCTCGCAGTCGAAGGCTGGGCGGCGAGATACCGCGCTGCGGCGGTCGCCGGACCCGTGGCGAGCGCAGGCGAAGGGGCGCAGCAGGGAGAAGCCGACGTCAGCCTTCTGCGCGCAGGCTCCGCGCCGATTCGCGTGCTCGCGGGCGAAACAGCGGCGCTCGCACCAGGCGGAGGTCACGTCGCGCTCGTGCCCGCGGCGGTGCCGGCGACCGTGCAGGCGATGATCGTCGCGGGCAACGAGCTTCAGCAGCTGCCCTATGGGCCGGACGGCCATCCGGACCCGCGTAGCGCACCGGCCGAGGACTGCTCGAGCACGGTCAACTATGTCCTGTACCGCTCCGGCGTTAGGCCGATCGCGGAAATCGTTCATCAGAACCCGCTCGCCCAGGACTACGTCCGCTGGGGGCTCCCCGGGGCCGGGCGGTGGGTGACGATCTACGCGACGGCCCAGCCAACCGCGCACGCGTTCATCGTGATCGCAGGGCTGCGGCTGGACACCAGCCACAACGGCACCGACGTCGGTCCGAATCGCAGCGAAGACGGCCCCCGGTGGCGAATCCTCGATCGCGTGCCCACCTGGGCGCACTGGTCGGTCCGCCACCCGCCGGGGTTGTAAGGTGCGCGCATGACGCCCCGGAAGGTCGAGTACCTGCTCATCGGCGGTGGTCTCGCGAGCGCCAACTGCGCTCGCTGGCTGCGCGAGGAAGGCGCTCCGGGAGAGGTGGTTCTCGTCGGGCGCGAGCCCGACCCGCCATACAACCGGCCGGAGTGCTCGAAGGGCTATCTGCGCGGGGAGGAGGCGCGCGAGGAGCCGTATTTCCGCCCGCAGGAGTGGTGGAGCGAGCAGGGGATCGAGCTGCTGACGCGCACCAGCGTCACCGCGTTCGACGCCGCCGCGCGCACCGCGAAGCTCTCGAACAAGGAGGAGATCACCTTCGAGAAGGCGCTCCTCGCGACCGGCGCGAACGTGCGCAGGCTCAACGTCGACGGCTGTCAGCTCGAGCAGATCCACTACCTGCGCACCCTCGGCAACGCCGATGCGATCCGCGAGGGCGTCGCCGAGGCCGAGCGGGTCGTGCTGATCGGCGGCTCCTACATAGGCTGCGAGGTGGCCGCGTCGCTGACGATGCTCGGCAAGCGCTGCACGATCGTGATGCAGGAGGGCGCGACGCTCGAACGCAACTTCGGCGCGCGCGCCGGACGCCACTTTCAGGAGCTGCTCGAATCCCACGGGGTGAGCGTTCACGGAGAGGATGAGCTCGAGCGCTTCGAGGGCGAGGGTCGCGTGAGCAAGGTCGTGACAAGGGGCGGCCTCGAGCTGGAGGCCGAAGCGGTGATCGTCGGCGCAGGCGTGGTCCCCGACGTGCAGCTCGCGCAGAAAGCTCATCTAGCGCTCGGCGAGCGAGGCGGCGTGCGCTGCTCCTCGCGCCTCGAGAGCTCCGTCGCGGGCGTGTTCGCCGCAGGCGACATCTGCGAGTACGACTCCGTGGTGCACGGCGGCGAGCCGGTGCGGATCGAGCATTGGGACGTCGCGTTCAACCACGGCAAGACAGCTGCGCTGAACATGCTCGGCAGGGACATCCCGCATGAGGTCGTGCCGTACTTCTACTCGGTGCTCGGCGACTGGGGCGAACTGGAGTACGTCGGGCCCGCGTACGAGTGGGACGAGGAGCTCCTGCGCGGCTCGATGCAGGACGCCAGCTTCACCCTCTGGTACCTGAAGCAGGGCGTGCTGAAGGCGGCGCTCACGGTGGGGCGCTCCGACGACCTCGACGTGGCGCGGCGGTTGATCACAGCCGCCCGCCCGCTAGAGGACTCGGCGCGGCGCGCGCTCGCCGACGCGGATGCCGATCTCGACGCGCTCGGCGGCTAGCAGTGTGAGCACGCCGCGCCGGCCGGCGCTCGTGATCTGACCGTGGCGGTGGAGTACGATCCGCTTGTCCATACGGTCGGTGGTAAAGGGAAGCCGGTGAGAATCCGGCGCGGACCCGCCACTGTGACCGGGGGTGCCCACCGCGGGCGCGCGAGCATCGCGCGCGGCCACTGATCTGCCCCGCGGCAGATCGGGAAGGCGTGGAGAGGTAGGCCCGGGAGCCAGGAGACCAGCCTCCGGCCGAAGCCCGCAAGCCCTCGTGGAAAGGGGTGGCTCCATGCTCGACTCTCGCCATATCGCTCCGGCGCTCCTGATCGGATGCGTCATTCTGCTCTGCGCCTCACCCGCATTCGCCGCCGGCCCAGCGACGGTCACCGTCAGGGTCGAGGGAGTCGCCGAAACCAAGCTCGCAGCGACCCAGGTGACGACCAGCACCGAACCGGTTGTCAAGGACGGCAAACCCGAAGACTCGTGCTCGGGCACGACCGCGCTCGGAGCGCTGCAGCTCGCCACCGGCGGCAACTGGAGTGGCGCCTGGAGCGCGAGCTTTCACCAGTACTTCATCGAATCGATCGAGGGCGAGGGTGAAGCGGTCGGCGGCTCGCTCTACTACTGGTCGTTCTGGGTCAACGACCGCTTCCAGGAAGTAGGCGCGTGCGCGGTCGAACCGCAAGCGGGCGATCGCGTGCTGTTCTTCCCGATCTGCTACGAAGCCTGTCCCGCCGGTGCAGAACCGACGCCGCTGGAGGTGCAGGCGCCCGTCAGCGCGAACGTCGGCGAAGCGGTCGGCGTGACGGTCGCGCAGTACAGCCCGGCAGGCGAACCATCGCCCGCTGCGGGAGCGACGATCACATCTAGCGGCCCCGGCGCGAGCACCGACTCCCAGGGTCACGCCTCGCTCACGTTCAGCGCCGCCGGCACCTATCAGCTGCACGTCGCCGGCGCTCCAACGGGACCGCCGTCGGTGCGCACCGAGACGAGCATCTGCGTGCACGCCGGCAACGACGGCAACTGCGGCACACGCCTGGAATCCTCCTCGAGCACCACGACCCAATCAAGCGGCTCCACGAGCCAGACGAGCCAAACGAGCTCCGGCTCCTCGACACTCGGCGTCAAGTACTCCGGACCCTACGCGGTCGTCGCGCGCGCGACGGGCGTGATCGACGGGCATGACTACCCGCGCGGGCACGGACCGAGGGTGCTCACCGGCAGTGCGCTCGCCCACACCGCCGTCACCTCGGTGAGCATCGAGCTGCGCCGCCGCTACAAGGGGCGCTGCTACGCCTACGACGGCGTCGCCGAGCGCTTCCGTCGCGCGCGCTGTGGCAGCGGCAAGCCCTTCAAGGTCGCGAGCGGCGCCACCTTCTCCTATCTCCTGCCGCAGGCGCTCGCGCCCGGCCGCTACGTCCTTGACCTGCACGCGACCGACGCCGCCGGCAACCGCACCAGGCTCGCGCGCGGAACGTCGCGGATCGTCTTCTATGTCGGCTGAGCGAGCGCACCTCCCGATCCTCTTCGCGCTCGTGCTGTCCGCGCTCGCGCTCTCCTCATGCGGGCTCGGCGCGGGGCGCGCTCCGACCGCGGTGCAGCTTCTGGTCACGCGCGACTTCGGCGCTCGGGTGCTCCATCCCGCCGGCGCCCTGAAGGTGCGCGGGCAGGAGACCGTGATGAGCGTGCTGACGCGCAACTACACCGTCGCCACCCGCTACGGCGGCGGCTTCGTGCAGAGCATCGACGGCCTGGCCGGCGGTCAGGAGGCGAGCCGGCCGATCGATTGGTTCTACTACATCAACGGCGTGCAGGCACCCAGGGGCGCCGCGGCGACCAACGTCCATCCCGGCGACCACATTTGGTGGGACCGCCACGATTGGAGCCAGGCCGAGCAGGTCCCTGCGGTCGTCGGGTCGTTCCCCGAGCCTTTTCTCAACGGGCTCGAAGGAAAGCGCCTGCCGGTGCGCGTCGAATGCGCGCTTGTCGCAGGCTACGCCTGCCAAGCGGTGACCAAGCGGCTGCGAAGCGTCGGCGTGCCCGCCGCCATCTCCGCGATCGGAGCAGGCGGAGCGCAGACGCTGCGCGTGGTCGTCGGCGCGTGGACGAACGCGCGTCGCGACGGGGTGGCCGCGACGATCGCCTCCGGGCCACGGACGAGCGGCGTCTACGCGCGTTTCGCGCCCGACGGGCGCACGATCACGCTGCTCGATCAGGATGGTCGGCCCGGCCGGGTGCTGGGCGCCGGCGCGGGCCTTATCGCAGCCACGCGCTCCGGCGAAGATGCTCCCGTGTGGGTGGTCAGCGGCACCGACCAGGCCGGCGTCGATCTCGCCGCGCGCTCCTTCGGCCAAGCCACGCTCGAGCAGCGGTTCGCCGTCGCGCTCACGGCGGCCGGCGCGGTGGCTCTCCCACAGGGAGCGCGATGAGCGCGCCGGGGAGCGTCGCCGCGATCGCCTACCGGCGGCGTGCGAGCCCGCTGCACGCCGCACGCGCCACCGTGGCCGGCGCCTATGGCGCAGCTCTCGCAGCGTCCGCGCTGCTGGTGGCGCACCCGCTGCTGCTCGGCGCGCTGGCGCTCGCGGTCCTCGCCGCCGGCGCCGCGGCCGGCGTCGGGCGCGAGCTCGTGCGCGCGGTCCGCACGATCTGTCTGCCGATGGTCGTCCTCACGGTGCTCGTCAACGTGCTTGTCAGCCGCGGCGGCCTCACGGTGTTCGCGCGGCTCGGTGACTGGGGGGTGCTCGGGCAGGAGAACCTGACCGTCGAGGCGGTCGTCTATGGGCTCGTCTTCTCACTGCGGCTGCTCGTCCTGACGCTCGCGTGCCTGCTGATCGTGTGCGCCGCCGACCCCGATGAGCTGCTCGCAGCCTTTCGCCGCGTCTCGCCGCGCTCCGCGCTGACAGCGGCGCTGAGCACACGGCTGCTGCCGATTCTGCTCGCGGACTCCAGACGCCTCGCCGAGGCTCAGCGCTGTCGCCCGGACGGCGGAGCGAGGGGCGCACGCGGAAGGCTAACGATTCTGCGCGCGGCCTTCGGCGGCGCGCTCGAACGGTCGTTGGACCTCGCCGCCGTGCTCGAGATGCGCGGTTACGGCGCTCATCGCCGCAGGGGCGCGCGAGCGCGTGCGTGGTCTCGTCATGACCTCGCGTTCGCCGCAGCCGCGCTGGCGCTGCTGGGGGCGGCGCTGCTCGGCACGCTGCACAGCGTCGCGTCGTTTCACGCCTATCCGCTCGTGAGCGCGCCGGTGGGCGCCGCGACGCTCGTGCTCGCCGCTGCGATCGTCGCGATCGCGCTCGCCCCGTTCGCCGATCGCAGGGGCATCGAGCGATGAGCGTTCTCGCGTGCGAGCGCTTGAGCTACCGCTATCCCGGGGCCGACTCGGACGCTCTGCGCGAGATCAGCCTGTCGATCGAGCCAGGCGAGTTCTGCGTGCTCGCGGGTCTCTCCGGGTCGGGCAAGTCCACGCTGCTGCGCGCCGCCGCCGGCCTCGTGCCCCACTTTCACGGAGGAGTCTTCTCCGGTCGCGTGGTCGTGGGCGGGCTCGACACCCGTGAGCATGGGCCGTGCGACATCGGTGCGGTCGCCGGCACCTTGCTTCAGGACCCCGAGACGCAGGTCGTGATGACGACGGTGCGCGCAGAGATCGCGCTGGCGCTCGAGAGCCTCGGACATGGCGCGGCCGCGATCGCGCGCGCGGTCGAGGAGACCGCGCTTGCGCTCGGCATCGCCGCTCTGCTCGACCGTCCGACCGGCGAGCTCTCCGGCGGTGAGCTTCAACGCGTCGCGCTCGCCGCCGCGCTCGCGCCCCGGCCGCGGCTCGTGCTGCTCGACGAGCCGACCTCACAGCTCGACCCCGTCGCCGGCGATGAGCTGATCTGGCAGCTGCGCCGCCTCAACCAGGAGTCCGACACCGCGGTGCTGCTGATCGAGCATCGTCTCGAGCGCTGCCTCGCGGCGGCCGATCGCGTGATCGCGATGCGCGATGGCGCGATTGCCTGCGACTCCGATCCCTGCGGCTTTCTCGAATGGGCTGCAGAGCATGAGCCGTCACTGCAGACCCCCGGCGCGCAGCTGTTTGCACACGCCGGCCTGCGCCCGCCGCCGGCCGGTGTCAAGCAGGCGCGCGCGACGCTGCGCAGGCACGAGCTGCTCCCCGCAGCGGTCATCCCGTTGACGCAGGCTGCGTCACCCGCACCGGCCGGCTTGCGGCGCGGGCGCTGGTCCTCGCGCTCGCGCGCTCGCGCGCAGCGAGCGCCAACTGCCGCTCGGATGCGCGGCGTCTGGCATGAGCTTGCAGATGGGCCCGCGATCCTTCGAGGCGTCGACCTCGAGCTGCGCGCGGGCGAGTCGGTCGTGCTGATGGGGCGCAACGGCGCCGGCAAGTCCACGCTCCTGCGCCACGCCGCCGGGCTGATGGAGCCGACGCGGGGAAAGGTCACGCGTGCGGGCCGCGTCGCGCTGCTGCTGCAGAACCCGGGTGATTACTTCCTGCATGAACGCGTGGCCGATGAGGCGACGGCCACCGAGCTCGCGACCCACGGGCTCGCGGGCCGGGGTGAGCGCAATCCGCGCGACCTCTCCGGCGGCGAGCGCCAGCGCCTGGCGCTCGCGATCGTGCTCGGCGGCGATGCGCCCGCCGCGACCCTCGCCCTTGACGAGCCGACTCGCGGGATGGACAGGGCTTCCAAGCAGCGCCTTGCCTCCTGGCTGCGCGCCCGCGCCGACGCCGGCCTCGCGGTCGTGGTCGCCACGCACGACGCCGAGTTCGCCGCCGAGCTCGGATCGCGCGCGGTGCTGCTCGCAGAGGGGACGGTGATCGCGGATGGCCCGATCGAGGAGGTGCTCGCAGGCGGCTGGTACTTCACGACTGAAACCGCGCGCATCCTCGGCGGTGCCGGCAGCGTGCTGCGCCCGGAGCAGGGCGCCGCGCTGCTGCACGAGCAGATCGCCCGCGGTCGCGGAGCGCCGGCTAGCGATGAGGCGCGGGAGCGCCTGCGCTCGTGAGCTGGCAGCTCAGCGCATTCGCGCTTGTCGCGCTCGCGCTCGCGCTCGCGTTCTGGTGGTATGAGCGCTCGCGCCCGCCGGCGAAGCTCGTCGCGGTCATCGCGACGCTCGCCGCGCTCGCAGCACTCGGCCGCGACGCGTTCGCCGCCGTCCCCGACGTCAAGCCGACGACCGCGATCGTGCTCGTCGCCGGCGTAGCGTTCGGCGCAGGCCCCGGCTTCGCCGTTGGCGCGATCGCCGCGCTGAGCTCCAACATCCTGCTGGGCGAGGGCCCGTGGACGCCGTGGCAGATGCTCGGCTGGGGCCTCGTCGGGCTCCTCGGGGGCGGGCTCGGCACACTCACCGCCAGGCGCCTGCCGAGGGTCGCGCTCGCGCTTGCGTGCGCTGGTTGCGCAGAGGTCTTCAATCTCCTCGTCGATCTCTACACCTGGACCGGAGCCGGTAGCCACACGCTCGCCGCGTTCGGCGTCGTGCTGGGCTCCGCGGTCGTTTTCGACATCACCCACGTCATCGCGAGCCTGCTGTTCGGGTTCGCCTTCGGTCCGGCGCTGCTGCGCATGCTGCTGCGCGTCCGCGCGCGGCTCGAGGTCAGCTGGGAGGCGCCGATGCCCTCGGGCGTCGCGCGCCCGCCCGCCGCGCGCGTCGGCGCATCCGCGACCGGTGCGCTGCTGCTGCTGCCGCTGCTCGCGTTCTCGCCGGCTCCAACCTCCAGAGCCACGCATCATGCGCGCGCGCGCCCCGGTCGCACCTCTGTGCGCGCCGTGGATGCACGGCTCGACGTCTCGCGTGAGCTCTCATTCCTCGCCCGCGCACAGAACCCGGACGGCGGCTTCGGAGAATCGCCCGGGCGGTCCAGCGCCGAGCTCTACTCGGCCTGGGTCGCGATCGGCGTTGCCGCCTCGGGACGCGATCCGCTGAGCATGCGCCGCAACGGCCACACGGTGCTCTCGGCGCTGCGCGCCGAAACGTCGAGCCTGCACGGGGCGGGTGACCTCGAGCGCACGATCCTTGCGCTGCACGCCTGCGGAGCCTCGGTTCACTCGCTGTCCGGCACCGACCCCGTCGCTCGATTGCTGCGTCTGCGCGCGAGCGACGGCTCGTTCTCGCATCTGGTCAACCTGACGGCGTTCGCGGTCTTCGCGCTGCGCGCGGCCGGCTACTCCGCGAGCAACCCGACCGTGCTCGCTGCCGGCGCCTGGCTCGCGCGCCAGCAGGAAGGCAACGGCGGCTTCGGGTTCGCCGCGCGCGGGGCCGGCAGCGACGTGGACGACACCGCAGCAGCGATCCAGGCGCTTCTCGACGCGTCTCGTCGCAGCCCGATCTCGCACGCGGTCGCGTTCCTTGCGCACGCCCAGAACCGCGATGGCGGGTTCCCCCAGCAGCCCGGCTCGCCCTCCAACGCGCAGTCGACCGCGTGGGCGGTGCAGGGGTTGCTCGCGGCCGGACGCGACGTCGAAGCGCTCAAGCGCGAAGGCAGCCGCTCCCCGCTCGGCTATCTGCAGAGCCTGATCGCGCCCGATGGCAGCGTCCGCTACTCGCGCACCGGCGCGCAGACGCCGGTGTGGGTGACGGCGCAAGCGCTGACGGCATTCGCGCACAAGCCGTTCCCGATCGCGCGCTGAAGCTTCAGCCGCCGTTTAGATCGGCTCGTAGGCTTCAGGGGATGTCGCAAGGCGTATACACGAGCGCGGCCGTCGCCGGCCGCCGGACGCTTGCGCGCGGCGTGCGTGCGGACCTGCGCGCGCCGCTTGGCGTCGCGACGCTGTGCGCGCTCGCACTCGCGCTGGTCTGGGCGCTCGCAGAGTTCGTGCCCGGAGCACGCGTGCGGGACGGTGTGGCGCTGCACGACTTCACCGCGCTCAGCCGCCCCGCCGTCGACGGCGTGGCGCGGACCCTCGTGCATGCGCTCAACCCGCTTCCGCTCGCACTGTGGGGCGCCGCGCTGATCTGCATCGCGCTCGCGCGCCGCAGCCCCCGGACGGCGCTCGCCGTCGCCGGCGTCATCGGCTTCGCGCAGATCACCGCCGAGGCGCTCAAGCCGCTGCTCTCCCGTCCACGCGCGTACGTTGGCCCCGACTCATGGCCCAGCGGGCATTCGACCGCAGCGCTCGCGCTCGCTGCCGCCGTCGTCCTCGTCGCTCCGCGGCGCCTGCAGCCGGTCGCTGCTGCCGCGGGGGTCGCGTTCGCGGCCGCTGTCGGATGCGCGCTGCTGATACTCGGGCTGCACATGCCGAGCGACGTCCTCGGCGGTTACCTGGTCGCTGCGCTGTGGAGCGCGCTCGTCGTCGCGGCGCTGCGCGTCGCCGAGCGGCGGCGCCCGGCCTAGCTGTCGCCGGGAGCCGCGGCGTCGTGGGCGCCGGGCTCCCATAGCGGCTCGCCCGCGCCGCTCGCCCGCGCGTTGATCGCGCGGCTGAGGATGAACAGCAGATCCGAGAGCCGGTTCAGGTAGCGCACCACCTCCGGGTTTCCATCCTCGACGGCGATCGTCCGCCGCTCGGCGCGCCGGCACACCGTCCGGCAGACGTGCAGGTGAGCCGCAGCGGGCTCGCCGCCGGGAATCACGAAGGACCGCAGCGGCTCGAGCTTGGCGTTGACCTCGTCGCATGCGTGCTCGAGCCACTCGGTGTACTCGGGACCGACGCGCAGGCGCGCGCGCGCGCCCTCGCCGGTGCCGGCCTGCGGCTCCGTCGGCACCGACAGGTCGGCGCCGACATCCAGCAGATCGTTCTGCACCCGCCGCAGCCACGTCGCGAACAGCTCCGGCAGCGGCTCGAGCAGCGCGAGGCCGATCGACGCGTTCAGCTCATCCACGGTCCCGTACGCCTCGACGCGTGGATGCAGCTTCGACACGCGACTCATGTCGCCCAGGTGGGTCTCGCCGCCATCGCCGAGCTTGGTGTAGATGCGAGTCAGGTTGACCGTCATCGCGATTCGAGTCTCGCATACCGGCGCGCCGCTCGCCGCCGGGATGGGATACGTTCTCGCACTTCATGCGGATAGGCGTACCGAAGGAGACCGCGGCGGGTGAGCACCGAGTGTCGCTCGTGCCCGAGGTAGTCGGCAAGCTGAAGGGCAAAGGCCTCGAGGTCCTCGTGCAGAGCGGCGCGGGCGCCGGCGCGGTCCTGACCGACGATGCGTTTGCCGAGGCCGGCGCGCAGATCAGCGCCGACCCCGCCGAGGTTTGGCGCTCGGACGTCGTCGTGACGATCGCGCCACCCGATCCCGAGCAGGTGCGCGCGCTCGGCAGCGACTCGATCCTGGTCGGCTTTCTCGCGCCGCTGAGCAGTCCGCAGACGACGCGCGCGCTCGCCGACGCGCACGCGACGGCGTTCGCGATGGAGGCGATACCCCGCATCTCGCGCGCCCAGTCGATGGACGCGCTCTCCTCGCAGAGCAACGTCGCCGGCTACCGCGCTGCGCTGTTGGGCGCGGAGGAGATGGGACGCTTCTATCCGATGCTGATGACCGCAGCGGGGACGATTCCGCCGGCGAAGGTGCTCGTCCTCGGCGTCGGCGTAGCAGGGCTGCAGGCGATCGCGACAGCCAAACGGCTGGGGGCGCGCACGACCGGCTACGACGTGCGCCCAGAGGTCGCCGAACAGGTGCAGTCGCTGGGCGCGCAGTGGCTCGACCTGGGCCTGCAGGCGAGCGGCGAGGGCGGCTACGCACGAGAGCTCACCGACGAGGAGCGCGCGAGCCAGCAGCAGGCGCTGACGGACGCGATCAAGGGCTTTGACGTGGTCATCACGACCGCGCTCGTCCCCGGCCGCCCGGCACCCAAGATGGTCACGGCCGCGGCTGTCGAAGGGATGAAGCCGGGATCGGTGATCATCGACCTCGCGGGCGAGACGGGCGGAAACTGCGAGCTGACCGAGCCCGGCGCGACGGTCGTGCGCCACGACGTGAAGATCGTCTCGCCGCTGAACCTGCCCTCGAGCATGGCCGAGCACGCCTCGCAGCTGTTCGCGCGCAACGTGCTCGCGCTGCTCGAACTGCTCGTCGACGACGACGGCCAGCTGAAGCTCGACTTCGACGACGAGATCATCAGCGGCTCCTGCGTGGTGCGTGACGGCGAGATCGTCAACAGCGGCGCGAGATCGGCAGTGGAGGCGGCGGCGTGATCATCGCGAGCACGCTCACGACGAACCTCTCGATCCTCGTGCTCGCCGGGTTCATCGGCTTCGTCGTCATATCCAAAGTGCCGAACACGCTTCATACGCCGCTGATGTCCGGGACCAACGCGATTCACGGGATCGTCCTGCTCGGCGGACTGCTGATCGTCGGGCTGTCGGGCAACGGCGCCTTCAACAAGTTCATCCTCGTGATCGCGATCGCGTTCGGCACGATCAACGTCGTCGGCGGCTTTCTCGTCACCGACCGCATGCTCGAGATGTTCAAGGCCAAGCCGAAGCGGCCGGCTCAGGGCGCCGAGGAGCAGAAGAGCAAGGACGAGCCGTCGTGAGCGCACCGCCGCTCGCAAGCTCGTTCCTGCAGGATCAGAGCTTCCTCGACATCCTCTACATCATCGCGTTCGGCCTGTTCATCCAGGGCCTGCGCGGCCTCGCCGGCCCGACGACGGCGGTGCGCGGCAACCGCATCGCGGCCCTCGGCATGGCGATCGCGGTGATCGCGACGCTGCTCAACCGAAACGAGGGCAACTGGGCGCTGATCGCAATCGGGATCGTGCTCGGCACCGCCGTCGGCGTTCCCGCGGCGCGGCAGGTGAAGATGACGGCGATGCCGCAGATGGTGGCGCTGTTCAACGGCGTCGGCGGCGGCGCGGTGTTCCTGATCTCCTGGTCGGAGTTCCGCCTCACCAGCGGTTTCTCGCATACCGCGACCTACATCACGGTCTTCTCCCTGTTCGCCGCGATCATCGGCTCGGTGTCCTTCTGGGGGTCGAACATCGCGTTCGGCAAGCTCCAGGAAATAATTCCCGGCCGCCCGATCTCCTTCGGCTCCTCCCAGCAGTACGTCAACCTGCTGCTGCTCGTGCTCGCGGTCGCGGCCGGCGTGGCCATCGCCGCGGGCGAGCACTCGCAAGCGCTGTTCATCGGCCTGCTCGTGTCCGCAGCGCTGCTCGGAAACGCGGTCGTGCTGCCGATCGGCGGCGCGGACATGCCGGTGGTGATCTCGATGCTGAACGCCTTCACCGGGCTGTCCGCTGCAGCCACCGGAGTCGCGCTCAACAATCCAGCGCTGATCGTCGCGGGCATGATCGTCGGCGCGTCAGGGTCGATCCTCACGAACCTGATGGCGGTTGCGATGAACCGCTCGATCCCCGCGATCATCGCCGGCGGCTTCGGCGGTGGAGGCGCCGTGGCGGGCGCGGCGGGCGCCGGCGAGCACGAGGGCACCGTCCACTCGATCGGCGCCGTCGACGCTGCGATCCAGCTCGCGTACGCGAGCCGCGTGGTGATCGTTCCGGGATACGGCATGGCCGTGGCGCAGGCGCAGCACGCCGTGCGCGAGCTGACGAAAGAGCTCGAAGCGCGCGGCGTCGAAGTGAGCTACGCGATCCACCCGGTCGCGGGACGCATGCCTGGGCACATGAACGTGCTGCTCGCCGAGGCCGACGTGCCCTACGACCAGCTCAAGGAGATGGACGACATCAACCCGGAGTTTCCGCGCACCGACGTGTCGCTGGTGATCGGTGCCAACGACGTCACCAACCCGGCCGCGCAGAACACCCCGAGCTCGCCGATCTACGGCATGCCGATTCTCGAAGTGAACAACAGCGCTTCTGTGATCGTGATCAAGCGCTCGATGAATCCCGGCTTCGCGGGAATCGAAAACGAGCTCTACTACGACCCGAAGACTTCGATGCTGTTCGGCGATGCCAAGTCCGCGGTCAGCGAGATAGCGGCCGAGCTCGCGAATATCTGAGTTGATCCTCTGCCAGACTTGCCTCGATGATCGAGCGCAGTCAGGCTCTCGCCGCGCTGGCCCAGGACGAGTTCGACGTCGTCGTCGTCGGCGGCGGTATCACCGGTGCGGGCGTCGCGCTCGACGCCGCGACGCGCGGCTACAGCGTCGCACTGCTCGAGCGTGCCGACTACGCGTCGGGGACCTCGAGCCGCTCGAGCAAGCTCGTCCACGGAGGCCTCCGCTACCTGCAGAACTTCGACCTGGGGCTGGTGCGCGAGGCGCTCCTCGAGCGTAGGCTGATGGTGACGCTCGCGCCGCATCTCGTGCGGCCGCTGCCGCTGGTGGTGCCGGCGTTCGAAGGCACGAGACCTGACCGTCTCGTCGGCGTCGGTCTGAATCTGTATGACGTGATGTCCGTCGAGCGCGAGCGGCTGCGCTCGCGCAGGGGGCGCCGCGGGCGATCGGAGCGGGCGCAGGGCGACGCTCCCGCGGACGGCGAGCAGCCGGCGGGCGACGGCGAGTTCTGGAGCCCAGCGCGCCACCGCGTGATCTCGGGCGAGGAGGTGCTCGAGCTGCTGCCCGCGCTCGCCTCGCGAGAACCCACGAGCGGCTATCTCTTCTACGACTGCCAGACCGACGACGTGCGTCTGGTGCTGACCGTCCTCGGCGAGGCGGAGCGCTTCGGCGCGGTCTGCGCGAACCGCGTGGCGGTCACCGGCCTGCTGGAGCGCGACGGGCGCGCGCAGGGCGTGCAGGCACTGGACCTCGAGAGCGGCGCGCCGTTTGAGGTCCGCGCGGGGAACGTCGTCAACGCGACCGGCGTATGGGCGGATGAGCTGCGCCCGCAGGAGTTGCATGACGAGGCGGAGCTTCCGCGGATCCGCCCAAGCCGCGGAACGCACATCACGATCCGAAGCGCAGAGCTGCCGCTCGTCGGCGGCGCGATCGTGCCGGCCGGCGAGGGGCGCTCGATCTTCGCGCTGCCGTGGCTGGGACACACGCTCGTGGGAACCACCGACAACGACTACGAGGGGCCGCTCGACCATGTGCGGCCCTCCTCGGGGGACATCGAGTATCTGCTCGATGCGATCAACCGCTTCTTCGGCAGCGCGCTCGAGGTCTCACAGCTGGGCGGTGCGTTCGCCGGCGTGCGCCCGCTGATCTCGACCGGCGACCCGAAGAAGTCGGTGGACATCTCCCGCAAGGCCGAGCTGTACGAGACCTCATCCGGGATGATCACGATCACCGGCGGCAAGCTCACCACCTGGAGGCGGATGGCGAAGTTGACCGTCGATCGTCTCGTCGAGCGTGAAGCTCGCGACGCTCCCTGCCGGACGCACGAGATACCGCTCGGACAGGCGATCTCCGCGACCGAGCTGCCGCGCATCGAGGGTGTCCCCGAGGAGTCATACGAGGCGCTCGCGCGCCGTTACGGCCACGCGGCGCACGACGTGCTCGCGCTCGCAGCCGAGCGCGGCGAGCTCGCCCAGCCGATCGTTGACGGCAACCCCGACGTACTTGCCGAGGTCGCGCTCGCCGCGCGTCGCGAGCAGGCGCGCAGCATCGGCGACGTGCTCCTGCGGCGGACCCGCCTCGGGCTGATCGCCGCGCGCGATCTGGTGGGCGCCGGAGCGTCCTCGGCGCCGGACGGCGCGCCGGGTGCGCCCGAGCGCGTGGGGGCAGTTCTCGCGGGCGAGCTCGGCTGGAGCGAGGATCGTCTCGCGGCCGAGCTCGAGCGCTTTGCGCAGGAGGCCGAGGCCGAGGGGATCCTGCCGAGCCTCCAGGCGCGCGCGCCGCTGGCCGGGTCGGGCGCCGCCGTGCCCGAGCAGGCGCCTTGAGGGCCCCGCTGCGACGTCTGCGCGCGTGCGAGCTGACGCTCGAGCTGGGCGATCGTCCGTGGCTGATGGGCATCGTCAACGCGTCCTCGGACTCCTTCAGCGATGGCGGCGAGCATCGCACCCTCGAGGAGAAAGTGACGCTCGCGTCGAGACTGCTCGCGGCGGGCGCTGACATCCTCGATGTCGGCGGCGAGTCCGCCTCGACCGGCGTGCCGCCCATCGAGGAGGCCGCGGAGATCGAGCTGATCGCGCCGCTCGTGAAGCGGCTCGCGGGCGAGCTCGGCGCGCTCGTCTCGATCGACACGTACAAGCCGGCCGTCGCGCAGGCGGCGATCGCGGCAGGCGCGAGGATCGTCAACGACGTGAGCGGCCTTCGCGACCCGCGACTGGCGGATCTCTGTGCGGACACCGGCGCCGCGCTCGTGCTCATGCACACGCGCGCAGCGCCGCGCGAATACATGCAGGATCCCGAGCTCTACGAGGACGTCACCGGCGAGGTGATCGCCTTCCTGCGCGAGCGCGTCTCGCTCGCGACGGCGCGCGGCGTGAAGCTCGAGCAGCTGATCGTCGATCCCGGTCCCGACTTCACCAAGACGCCCGCGCAGACGATCCGCCTGCTGCGCGAATCCGAGCGCCTGCACGAGCTCGAGCGGCCGCTGCTGATGGCGATCTCGCGCAAGGACTTCATCGGCGCGCTCACCGGCCGCCCGCCGCGCGCGCGCCTCGCCGGCACGCTAGCGGCACTCGAGCACGGCATCGAGCGCGGCGCGCACATCTTCCGCATGCATGACGTCTGCGCCGCCGCGGACTTCCTCGCGGTGCGTGCCGCGCTGACCGGCGAGCGCGAGCCGTCAAGCGATCTGGCCCTCGCCGAGGAGATCCGCTACGAGCGTGATACCGCCGAGCAGCCGGGGCGGACGCTAGGCTGAGGGTATCTCGCGGGTGCCCATCGCTGTCCAACGCGACGGGACGCCAACCGCCCAGCCACCACGAAGGAGGAAGCGACATGGCCGTACTCGAGCGCTCGGAGCTTCAAGCGAGCTCGCTATCGGACCTGCACGCGATCGCCGACCAGCTCGGGATCGAGGGGTTCAGGCGCCTGCGCAAGGCCGAGCTGATCAACTCGATCCTCGGTGACGACAGCGGATCCGCAGAGGACACCGCCGACGCCGCCGACGCCCCGGACGCTGCGCAGCAGGACGCGCCGGGGGACGGCGAGACGCCCGAGCCACGCGCCCGCAGGCGCCGGCCCGTGCGCGTGCGCCGCTCACGGGCGGCCGCCGAGGAGCAGGAGCCGGATGAGGGTGCACGCGAGGGCTCGAAGCCGAGAGAGCGCGCTCCTCGGCGCGCGCCCGCGTCCGAGACAGGCGGCGAGCGCTCCGCAGCGGCGGAGCCCGCGGAGGAGGACGGCGGCCGTGTCGCCGACGGTGTCGTGGAGGTGCTGGGCAACGGCTCGGCGTTCTTGCGCGTGGATCCGCCGGAGCCCTCCGACGCGGATGTCTACATATCGGCCGCGCAGGTCCGCCGCTGCGAGCTCGTGAGCGGCGACCGGGTCAGCGGGCCGGTTCGCACCCCGCGCCGGTCGGAGCGATACCCGTCGCTCGTACGCGTCGAGGCGATCAACGGCGCACCCGCCGACACGGTGTCCGACGGCTCCCGCTACGACGAGCTCGCGGTCGACTATCCGCAGGAGCGCCTCGCGCTGGGATCGGATGATCCGACGCTCAAGGCGATCGAGTGGCTGACCCCGCTCGGCCACGGCTCGCGGGCGGTGATCGTGGGTGCTCGCCACTCCGGGAAGACCGAGACGCTGCGCCGGCTGCTCGACGCGCTCGGCGGTCGCGAGGAGCTGAACGTGACCCTGGTGCTGGCCGGCGCGCGCCCGGAGGAGATCGAGCAGTGGCGCGAGGGCTCGGTGGCGCCCACCGCCGCGCTCACGTTCGCCGCCTCACCGGACTCCCAGGATCAGGCGGTCGAGCGGGCGCTCGACGGCGCGAGGCGGATCGCCTCGCGTGGCTCCAATGCGCTCGTGCTGATCGACGGCCTCGACGGCCTGCATCCACACGCAGCGCGCAAGGCCCTCGCCGCAGCGCGCAACCTTCGCGAGAGCGGCTCGCTGACCATCATCGCCACCGCCAGCCGCCCGCTCGGCGGCGAGACGACCGTGATCGCGCTCGACGGCGCGCTGACCTCCACCGGCCGCCAGCCGATCCTGGATCTTGTCAACAGCGGCACCCTGCGAGCCGAGCTGCTGGTCGGCGAGGACGGGGCCGAGGCGATCACCAAGGCGCGCGCCGCGGCGATCGACGATGGCAGCTAGCGCACGCGGGCACGCAGAGCGCCGTCAGCGGCGGTAGGCGACGCGGCCCCAGGACGGCTCCGGCGCCAGCTCGATCGGCTCGCCGGCGCCTGCCGATCCGGGGTCGGCGGGCTGCACGTAGGCGAAGGCTCCGGTGCGCTCGTCGAATGCCACGCTGAGCTCGCCCTCGTGAACGCGCTGGTCGAGCCACGCGCCGCGGAACACCAGCCGTCGCAGCCAGTGAACCAGCGAGCGCTCCGCAGGGCCGACGAGCTCCGGCCAGCAGTCCCTCACGTGTTCGCCGAGGCCGGACGCGGGGTCCAGGATCTCGCCGTTGACGGCGAGGTTGACGAGATCTTCGAGCTCGTCTGCTCCCAGCCGTCCGTGCACGAAGCCGAGCCTGAGCGCAGCCTGCTCGCAGCGCTCCGCGAAGTCACCCTCGTTAAAGGTGAAGCGCAGGTCGCCGTATTCGAGGACGAAGTCCTCCCCCGAGTCGTAGTTTCCTCGTCTTGCGGTTTCCATTTTTCATAGCGCTGGTCGCGTCGAGACCGGCCCCCGTCGAGATCATACGGCCCGTTCCTGCCCGCGTGCGCGGGGTGAATGGGATGTTGCATGATCGCCGCGATCCCGCGCCCAGCGCGCAGTGAGGCGCTCCAGCGAGCGCCCGTAATACGCTCCGCGCATGGCACGGCTCTCCCAACACGGGCTCCGCCGGGTGCTGGGGACGAGCGCCCTGTTCTCGACCGCATACGGGAACGTCGGCTCATCTATCTACTACGCGCTCGGCCTGGTCGCCTCGTTTGCCCTGGGCCTGACGCCGGTGGTGTTCGTGATCACGGGCGTGATCTTCTATCTGACGGCCGCGACCTACGCGGAGGCGACCGCGATGTTCCCCGAGGCCGGCGGATCCTCGAGCTTCGCGCGGCACGCCTTCAACGAGCTGTGGTCGTTCTTCGCCGCCTGGGCGCAGATGCTCAACTACACGATCACGATCGCCATCTCGGCGTTCTTCGTGCCCCACTACGTGGGCGGCCTGTTCTGGCCCGCTCTCCTGCATGGACCTGGCGACGTGCTGTTCGGCATCGGGGTCGTCGGCCTGCTGTCGGTGGTGAACGTGGTCGGAGTCAAAGAGGCGGCGGGTCTGAACATCGTCCTGGCGATCACCGATCTCGCCACCCAATTCTTGCTGGTCGCCGTCGGGATCGCGCTCGTGCTCTCTCCGCACGTCCTGATCAACAACGTCAACCTGGGTGTGGCGCCATCGTGGAAAAACTTCCTCGTCGCGATCCCGGTGGGGATGATCGCGTATACCGGCATCGAGACGATCTCGAACATGGCCGAGGAGGCGCGCGACGAGACCAAGACGATCCCGCGCGCGATCAAGGCCGTCGTCGCCGCCGTGTTCGCGATCTACGCGGCGCTGCCGCTCGTCGCGCTCTCCGCGCTGCCGGTGCATCGGATCGGCAACCACTACACGACGCTGCTCGGCACGAGCGAGGCCCACGGAGGCTTCGCCGGCGACCCGGTGCTGGGCATCGTCAAGCATCTGCACCTCGGGCCGCTGCAGTCGGCCGGTGAGATCTACGTCGGGCTGCTTGCCTCGACGATCCTCTTCATCGCCGCGAACGCGGGCATCATCGGCGCATCGCGGCTGATCTATTCGATGGGCCTGCACCGGCAGGTGCCTGGCCTGCTCTCGAGGCTGCATCCGCGCTTCAGCACGCCCTGGCTGGGGATCCTGCTGTTCGGTGGGGTCGCGTGTCTGACGATCATCCCCGGCAAGGCCGAATTCCTCGGCAACATGTACGCGTTCGGCGCGATGCTGTCATTCACGGTCGCACACGTGTCGGTGATCCGGCTGCGCGTCAGCGAGCCCGACCGGCCGCGGCCGTATCGAGGGCCCGGAACCATCACGATCGCCGGCCGCCCGCTGCCGGTGTTCGCCCTGCTGGGGATGTTCGGGACGGGCCTCGCGTTCATCACCGTCACGATCCTGCATCTTGGCGTCGCGGCAGCGGGCATCGCGTGGCTGGCGCTCGGGATCGGCGTGTACGTCATCTACCGCAGGCGTCACGGCCTCGACCTGCGCACGACCACACTGGCGCCGCGCCACGAGCGCCCACCCGACTTCGAGGAGCTGGAATATCGAACCGCGCTGGTGCCGATCTTCGGAGACGACGTGAGCGCATCGGCTCTCAACAGCGCTGCGAAGCTGATCGGCCCGCAAGGGGTCGTGTATGCCGTCTACGTGCTGCCCGTCCCCAGCCAGCTGTCGCTGGACGCGGGCATGGAGCAGGAGGAGGCACACGGCCGCTCGGTGCTCGAGAGCGCTCGCATACAGGCGAAGCGGAGTGGGATCAAGATCCGCACCGACCTGATCCGCACCCGCAATCCGGGAGCCTCCCTGGTGCAGGAGGCGACGCGCATCGACTGCGACGTCATCTACTGGTCGGCGATCCACGCTCCCGCGGGCGAGCAGCGCATGGGCCCGACCGCCACGTACCTGTTGAGCAAGCGCCCGTGTCGCGTCATCATCGAGACCCAGAACCGTCAGCTGCCCGGCGATCGGGTGGTGGTCCCGGCCTGAAACGGCCCGAAGCAGAGGCGCCGTGCTTTCACCGCTACGCCTGAGTTCCCAACGCCCGTCGCGCGCGGCCGGCGTGCTGGTCGCGATCGCGTGCGTCGCGGCCGCCACCGCCGCGATCTATCCCCTCAAGCGCGTCACCCCCGTGCTTTCGCTCGGCGTCCTTTACGTCCCCGCCGTGCTCGTCGTCTCGATGCTGTGGGGCCTGCGCTTGGGGATCGGCACGAGCGTGCTGAGCGCCGCGGCGTTCAACTTCTTTCATCTGCCTCCAGGCGGTCGTTTCGATCTCGCCGACGAACGCGACTGGGTTGCGCTGCTGGTGTTCTTGATCGTCGCAGTCGCCACCGGAATGGTCGCGGAGCTCGCGCGCTCGAGCAGCCGCGAGGCCGAGCAGCGCCGCCAGGAGGCGGACCTCGCCGCGGAGATGGCACAGCTTCTGCTCGGCTCCGCCGACCTCGAGGGCTCACTGGACGCCGCGGCGCAGCGGCTCGCGCGGGCGCTCGGCGTCGACTCGACCGTGATCTCGGTGGGTCCGGACGACGGCGGCGCAGGGCGCTCGGGCTTGCAGCTCGCCGCGGCCGGAACGCCGATCGGGGAGCTCATTCTGAACGGCACGCTGTCCAGCAGCGAGCGTGCACGCGTGCGCGATCGGATCGTGCCCTCGCTCGAGTCGATACTCGCTGCGGCGATGCACCGCGCGGAGCTGCAGCGCGAGGTCGTCGAGACCCAGGCGCTGCGACGCAGCGACGAGCTCAAGACCGCGGTCCTTCGCTCGGTCTCGCATGATCTGCGCACCCCGCTGACCGCGATCCTCACAGCCGCCGCGGCGCTCGAGACCAAGCACCCGACCAGCGAGAACGCGACGGAGGTGCGCGAGCAGGTGATCGACGCGGCGACGCGGCTGTGGCATCTGATCGAGAAGCTCCTCGACCTCTCGGTCCTGCAGGCCGGGCGGGCGGAGCCAAGGCTCGAGTGGTACTCGGTGGACGAGGTGCTGCAGGAGGCGATCGAGCAGGCCGGCGAGGATCCCCAGCTGTTCAAGCTGTCCGTCGAGGCCGAGCTGCCGCTGCTGCGCGGGGATCCCGCGCAGCTCGAGCGCGCGTTCGCGAACATCCTCGAGAACGCCGCTCGCTACTCCGCGGGCAAGCCGGTGTCGGTCCGGGCGCGCAGGATCCGCGAGCGCATCAGGGTGCTCGTGGTGGACCAGGGCCCCGGGATCGCGGTCGCCGAGCAGGAGCGCATCTTCCTCCCGTTCTACCGCGCGCCCGGCGCGCCCGCGCACCCGGGGTCGGGTCTCGGACTCGCCATCACCAAGGGCTTCCTGGAGCTCAACGGCGCGCGCATCGCGGTCGAGTCGCAATCCGGACACGGGACGACCATCGTCGTCGAGTTCCCGCTGGGAGAGCCCGATGCCTCGCCGGGCGTGCTCGCCGCCGCGGCCGACGCGCCGGGGTCCTGAGACGATGCCGGGCGAGCGCATCCTCGTATGCGATGACGATCCTCAGATCCTGCGCGCGCTGAAGCTGATCCTGCGCGACAGCGGCTACGAGGTGCTGAGTGCCTCCACGGGCGAGGAGGCGCTCGACCTCGCGGCCGTCGGCGGACCGCACCTTGCGATCGTGGATCTGCTGCTGCCCGACCATCACGGCATCGAGCTGTGCCGTCGCCTGCGGGAGTGGAGCGAGCTGCCGATCCTGGTGCTCTCCGCGGTCGGCGATGAGCAGACGAAGATCGACGCGTTGCATCAGGGCGCGGACGACTACATCACCAAGCCGTTCGGGCCGGGCGAGCTCGTGGCAAGGGTTCGTGCGGCGCTGCGCCGTGTCGGGCGCGACGCGAGCGCGCCGCGGGTCGAGGCCGACGGCCTGCTCGTGGACCTCGCCGCTCATGCCGTGTGGGTCGACGGTGTCGAGGTGCATCTGACGCCGACCGAGTTCTCGCTACTGCGCACGCTCGTGCTCAACCGCGGCCTGCTCATGACCCATCGCCAGCTGCTGACGGAGGTATGGGGCCCTGAATACGCCGACGCCACCCCCGTGCTGCGCACCCATATCGCAAACCTGCGCAGCAAGCTCCAAGCCGGCGAGAGCGCGCGGCGCATGATCCGCACCGAGTCGGGGATCGGCTACCGCTTCAACGGTTGAAGACTCACCGGCGGTGGCGCCGAGCGGCTCCTCCGCGGCGATCATGGCCCACCGGGCGAGCCCAGGGCCGATCTTTACAAAACCTGAATGCGAATCGGCGTGTTCTTGATGCCGGCTTGACGGGTGTGTACCTAGCCTCAGCGTGTGATCAGCATCGTCTCCCGCGCGGCGCTAGCCGTAGCCGGGGGAAGGCTCTAGATGGCGCGCCTCACAGAGCATGGACTGCGCAGATCGGTCGGGGTGCCCGGCCTGTTTGCGACCGCCTACGGCAACGTCGGATCATCGATCTACTACGCGCTCGGGCTGGTCGCGGCGTACGCGCTCGGCCTCACGCCGATCGTGTTCATGTTCGCCGGGGGGCTGTTCGTGCTCACCGCCAAGACCTACGCCGAGGGCGCCGCGATGTTCCCCGAGGCCGGCGGCTCATCCTCGTTCGCGCGCCACGCGTTCAACGAGCTGGCCTCCTTCTTCGCCGGCTGGGCGCTGACGCTCGACTACATCATCACGATCGCGATCTCCGCGTTCTTCGTGCCGCACTACCTCGGCGCGTTCTTTCCCGCTCTGCTGCACAACCCCGGCGACATCATCGGCGGGCTGGTCACGATCGCGCTGCTCGCCGCGCTGAACATCCGCGGGCTCGGCGAGTCGGCGAAGCTCAACCTGATCCTCGCGGTGACCGACCTCGCCACGCAGGTGGTGCTCGTGGTCGTGGGCTTCGTGCTCGTGCTCAACCCGAAGCTGCTCGTGAACCAGGTCCAGCTCGGGGTGGCGCCGAGCTGGAACCACTTGATCTTCGCGCTGTCGGTCGCGATGGTCGCGTATACGGGGATCGAGACCGTCTCCAACATGGCCGAGGAGGCGAGGGACCCGGGACACGATGTCCCCAAGGCGGTGAACCTCGTCGTGATCGCCGTGCTCGGCGTGTATGCGGGCATCTCGGTGGTCGCGCTCTCGGCGCTTCCGGTGGTGCACCACGGCGGCCACTACGCGACCCAGCTCGGCACCACCTTCGAAAACGATCCGGTGCTGGGGATCATCTCGAGGCTTGGCCTGCACGGCACGCTCCTGACCTTCGCGCGCTACTACGTCGGGGTGCTCGCCGCGACGATCCTCTTCATCGCCACCAACGCCGGCCTGATCGGCATCTCCCGGCTGTCCTGGTCGCTCGCCGAGCACCGCCAGCTGCCGATCCTGTTCGCGCAGCTTCACGCGCGCTTTCGCACGCCCTGGTTCACGATCATCTTCTTCTCGCTGCTCGCGGGCATCCTGATCCTTCCGGGTCAAACGAAGCTGCTGGGAAACCTCTACTCGTTCGGCGCGATGCTCTCGTTCACCACCGCGCACGTTGCCGTGATCGCGCTGCGGGTGAAGGACCCCGAGCGCGCACGGCCGTATCGGCTGCCGTGGAACGTGCGCATTCGCGGCTATGAGATCCCGCTGACGGCCGTTCTCGGCGCCACCGGCACGTTCGCCGCGTGGTGCTCGGTGGTGGCGCTGCACGGGGAGGCCCGCACGATCGGCGTGCCATGGATGATCGTCGGGATCACCGGTTACCTGCTCTACCGGCGCCGGCAGGGGCTCGACCCGCGCGAGACTTGCCGCATCGCTCGGCCCGAGCGTCCCCCTGACTTCGCGGAGCTCAGCTACAGCACCGCGCTGGTGCCGATCTTCGGTGCGGACGTCAGCGCCTCCGCGCTCAGCGGCGCCGCGAAGCTGATCGGAGCCGAAGGCGCCGTGTACGCGATCTTCGTGCTGCCGGTGCCGAGCCAGCTTTCGCTCGAGGCGGGGCTCGAGCAGGAGGAGGCGCAGGGCCGCTCGGTCCTCGAGAGCGCGCGCATCCAGGCCAAGCGGCGGGGGATCAAGATTCGCACGGGGCTCATACGCACGCGCAACCCGGGCGCGGCGATCGTCGAAGAAGCCGAACGTGTCGGCTCCGATGTCATCTACTGGTCGACGATCCACGCTCCCTCCGGCGAGCAGGGCATCGGTCCGACCGCGGCCTACCTGCTCAGCAAGCGTCCGTGCCGCGTGATCATCGAGACCGGCGCGCAGCACGCGCCCCGCGAGCCCGTGGCCGCCGCGGCCTCGAGCCGCTCCGTCAGCCCGTCAGCGCCGCGCGCAGCGCCGGCAGCAGCTCGGGATGCATGAACCGGTAGCCGAGCACGAGCGCCTTGGCGGGCACGACCCGCGCGCCCGTCGTGATGATCCCGGCCATCTCGCCGTAGAGAGCCTTCAGCGCGAGTCCCGGGACCGGCAGCAGCGCGGGGCGCCGTAGCGCGCTGCCGAGCGCGTAAGAGAACTGCCGGTTGGTGACCGGTTCGGGAGCGGTCGCGTTGATCGGGCCGCTGAAGCGCTCGTCGCCGAGCGCCGCGAACATCACCCCGATCAGGTCCTCCGCGTGGATCCACGAGATGTACTGACGTCCTCCCGCGACCGGACCGCCGAGCCCGAGCCTGAAGGGGGGGAGCATCTTCGCGAGCGCGCCACCGCTGCGGTCGAGCACCACGCCGGTGCGCACCAGCGCCACGCGCATGCCGAGCTCGCGCGCGCGCGCCGCCTCGGCCTCCCACGCGACGCACACCTCCGCCACGAAGTCCTCGCCGGGCGGCGCGTCCTCGTCGAGCGGCTCCTCGCCGTGAGCGCCGTAGTAGCCGATCGCCGAGGAGCTCACTAGCGTGCTCGGGCGCGGCTCGCATTCGGCCAGGCCGGCCAGCAGGTTACGCGTGCCGAGCACGCGGCTTTCGCGAATCGCCGCCTTTGCACCGTCGCTCCAGCGCTGCGCGATCGGCTCGCCCGCGAGGTGTATCACCGCATCGCGTCCCGCGAGCGCCTCGGGGGGAGCGGGCGCGTTCGCGGGCTCCCAGTGCAGCGTCTGCACCTCGCCGAGGCGCGCGCGCGCCCGATCGGGGTCGCGCGAGAGGATGGTGAGCTGCGCGCCGCGCTCGCGCAGTCCCGCTACCAGCCTGCGGCCGAGCAGCCCTGTCGCTCCCGTGACGGTCACGCGCGCAGCGCTCACGCCGCGCAGCATCTCACAAGCGCTTATCCCGGTTGGGGCGGCGGGGATCCACCGGCGATCGTGTCGCCGTGCGCGAACCCGACCTCGTGACCGGCCTGCGCGACTCCCGTCGCGCGGGCCTGGTCGGCGACGGCCGCGGCGACCGCGGGCGCAACGTCGCGGTTGAAGACCGACGGGATGATGTAGTCCTCGCGAAGTTCGCTGTCCTCGACGATCTCGGCGATCGCACGTGCGGCCGCCATCTTCATCTCCTCGGTGATCTCCGGAGCGCGAACGTCGAGCGCGCCGCGAAAGACGCCCGGGAAGCAGAGCACGTTGTTGATCTGGTTCGGATAGTCCGAGCGCCCCGTGGCCATGATGCGCACGAACGGCGCGGCTTCCTCGGGGTTGACCTCGGGGTTGGGGTTCGCCATCGCGAACACCATCGCGTCCCGGTTCATCCGTGCGAGCGCCTCGGCCGGCAGCACGCGCGCGCCCGAGACGCCGACCACCAGGTCGGTCCCGTCGATGACGTCCGCGGGCTTGCCCGAGCGGTGCTCCGGATTGGAGACCTCCGCCAGCCAGCGCTTGACGTCGTTGAGCGAACCATCGAGGTAGTCCTCGCGCTCGGTGTGAAGCGCTCCGCGCGAGTCGACGCCGATGACGTTGCGCACGCCGGCTGCGAGCAGGATCCGCGACACCGCGACGCCCGCGGCTCCCAGGCCGATGATCAGCACCCTCACATCCTCCAGGCGCCGGCCGGTCAGCTTGGCGGCGTTCAGCAGCGCCGCGAGCACGACGACCGCCGTGCCGTGCTGATCGTCGTGGAACACCGGTATGTCGAGCTCGCGCTTGAGCCGCTCCTCGACGTCGAAGCAGTGCGGTGCGGCGATGTCCTCGAGGTTGATCCCGCCGAATGCCGGCGCGATCAGCTTCACCGTGTGCACGATCTCCTCGGTGTCTGTCGTGTCGAGGCAGATAGGGAAGGCGTCGACCCCGCCGAACTCCTTGAAAAGGCAGCACTTGCCCTCCATCACCGGCATCGCCGCGTGCGGACCGATCGAGCCGAGGCCGAGCACCGCGGTGCCGTCGGTGACGACGGCGACCGTGTTTCGCTTGATCGTGTACTGAAAGGCCTTGTCGGCGTCCTCGGCGATCGCCAGGCAGACGCGCGCCACGCCGGGCGTGTAGAGCATCGAGAGATCGTCGCGCGACTTCAGCGGATGCTTGTTGTGCTGTTCGATCTTCCCGCCGACATGCAGCAGGAACGTGCGATCGGTGGTGTCGACGACCTCCACGCCGTCGAGTACGTCGATCGTCTCGAGGATGCGCGCCCAGTGCTTGTCGTCGGAGGCGTCGACGACGATGTCGCGCAGGCTGTGCCCCTCGTCCACCTCGACGAGATCCATCGCCCCGACTACGCCACCCGCCTCGGCGATCGTCGCAGTCAGGTGCCCGAGCAACTTGCCCCTGGCGTCGTCGAGCTTGACACGGATCGTCAGTCGGTACTGCGCGCTTGGCGTTGCGGCCACCTGGAGGGTCCCCTCTGCGTCGTCGGCGGCACGGGATCTTAGGAGGAATGCCCCGTGGCGTGCCCCGCGGCGGGCAGGGCTTTGCGTCGTCGCCGCCCGGCGCCGCCTCGTAGAGTGCTCTGGCGATGGCCGATCAGCGCACCCCCCTCGCAAACCCGCCGCGGACGCGCTCCGCGCGCGCGAGCGCGCCGGCCGAGCACGAGCGGCGGCTGTTTTTGATCGACGGCCCGAGCCTCGTCTACAGGGCGTTCTTCGCATTGCCCGAGTCGATCGCGACATCCACCGGCGAGCCGACCAACGCGATCTTCGGGTTCGCCTCGATGCTCGTCAAGATCGTCACCGAGTACGGGGTTTGCCCGACGGTCGTCGCGTGGGACGCAGGCACCTCCGGTCGCAGCGAGCTGCACGCCGAGTACAAGGCGCAGCGCCGATCGCGGCCGGATTTGCTCAAGGAGCAGTGGCCCGCGATGGAACCGCTCGTCGAGGCGTTCGGATACCGAAATGTCCGCGTCGAGGGCTTTGAGGCCGACGATCTGATCGCCTCGCTCGCCGAGCAGGCGATCAACGCGAGGCCTCCGGTCCCGGTGATGATCGTGACCGGCGACCGCGACGTCTTCCAGCTGATCGACGAGGAGGGCCTCGTCAAGGTCATGGCGACCGCGCGCGGGATCACCGACACAAAGATCTATGACCGCCAGGCGGTGATCGACCGATACGGCATCGCGCCCGAGCTGATTCCCGACTTCTACGGGCTCAAGGGCGACACCTCCGACAACATCCCCGGGATCCCGGGGATCGGCGAGAAGACCGCCAGCGAGCTGATCCAGAGCTTCGGCTCGCTCGAGGGCGTTCTCTCGCACATCGAGGACGTGAGCGGGCCGAAGCGCAAACAGAACCTGCTCGAGCATGCGGATGCGGCGCGCCTGTCCAAGACGCTCGCGACCGTGCGACGCGATCTGCCGATCGGCCTCGACATCGCCGTCGAGGCGGGCCGCGAGCCGGATCGCTCGCAGGTTCGCGAGATGTTCCGCCGGTTCGAGCTACGCGATCCGCTGCGGCGCCTGGAAGAGGCGCTCGGCGATCCCGAGCTCGCGGCGCCGAGGGCCAGCGCCGACGTCGACCTGACCGCGCGCGTGCGCTCGGGTGCGGTCGCCGACATCGCGCGTTTCGCCGGCGCTGGCACTGGCACTGAGCTGTGCATCGCGGTGCGCGCGAGCGAGCCGCCCGAGGGCGAGCTGTTCGCCGAGGGAGCGCCGTGGCGCTTCGCGGTCGCGGGCGCCGGGGAGGTCCTCGCGGGTGACTGCAGCGGACCGCAGCAGGTGCTCGAGGCGTGCGCCGGGCGCGCCGTCGTGGTCCACGACGCGAAAGCGCTGGGCCGCGTGCCGGATGAGCTCGCGCACGACACCCTGCTCGGCGCGTACCTGCTCGAGCCGGCCAGGCGCGGCTACCCGTTTGTGGAGCTGTGCGAGGAGCGCGGGCTCGCCACCGACATCTCAGACCCGCTCGGGGCCGAGGCGCTGCTGCTCGGCCCGCTCGCCGACTGGCAGCGCGAGCAGATCGCAGAGCGCGGGCTGTCGGAGCTGATGCGCGAGATCGAGCTGCCGCTGGTCGCCGTGCTGCTCGAGATGGAGCGGATCGGGGTGCGGCTCGACCTCGAGCGGCTCGCGGCGATCACCGCGCGCGTGCACGAGGAGATCTCGGCGCTCGAACGCGAGATCTACGAGCTCGCGGGCGAGGAGTTCCTGATCGCCTCGCCACAGCAGCTCGGCGAGATCCTGTTCGGCAAGCTCGGGCTCTCTCGCAAGCGCCGCGGCAAGACCGGCTTCTCGACCGACGCGCGCGTGCTCCAGGCAATTCGCTCCGAGCACGAGATCATCCCCGCGATCGAGCGCTGGCGCGAGCTCTCGACCCTGATCAAGACCTACCTCGACGTGCTCCCCGGCCTGGTGGACGAGCGCTCGCGAATCCACACGACGTTCCTGCAGGCCGTTGCTACGACCGGACGGCTGTCGAGCACCAACCCGAACATGCAAAACGTGCCGGTCCGTACCGCGCTCGGGCGCGAGATCCGCGGCTGCTTCGAGGCCGAGCCCGGCGCGCTGCTGATCTCCGCTGACTACTCCCAGATAGAGCTGCGCGTGCTCGCGCATGCAGCGGGGGAGGAGGTGCTGATGGAGATCTTCAAACGCGGCGAGGACGTGCACACGGCGACCGCCTCGCGCGTGTTCGGGGTCGCGCCCGATCAGATCGACCCCGGCATGCGATCGAAGGCGAAGATGATCAACTACGGGATCGTCTACGGGCTCTCCGACTATGGCCTCGCGGATCGCCTCAACATCCCACGCGAGGAGGCGAAGGAGTTCATCGACGCGTATCTCGAGCGGTTTCCGCGAGTCGCCGCGTTCATGGCTGCGACGATCGAGCGTGCCCGCGAGCAGGGCCACGTCACCACGCTGTGGGGACGGCGCCGGCAGATCCCCGAGCTGCGCGCGCGCAACTACCAGGTGCGCACGCTCGGCGAGCGCCTCGCGGTCAACACTGTGATCCAGGGCACCGCCGCGGACATCATCAAGCTGGCGATGGTCCGCTGCCAACGCGCACTCGCCGAGTCGCAGCTGCAGACGCGACTGCTGCTGACGATCCACGACGAGCTGCTCTTCGAAGGGCCCCCGCAGGAGGCCGACGCGGCGCGCGAGCTCGTCGAGCGCGAGATGTGCGCGGTGTGGGATCACGATCCTCCGCTGGCGGTCGACATCGGTGTCGGGGCCAACTGGCTGGAGGCGAAGTGAGGCGCTCACACGGGACGGTTCGATGAGTCGCGGCCTCGCCGTCGCACTCGGCATCGCAGCGGGAGGGCTGGTGGCGACACAGGCGCCGATCAACTCGCGGCTCGGGCGCTCCGTCGGCACCGCGCAGGCGGCAACCGTCTCGTTCCTCGTGGGCACGGTCGCGCTGGTGGCGCTCGCCTCCCTCTGGAGCGGCGGCCTCGGAGGCCTGTCGGGCATCTCCCACGCACCGTGGTGGGCGCTGATCGGCGGCCTGCTCGGCGCGGTCTACGTGACGGTCGCGCTGGTCGCGGTGCGTACGCTCGGCGCGAGCGGACTGACGGCGGTTGTCATCACCGGACAACTGGCGATGTCGGTCGCGATCGACCGCTTCGGGCTGCTGGGCATCGCCAAGCAGCACGTCGGCGTCACACGCATCGTCGGGCTGATGCTGCTCGTGGCGGGCGTCGTGCTGGTCGTGCGCAAGTAGCTCTAGGCGAGGCCGTCGCGAAAACCCTCGCGCCAGCTCGAGCGCTCGGGAGCCCATCCGAGCTGGCTGCGCGCGAGCTCGTTCGAGGCGCCCTGCGCGCGTGTCATCGCCTCGACGCCGTAGGAGCCGGCGACGATGCGCGCGATCCACGCGGGCACGCGCAGCGGTCTCGGTGCGCCGAGCGCGGCGGCGAGCGCAGGCAGCCACTGCGACACCGGCGCGGGGTCGTCATCGACGATGTTGAAGATGCCCGGGCGCTCGCGCGCGAGCGCGGCGAGCGTCGCCTGCGCCGCGTCGTCGACGTGGATGAACGACCACACACCCTCGCCGCCTCCGACGATCGGCATCCGCCTGCGCGCGAGCTCCTCGGCCATCGATCCATCGCGCGAGATCGCGCTGCGCGGCCCGTAGAAGTAGCCGTAGCGGAGCACGACGCCGCGGGCCTGCGCAACGGTGCGCTCGAGCTCGGCGACCGCACGAACGCTGCGCCTGAACGGCTCGCGCGCATCCAGGTTCAGCGGATCGTCCTCGCCGTGAAGCGTTCCCGGCTCCCCGGGCGCGTAGGCGAAGGCGATGCTCTGGGCGACGATGCGCGTCGCGCCCGCAGCGCTCGCGGCGTCGACGAGGATGCGCGTGCCCTCGCTGCGCAGCCGGTCGTTGATCGCGAAGTCGCGCTCCATCCGGCGCGGGTCGATGCGCTGCGGCAGCGAGGTCAGCTGATGGATCACGGCGTCCGGGCGCGCTCGGGCGAACGCCGCGTTCACGGTGTCCGCGTCGAGCGCATCCGCGACCGCCGCTTGCGCTCCCGCCGCGCGCAGCGCCTCGGCTCGCTGCGGTGAGCGGGTCATCGCGGTCACCTCGTGGCCCGCGGCGCGCAGGAGCGGCAGCAGGCGCGCGCCGATCACGCCGGTCGCGCCGGCGAGGAACACCCTCACGAAGAGGAAACGGCGCGGAGCGGATGCCCGTTCGCCGCGGCGCTCTGCGGCAGCGCGCAGACCCTGCCCTCGCTGAAGCCCGCGGAGCCGATGTCGAGCGCACCGTTGAAGCGCGCCCTGAAGTTCTCGAGCGCGATCGCGCTCGTGAGCTCGACCAGCTGTGCGTCGTCGAAGTGCTCGCGCAGCGAGGCGAATAGCTCCTCCTCGACCGCGATCGGCGTGCGGCTGACGGCTGCGGCGTAATCGAGCACGAGCATCTCACGCTCGTCGAAGGAGCCGCTGTCGCGATGATGCGCGAGCGCTAGCAGCTGCTCGTCGCTGAGGCCGCTGCCCCGCGCGATCGCCGAGCCGATGTCGATGCAGTACTCGCATTCGACCATCGTCGCGGCCTTGAGCACCGCGAGCTCCTTGATCCTGCGCTCGAGCAGCGTGCTCTTCTCGAACGCGAGCTCGAGCGCGCCATAGCCGAGCAGGATCCTCGGCGCGTGCGCGAACACTTCGAGCGGCTCGATCATCTGCTCGGTGTGCTGTTCGGTCATCTGTGCGGTCTTGCGCCGGGCTGCAAACAGGGTTGCGCGTGTCAGCGGTCCCGCGTGCGTGGCGCCTGCGATGCGACTCATCGATCTGGTCCTTTCGGGTTGGGTGCGGTCGAGCGCGCCTGCGCACGTGCGAGCGCGAGCATCCACGCCAGCAGGACGCTCGTAGCGGCGAGCGCGACGAAGTCGAGGTATCCGGTCCAGGCCGGATGGGCGCTGTCGATGTCGAGCAGGTGATTCGCGCTGTGCAGCGCGTACTCGACGAGCATGATCGCGAGCACCGGCACCCGCCACGACGGCCGCCGCACGGCGAGGGCGCAGCCGACGCCGAGCGCGCCGTAGAAGCTGGCGACGTCGCGCACGTAGTGGTCGTTGCGCGCCCCGAACGGCCCGACAGCTTCGTAGAAGGCATGGGGCGCCGCGGCCATGAACAGCGCCTCCCCGAGCTGAACAGCGGCGAACGCGAGCAGCAGCACCCTGAGCGCACCGGGGCCGCCGTAGGCACGCGCGCGCACCGCCCTGGATCGCGCGGCATGGGTGGACACGCTCATACGGTCACGATAAGGTTGCAGTGGAGCCCCGTAAAGGACCAGTTCAGGCATGATTTCGGGTACCAATACAGGATCGGAGCTGCTGCTCGAGCTCGACCGCACCGCGCGCAGGCCGTTGCGCGCGCAGCTCGAGGACGAGCTGCGCGAGGCGGTGCGTTCCGGGCGGCTCCGAGCGCAGGCCCGCCTGCCGGCCAGCCGCGTGCTCGCGTTCGACCTCGGCGTCTCGCGGCGTCTCGTGGTGGACGCGTATGCGCAGCTGCTGGCGGAGGGCTACCTGGTGGCGCGCCCGGGGGCGGGCACCTACGTGGCCGACGCAGCCGCTGCGGCCAGCGCGCCAACGGTCGAGTCACCCGCGCGGACGCTCGCGTTCGACTTCTTCCCGGGTTATCCCGACCTCGCGTCGTTCCCGCGCAGGGCGTGGCTGCGAGCGATGCGCGAGACGCTGATGAGCACCCCGCACGGCAGCCTCGGGTATCCGGACCCGCGCGGTGCCCTCGAGCTGCGCCGCGCGCTCGCCGGCCACCTGCGCCGCGTGCGCGGCGTGGTCGCCGACCCGCAGGCGATCGTCATCTGCTCCGGGGCCGCACAGGGCCTCGCGCTGCTCGCGCGCGCGCTCGGCAAGCCGCATGTGGCGATGGAGGACCCGGGTCTGCCCCAGCATCACGCGATCCTCGCCGCGCACGGCGCCCGCCTGAGCGCGCTCGCAGTGGACGCGCGCGGAGCGCGCGTCGAGGAGCTCGACACGCTCGCGGCGCAGCACGGCGCGCTCGACGCGGTGTTCGTCACCCCCGCGCACCAATCGCCGACCGGTGTGGCGCTCGCGCCCGAGCGCAGAGCCGCGCTGCTCGACTGGGCCCGGGACAGCGGCGGCCTCGTGATCGAGGACGACTACGACGCCGAGTACCGCTATGACCGCGCGCCGCTCGCGGCGCTGCAGGGGCTCGCGCCCGACCGCGTGATCTACCTCGGCACGGCCTCCAAGACGCTTGCTCCGGCGCTGCGACTCGGGTGGCTCGTGCTGCCGGGCGATCTCGTGGGCCGCGTCGCAGCGGAGCGGATGCTCGCCGATCACGGCGCACCGACGCTCGAGCAGCTGACGCTCGCGCGCCTGATCGACGGCGGCGCCTACGACCGTCATCTGCGCCAGGCCCGGCGGCGCTACCGCGCCCGCCGCGACGCGCTGGTGGCGGCCGTTTCACGTCACCTGCCCGACGCGGAGGTGACGGGGCTCGCAGCGGGCCTGCACGCCGTCGTGAGGCTCAGACGCGAGTTCGACGCCGCGACCATGATGCTCACCGCGCGGCGCCAGTCGGTGGGTGTCTACCCCCTCGGCTATCTGTATATGAAGCCCAGGCCCGGCGACGATGGCCTGGTGCTCGGGTACGCGAACCTCACCGAGTCGGGCATCGAGGAGGGCATCCGTCGGCTGGCGCTCGCGCTCGCGCAATGCGCCGGCGCTCAGGCGGCTGTGAGCGCCGAGCGCGCGGCGCTCCCCGGCCGCGGCTTCGCAAACGACGGCGGCGCGATCGCCAGGTAGTGGCGGAAGGTCCATGCCGCCAGCCGGCGGCTCTCCATCAGCCGGATCGCCTCGGTAATCGCGCGGCTGCGCGTCATCCGCCCGACGGCCCGCTGGGCGAGCAGCAGGCAGTGGAATTTTCGCGCGTGCGAGTCCGAGAACGCGCCGTAGCGTGCGAGTGCCCGCTCGCGCGTGCTCTGACCGGCGAGCACTGCGCGCAGCTCGCGCCCGCACGCGAGCCCGAAGTACAGGGCGGTGCGGATCCCCTCGGCGGTGAGCGGCAGGCAGTGCCCCGCGGAGTCACCCGCGAAGAACACCTCGTCCTCGACCGCCGAGCGCAGCTGGTGGGGGATCCAGTTTCCCTGGTAACGGTGGGCCGGCAGGCCGAGGTCGCCGGCTAGGCGCACGGTCGGCTCCTTGACGTGGTGTGAGGGCCAGAACGAGCCGACGCCGACGCGCAGCTCATCTCCGGCGGGAAAGTTCCACGAGTAGCCCGCGCGGACGTAGCGAGCGTCGAGCCACAGCTCGAGATCCTCGCCGCGACCCTGCGGGTGGACCTCCAGGCCGCGCGACAGCCGCGCGTTCGGCGGCTGGATCGGCGCTGCGCGCGAGAGCACCCGCCGCCAGCCGAGCGCGTCGACTATCAGCGGCGCGCGCAGCTCGCCGCGATCGGTTTGCACCGCGAACCCGTCGCGGCCGGTGACGGTCGCGGTCTCGAACTCGAGCTCCGCGCTCGCGGCCTGTTCCCAGAGCAGCGCGCAGAGCTCGCGGTAGTCGAACGTGGAGAACGACCACGGCAGCGGCCAGCGCGCGGTCCTGAACGGGGTGTTGACCACCAGCGCGTCGAAGGTCTGCCGCAGCGAGGGCATGAGCTCGAGCGCGCGCATCCACTCGGTGGGCATCGCGCACGCGGACGTCTGGCGCTCACCGATCTCGTAGCGGTCGACGACGAGCACGCGCGCATCTGCACCGGCCAGCTCCCTCGCGACCGCGAGCCCCGCGAAGCTCGCGCCGCAGACAAGCACGTCGCAGTCGCGCTCCAAGCGCGTGCGTGCCGATCCGCGCTTCGTTGCTCGAACAGGCATCTTCCCAGCAATGATACGGCTGCGCTACGCTTCGGCCGGTGCAAATCGTGACAGAGAATCCACAGGCCCGCGTGGTCGATGGGTCAAACGGACTCCTGCTCGAAGTCGACGGGCAGATCGTGCCCAACTACGACGCGACCTTCCGCCCGATCGAGGAGGGCGAGGTGGTGACGGGGCATGTGGTGCGGATCGACAAGGACGAGGTGCTCGTCGACATCGGCTACAAGTCCGAGGGCGTCATCCCCGCGAACGAGCTTTCGATCCGCAAGGCGGTCGACCCGAGCGAGGAGGTGCAGCTCGGCGAGGAGGTCGATGCGATCGTCCTGACCAAGGAGGACCAGGACGGGCGCCTGATCATGTCCAAGAAGCGTGCGCGCTTCGAGAAGGCCTGGCGGCGCATCGAAACCGCCGCCGAGTCCGGCGAGCCGGTGGAGGGCACGGTCATCGAGGTCGTCAAGGGCGGGCTGATCATCGACCTCGGCGTGCGTGGCTTCCTGCCCGCGTCGCTCGTGGACATCCGGCGCGTGCCGAACCTCGACGAGTACATGGGAACCAAGATCGAGACGAAGGTGATCGAGCTCAACCGCTCGCGCAACAACGTCGTGCTCTCGCGCCGCGCGGTGCTCGAGGAGGAGCGCAAGGAGGTTCGCCAGCAGATCCTCGACAGGCTGCAGCCGGGTCTGGTGGTGGAAGGGCAGATCTCCAACATCGTCGACTTCGGCGCGTTCGTCGACCTCGACGGGATCGACGGGCTGATTCACATCTCCGAGCTGTCGTGGTCGCACGTGAACCATCCGGGCGAGGTGCTCGCGATCGGCGACACGGTGAAGGTCAAGGTGCTCGACATCGATCGCGACCGCCAGCGCATCTCACTCGGCCTCAAGCAGACGCAGGAGGATCCGTGGCAGCGCATCGTCGACACCTACAACGTCGGCGACGAGCTCGAGGGAAAGGTCACCAAGGCGGTCACGTTCGGCGCGTTCGTGGAGATCATGGATGGAGTCGAGGGACTCGTGCACATCTCAGAGCTTGCTCCGCACCACGTCGAGAACCCGCGCGAGATCGTCCATCCTGGCGATGAGATCCGCGTGAAGATCCTCGAGATCGACTCTGAGCGCAGGCGGCTCTCGCTGTCTGCCAAGCGTGTCGAGGACCAGATCCTGCCGGTATCGCGTCCGGGCGATGAAGCCCCCGAGGCTTCACCGGAGCAGGCGGATGCGCTCCAGGGCGAGGAGCAGGCGCCGGCCGGCGAGGCCGCGGCGCAGGCCGAGGAGAGCCCGGCCGCCGTCGGCGAGGACAACGGCGCGCTCCAGGAGCAGCTCGAGGCCGCGCCGGCGCTCGAGGCGAGCGAGACCGAGCCGGCGCACGACGGCGGCGAGACGGTGGGCGAGCCCGACAGCGCGCCCGCAGCGGCGGAGGCTCAGGCGGCGGAGCAGCCGGAGGAGCCCGAGCCGGCAGCCGAGCCTCAGCAGCAGGACTGACGCGGGGCGCGCCCCACCCGAGCGTGCGCGCGAGCGTCCCCGTTCTGGGGCTGACCGGTGGCATGGGCGCGGGCAAGTCCACGGCGCTGAGCGCGCTGGAGCGCCTGGGCGCCGCTGCGCTCTCCAGTGACGCGGTCGTCCACGAGCTCTATGAGGGCGAGGCGTTGCGTGACGCGGTGAGCGCGCGCTGGGGCGAGGAGGTGGCGCCCGGCGGCGTGGTCGACCGCGCGGCGGTCGCCCGCCGGGCTTTCGCGAGCCCGCAGGACACCGAGTGGCTCGAGGGCATCGTGTGGCCACTGGTCGGCGCGCGGGTCGCCGAATGGCTCGAGCGGGTGCGCTCGGCCGAGCCACCGCCGCGCGCGGCGGTGGTGGAGGTGCCGCTGCTGTTCGAGGCCGGCCTGGACGGCCTCTACGACGCGACGATCGCGGTGGTTGCCGAGGAGGAGATCAGGCGCGAGCGCGCGTCCGGGCGCGGGCACGAGCTCGCCGAAGAGCGAGGGGAGCGCCAGCTCTCGCAGGCTGAGAAGGCGCGCAGAGCGACGTTCGTCGTGCATAACGACGGCTCGCAGGCGGATCTCGAGCACGAACTGTCAGACGTTCTTGCAAAGCTAGGACGATGAGCAGGACGACCTACGCCAGGGCGACCGTCAAACCGCGAGGTCCGATCGCGATTCGCGCGGCGGCGATCGTGCTGCTGCTCGTTTGCACCGCGCTCGTCGTCGCCGGGCTGCACAGGACTCGTGAACCCGCGCTGCCCTTGAGCCACGCGTCCATCATCCGCGAACAGGCGAGCGCCAAGCACATCGACCCAGCGTTGATCGCCGCCGTGATCTTCGCCGAGTCCAAATTCGAACCGCGGCCGTCCGCGGCGGGAGCCCAGGGGCTGATGCAGATCCTGCCGGCGACCGCGTACTACCTGGCGCACCTCTCGGGTGGCAGCAGCTTCGCCGCGAGCGACCTCGCGACGCCGCGCGTCAACGTCGCCTACGGCACCTACTACCTGCGCTATCTGCTCGACCACTACAAGGGCAACGAGACGCTCGCCCTCGCCGCCTACAACGGCGGCCTCGGCAACGTGGACAGCTGGGTCGCGAAGGCGGCCACCGGCGGCGGCGAGCTCACCGTCGAAGACATTCCGTTCCCGGAGACGCGCGCATACGTCCAGCGCGTGCTCGACGCGCAGCGCGCCTACCGCGTCACCTACCCGGTAGCGCTCGGGCTGCGCTGACGCCGGTCCTCCGCGCGGCGGGCGATACGGTAGACGACGATGCCGCCGTTCAAGCTCGACTCGATCTTCACGCCCACCGCCGATCAGCCCAAGGCGATCGAGTCGCTGGCCGAAGGGGTGCTCGCGGGCGAGCGCTTCCAGACGCTGCTCGGCGCAACCGGGACCGGCAAGACGATGACGATGGCGGGCGTGATCGAGGCGGTGCAGCGCCCGGCGCTGGTGATCGCCCACAACAAGACGCTCGCCGCGCAGCTGTGCAACGAGTTCCGCACCTTCTTTCCCGAGAACGCGGTCGAGTACTTCGTCTCCTACTACGACTACTACCAGCCCGAGGCGTATGTCCCGAGCAGGGACCTGTACATCGAGAAGGACTCGGCGATCAACCAGGAGGTGGACCGACTGCGCCACGCCGCCACAGCCGCGGTTTTCGCGCGCCGGGACGTGATCGTCGTGGCATCGGTCTCGTGCATCTACGGTCTGGGCTCGCCGGAGACCTACGAGATGAACATGCAGATCCTGCGCCGCGGCGAGCAGATCGATCGCGACAAGCTGCTGCGCAAACTCGTATCGATCCAGTACACGCGCAACGACTCGGTCCTCTCGCGCGGAACCTTCAGGGTGAGGGGAGAGGTGATCGAGGTGTTCCCGGCGTACGCTGAGACCGCGTTCCGCGCAGGGATGTTCGGCGATGAAGTGGAGCGCCTGCAGCACTTCGACCCCCTGACGGGTGAGCTGCTGGCCGACGATCTCGAGCACGTCGCGATCTGGCCGGCGACGCACTACAACGTCAAGGAGGGCACGATCGACGCGGCCGTGCAGGAGATCGGCCGGGAGCTGAACGAGCGCTGCGAGCAGCTCGAGTCCGAAGGCAAGCAGCTCGAGTCCCATCGCCTGCGCCAGCGGACCCAGTACGACATGGAGATGCTGCGCGAGATGGGCTTCTGCTCGGGCATCGAGAACTACTCGCGCATCCTCGACGGACGCGCCCCCGGCTCTCGCCCGTACTGCCTGATCGACTATTTCCCGAGCGACTTCATCTGCCTGATCGACGAGTCCCACCAGACCGTGCCGCAGATCGGCGGCATGTTCGAGGGCGACCGCTCGCGCAAGCGGACGCTCGTGGACTACGGCTTCAGGTTGCCGAGCGCGATGGACAACCGCCCGCAGACCTTCGAGGAGTTTCTCTCGATCACACCCCAGCTGCTGTTCGTCTCGGCGACCCCCGGAGAGTACGAGCGGACGCGCTCGACGCGCGTCGTGGAGCAGATCGTGCGCCCGACAGGGATCGTCGATCCGGCTGTGGAGGTGC
>JAXDGS010000140.1:0-4456 GCA_034664905.1 Solirubrobacteraceae bacterium | reverse complement strand
CAGGCGCGCGCGCCGCTCGCCGAGGTGCCGGCTCAGGCGGAAGAGCATGTCGATGCCCGCGCTGTCGAGATAGCGGGTCTGGGTGAGATCGACGATCAGGTCGCGCGACTCGTGGCTGACGCTCGCGGCCAGGCGATCGCCGAGGACCACGGCGTTCGAGGCATCCACATCCGGCGGCAGCCGCGCGACGGGCACGCGATCGTAGTGATCGACCTTGACCGCGATCATCGTTGCACCGATACCCGCTTAACGAGCGTTACCACCGTGCCGTGCTGGCCGCGCTCGACGTTGACGGAGTCCATGAACTCGCGCATCAGCATCAGCCCGCGTCCGCGTTCATCGCGCCGTTGCGGGCGCCAGGCGCCCGTGTCTGCGACCCTGATGCGGACCTCGCCTCCTGCCCACTCACAGTCGACCGAGAACGTCGACTCGCCCGGGCCATACGCGTGCTCGATCGCGTTTCCCGCGGCCTCCGAGCATGCGAGCACGATGTCGAAGCGCTCGCGCTCGGAGATCTCGAGCCTGGTCAGCCAGCTTGCGATCGCCCGGCGCAGGCCCGCGAGGTTTCGCGTCGTGGCCTCGACACTGAAGCGCATGCGCGGTTCGTGCGGCAGCGACTCGATCGCCAGCAGCGCCACATCGTCCCGCAGCGGCCCGTCGCTCGCCGCACGTTTGTAGATGCGCTCTGCAAACGTCCTCTCCTGCCCCTGCAGGGCGCCACGCGATATCTCGAGCAGCCGCTGCAGGCCGACGTCGATCGGCTCATCGCGCCGCTCGATCAGACCGTCGGTATACAGCAAAAGCGTGCTTCCGGTCGGAAAGGAGACGCGCTGCGCCGTGTACTCGTGGCCGGTGACCGCTCCCAGCGGCGGCCCGATTGCCTCAGAGATGAAGCGTTGCTCGCCGTCGGGCGAGAGCAGCACTGCGGGCAGGTGTCCGGCGCTCACCATCGTGAGCTCCTGGCGTTCGAGCTCGAGCGCGAACAGCGCCGCCGTCGCGCTGCGATCGCGTCTTATCGACGAGAGCAGTTCGTTGAGCAGGGTCATCACCGTGTCGACGTCATGCCCCTCTAGCGCGTACGCGCGCAGCGCGGTCCGCGCCTCGGCCATCACCGACGCTGCCACCGCACCGCGCCCGGAGACGTCGCCGATCACGAACGCAACACGCCCGTCGCTGAGATGAAAGACGTCATACCAGTCCCCGCCTATCTTCGGGCCCTCTCCCGCCGGCAGGTACTTGGCGCTGAAGCGCAGTCCGGGCACCTCCGGCAGGCGCATCGGCAGCAGCGTTCGCTGCATGATCTCCGTCACCGTGCGGTGCTCTGATAGCTGCGCCTTGTCGATCGCCAGCGCGACGCGGTCGGCGGCGAGCTGCAGCAGCCCTACGTCGCCGGCGTCAAAGACCCGCGGGGTCACGCTGCCCACGTGCAGGACGCCGATCACCCGCCCCTCCACGAGCAGCGGTACGCCGAGCAGCGAGCATATGCCTCGCTCCCTCAGCAGCGGGTTGACGATTTCCGCGCGCTCGAGGCTCTCGATCACGATCGGCCGCGCCTCGGACGCGACGCGTCCGGCGAAGCCGCGCCCGAGCGGAAGCTGCACGCCCTCGCGCACCTCCTGCTCGATCCCCCGCGAGGCGCGCGCAACCAGCACGCCCCGCTCGCTGTCGAGCAGAAGCACCGTCGCGGTGTCGACGGCGAGGCGAGCCCTGATTCGCTCCAACAGCTCCTTGAGCATGTCCTCGAGCAGCAGACGGCCGAGCGCCGGATCGGTCAGCTCGCGTAGGCTCTCCGTCAGCTCCTCCGCCGTTGCTCCCGCGACGGCATCCGTGCGAGCCCATCCCGATCCACCCGGCGCGTACGGCTCCACGTTCAAAGCTCACTCCAAGATTGCTTGCCCGCGGATTCTAGAGGTGAATCCGCCGCGAGAATCGCCGCAGCAGCTGCGCATACATGGACTGCGCGCCCCGGGGCGCGGGCCTCAGGCGTCGCTCGAGGGGGCCCAGATGTTGATCGCGCTGTCCACCGCGTGGCGGTCGATCTCCGCGAGCTCCTCGGTAGAGAAGTCGAGCTGCTCCAGCGCCGCCACGTTCTGCTCGAGCTGCGCAACGCTGCTCGCGCCGATCAAAGCCGAGCTCACGCGCTCGTCGCGCAGGGTCCAGGCGATCGCGAGCTGCGCGAGCGACTGCCCTCGACGCTCGGCCACCTCGTTGAGCGCGCGAACGCGGGCCAGGCGCTCCTCGCTGAGCATGTTCTCGTCCATGTACTCTCCCCGGCGCACGCGCGAGTCGGCGGGAACGCCATGTAGATAGCGGTCCGTCAGCAGGCCCTGCCCGAGCGGCGAGAACACGATCGCGCCGACGCCGCTTTTCGCGAGCACCTCCAGCAGCTCCGCCTCGATCCAGCGGTTGAGCAGCGAGTAGGAGGGCTGATGGATCAAGAGCGGAGTGCCGAGCTGCTCGAGGATCTCGATCGCCTCGACGGTGTGCTTGGCCGAGTAGGAGCTGATCCCGACATACAGCGCCTTGCCCTGACGGACCGCGCTGTCGAGCGCGCCCATCGTCTCGTGAAGCGGCGTGCGGGGATCGAAGCGGTGCGAGTAGAAGATGTCGACGTGCTCGAGGCGCATGCGCGTGAGGCTCTGCTCGAGGCTCGCGAGCAGGTACTTTCGCGAGCCCCACTCGCCGTACGGCCCGGGCCACTGGTCATAGCCGGCCTTCGTCGAGATGATCAGCTCATCACGGTAGGGACGCAGGTCCTCCTCGAAGATGCGCCCGAAGTTCTTCTCCGCCGCCCCGTAGGGCGGACCGTAGTTGTTGGCGAGGTCGAAGTGCGTGATGCCGAGGTCGAATGCGCGGCGGACGATTGCGCGGCTGCCCGCGAGCGGGCGGTCGTCGCCGAAGTTCTGCCACAGCCCAAGCGAGATCGCCGGAAGCAAGATCCCGCTCGCTCCCACGCGTCTGTAGGGAATCCGCTCATAGCGCCCGGCGTCCGGTACGTACACCGGGTCCGCGCGACTCAGGTCGAAAGGCATCCAGCGCAGTATTCATGATCGCGGAAGCTACGTGCAGTTGACGCTCAGCGTGCGCGCGCGAGCCTGAGGATCGAGCTCTGCTGATGCCCGGCGCTGTCAACGCCGCCGGCCGCTGTCACCGCTTCGCCGCTGTGCACCGCCGCGACGTCCGACAGCGGGCGTGGCAGCTCGCCGGCAACGCTCACGCCGCCCGCGGCCGAGATCGCGAGCACCTTCGCGGTCTGGCTGTGAGCGCCTTCGCCGCGGCCGCCGATCACGAGCATCGAGCCGCCGAGCGCAGCGCCGGCCGCATGCGTCACGGGCTGCGCCAGCCGCGCGATCCGCCGCACGCCGCCGCTCACGGGATCGAACGCGTACACGTCGCTGCTCACCTCTTCACCGCTCGTGCCGCCTGCGATCAAGAGCTTGCCCGCAACCTCCGCCACCGCCGCATAGCGCAGCGGCTTTGGCAGCGTGCCGGCGAGCCGGGGCGCGGAGCCCGGCTTGAACGCGAGAATCGTTCGCAGCGGTTGCACGCCGGTGTAGCCGCCGACGATGTAGGTAACGCCCGCGATCGTCGCGCACGCGACGTCGGAGGCCGGGGTCGGCAGCGAGCCGGCCGCATCTGCGGAACCGGCGGCGCTCACCTTCGTGATCTGCGAGAAGGAGCTCACCTCACCGCCGCCGAACACGTAGACCGCGCCGCCCAGCTCGCTCGCACATGCGTCGTGGAGCGCGGTCTGCATCGCTCCGATTCGCATCGCGTGGGCGCCGTCGAACAGCACGATGTCCGCGCGCGAGGATTCGCTGCGGTCGAGGCCTCCGACCAGCAGGATGCGCCCGCCCGGCAGGGGCGCGCCCGAGACGTCCTGCAGCGCCGTCGCAAGCCTGCCGGCATCGCTGACGCTGACCTTCAGCGGCCCGCCGGAGAAGCGCTTGGAGCCTGCGCGGCCGGCGGCGCGCAGCCCCGTCCCATGCGATCGGCTCGGGCCGCCCCCGCCTGCGATCAGCAGCGCGATCGCCACCGCGAGCACCGCGAGCGTGAGCGCCGCGAGCGCTGCACGCCGGCGCCTTAGTGTGCGCGCTCGCGCGGCCCTGCGGCGTTCAAGCCGCGCGGACTCCGAGGAGCCACTGCGCCCGCGCACGTCATTCATGCTCGGGGAACCGCCGCGCTCGAGCCGCTAGGGGTGAACCACGGCCGCGTAGGCGGGCGTGCCGTTCGGCGCCTGCGGCACGAAATCCATACCGTCGGGCGTGTTCAGATAGCCGGTGGCCGTGCCGGGTCGGTCGGTGTGTCCGTACTGCCACACGATCTTGCTGGTGCGCGGGTCGATCACGACGACGCGGTCGCGGTAGTCGTCGTTGACTGCGATGTCGCCGTTCGGCAGCGCCATCGCCAGCGATGGATGGTCGAGCCTGCCGTGGCCACCGGTCGGGCCGTAGCG
>JAXDGS010000139.1:0-3217 GCA_034664905.1 Solirubrobacteraceae bacterium | reverse complement strand
ACCGCTCCGTGCCACTGAACAGGTCGTGGTGGTGCTCATGCCAGCCGACACCGTTGCCGCTGAGGAACGCGTTCGAGATCGTCTCCTCGTCCTTGGTCAGCGAGGTTGCAACCTGGAACGCGCCCGGCACGAACGCCGGGCTCCCCTCTTGGGCGAGTGCGAGCGACTGCTCGGGCGAGAGCGAGAAGCTCCCGCTCGAGGCGTCATAGTTGACGTAGCCGCCCGCCGCCTGGTTGGAGAGCCACTCACGGACGTAACGAGAGTCGGTGCCCGTGCGCCCCGCGAGCTGCTCGGGAGTAACTGGATGACCGTCGGCCATCGCCCGGTACAGACCGAGGCGATCGCCGATCACCACCAGGGCGGCACTGAGCGCGGCGCCGAGGTCGCCGACGAAACGGCCCATGAACTCGTTCAGCTTTGCCTCGTCGATTGTCTGTGCTGTGGTCGACATCGTCCGCTTCCTCCTACTTCTCGTCCCAGACCTGGACGACGGTCTGGTCCGAGATCTGGCCGCGGTCGAGCGCGATCACCGTCGCGCACACGACGTTGGTGCCGTCGGGGTATCGGCACGCCTGGGTGTATGCCGCGCCGCAATCGTCGTTGACCCGGTGCCTGACCAAGTGGGTCATGTCCCGGCCGTACATGTCTTCGAGCCAGTCTTTGATCTCCGCGGGTGTGCGCAGCACCCGGGGGGACCCGGGCTGAGTGATCTGGTCGACGATCGTGACGGTCGCCTCGGACCCGTACATCGACAGCTGCGTCGCGGCGTCGCGCTCCTCGGCGGCGCGGGCGAAGCGGTCGAGATCGAACGTGGTGATCGTGCTCATGGCGTCCTCCTGTGTCGATTGGTGTGCCATGCCTCGGGAGGCTTGCAGCGGGCCGTCTGAGGGCCGTCAAACAGTCGTCAAAGGTGGCGGAGTACGCTTTGACGTCGTGCTGCGGGCACGCCTGCTAGGGGCGCTCGAGATAGAGCTCAACGGGACCGCGATCAGCGCATCGCCGTCGCAGCGCCCCTGGGCGGTGTTCGTGTACCTCGCGCTCGCCTCTCGCTCGGTGCCGCGGGCAGAGCTGGCGGCCCGCTTCTGGCCCGACGTATTGGATCAGAGCGCGCGCGCGAGCGTCCGCAGCGCGCTGTGGGCGCTGCGCCGCCAGCTCGGGGACGCGCTCGCGGTCGACGGCGAGCGGGTGGGGCTTCACCACGCTCAGGGAATCTGGGTCGACGTCCACGAGTTCGACCGTCTCGCCGAAACCGACCCGGATGCGGCGCTCGAGCTGTGTCGGGGCGAGTTGCTCGAGGGCCTCGAGGACGAGTGGGCGGTGTCGGCACGCGAGCGCCACTGCGAGCGCGTGATCGCGGTGCTGGAGCGGCTCGCGCAGGCCGCTGAGCAGCGCGACGAGGTGCGTGAGGCGGTGGAGCTGACTCGCCGTCAGGTCGAGCGGGATCCGTTCGACGAGGCTGCTCATCGGCGGCTGATCACGCGGCTTGATGCGAGCGGCGATCGCGCTGCGGCGATGCGCAGCTACCGGACGTTGACCGAGCGCCTGCGTCGTGAGCTCGGCGTGGCGCCCTCAAGGCAGACGCGCGAGCTGATCGAGCAGCTCCGCGCCCAGACGCCGGCTGCCCCGGCCGACCGCGGGCGGGCGCTACTGATTCCCGGGCTGCTGCCGCTCCTCGGCCGCGATCGCGAGCTCGGCGAGCTCGAGCGCACGTGGCTCGCCGTCACCGCAGGCACGGGAGCGACAGCGGTGATCCGCGGTGAAGCGGGGATCGGGAAGACGAGATTGGCGACCGAGGTGCGCTCGCGGGCGAGCGCAGCTGGTGCTCAGACTGCGGCGTGCGCGGCGCTTGATCTTGGCGGAACGGCCCCGTTGAGCCTGTGGGCCGAGCTGATCCGCGAGCTGCTGCCTTCGCTTCCGGCGCCACCGGCCGACGCCGCCTGGCCAGATGATCTCGCGGCGTTGGCTGCCGAGTTGCCCGTGCATTTCGCGCGCAGCACCGCGACGCACGCGACGGTCGCGCCGGACCTCCAGCGCACGCGGCTGTTCGAGGCGGTCGTCGCGCTGCTCGGCTGGGCCGCCCGGCACGCGCCGCTGCTGCTCGTGCTCGAGGATGCCCACAGCGCCGACGGCCCCAGCCTCGAGCTAGTCGGCTACGCCACGCGACGCATCGCGGGACTGCCAGTGATGATGCTGATCACCCGGCGCGACCTGCCGCACAGCGCCGCCGCTGACACGCTCGAGCATGCGCTACGCGCGCGCGGAATGCTGCGCTGCGAGGTCGATCTCGGGCCGTTGCCTGAAGCTCCGGTGGCGGAGCTGGCCCGCACGGCCGCTCGCTTGAACGACACCGACGTCAGGCGCGTGGTGGAGCGCGCCGAGGGCAATCCGCTGCTCGCCGTCGAGACCGCGAGAGCGATCGGACACGGGTACGGCGACGTCGCTCCCAGTCTGCGCGGATCGGCGCGGGCGATGTTGACACCGCTGTCTGGCGAGGTGCGCAAGCTCGTCGAGGTAGCGGCTGTCGCGGCCCGCCCACTGCAACCGAAGGAGCTCGCCCGGCTCCCGCTTCGCGATCCCGACGAGGCCGCCGCTGAAGCGCTGCAGAGCGGCATGCTGCAGGTCGCCGACGGTGCCATCGGGTTTCGTCACGCGCTTCTGCGCGACGCGGTCTACGAGGAGATCGCCGAGCCACGCCGCCGCTCACTGCACCAGAGCTGGGCGCACGCCCTGGTGGCCGGCGGGCAGGCAGGCGGGATCCCGCGGCCGGCCGAGACTGCCCGCCACCTCCGGCTCGCAGGCGCGGACCTGGAAGCGGTCCCCCAGCTCGTCCGCGCCGCCGCTGAGGCACGGGCGCTGGCAGCGCTCGAGCAGGCGGTCGGCTATCTCGAGGAGGCGCTCACGATCGCCCCCGACCGCGCCGATCTGTGGCTCGAGCTCGGGGAGCTCGAGGCGTGGCGGGGACGCCGCGACCAGGCAGAGGCGGCGTTCGAGCGGGCGACGAGCCTGCTGCAGGAAGCCGAGCCGCTGGAGCGCGCGCGGGCGTGGCTGCGTCGCGCACGCGCCTACCACGGCCCGATCTGCGTCCCCCGTGCCGTGCTCGACAGCGCGAGAACCGCGATCGAGCTGCTCAACCTCAGCGAACAGCCCGCCGGAGCTGAGCGCAGCGAAGCGCTCGCCGCGTGGGCGTGGGCCGAGGCGGTCGCCGGCAGCGTCGAGG